>JBLNCC010000062.1:0-2606 GCA_050260395.1 Betaproteobacteria bacterium
CCCGACGTCAGCGCTTTGAATGTCTGCCTCTCGTGTGTCCACCGCGAACGGTCTTCCTCGAGGGTTACTGCTCGAGATACCAGTTGTAGATCGCCCAGCCGAGGCCGTTGTCGTAGCCCGAACTGAAGTTCTTTATGGTCTTCTTCGCGAAGTGGTTGGCTGGTGGCGAGAGGAGCGGGATGTGCGGAAGCTCCTCCGTCCAGAGGGCAAGGTGCCGCGCGAAGAGGTCCTTCTTCTTGGTGGGGTCGAGCGTCGCGGCTGCTTCGGCTACCAGCCTGTCGTTCTCCGGGTTGGACCACCCACACTGGTTCGTGCCGCTCCATGCGTTCGCTTCGGACGGTATGCCTGACGAGCTCCAGTAATCTGCGGCTTCGTCGGAGACGCCATAGCCCCAGCTCATCCAGCACATGTCGAACTTGCGGTGCGGGGCAAGCTCACCGATGAGGACGCGCGCGGGCTTGTTATCGATATCGATAGCGATGCCTACATCTCTGAGCATCTTCTGAACGAGTTGCTCGGACATCTCGATTTCGTTCATTCCTGCTATCCCCAGCAAAGTGAACTTGAACTTTACCCCGTCTTTCTGGAGTATCCCGTCAGGTCCGGGTTTCCATCCGGCCTCGGCGAGAAGGACCTTGGCTTTCGCGGGGTCGTATGGGTACTTGTTTACCCGCGGATCGGCGAGGGCGTCGCGCATGGCGTGAAGCGGTGTGATCCATGCGTTTGCCACTTGCGCTTTGCCCGAGTATACCACCGAGTTTATCGCTGTGCGGTTGATGGCGTAGAGGATCGCCTGCCGGACCCTCACGTCCGAGAACGCGGGGTGAGGTTTGGAAAGGTCGTTCGGATCCCAGAAATTGAGGGCTATGGAGTCGTATGCGACAGTAGGCGTGAAGGTCACGCTGAATTCGCCACCGTGCTCCTTCGCGAGCTTGAGCGCATCCCGAAGCTCCAGCGTGTACCTGCCGAAGTCTATGTCGCCCCGGAGCACGGCAGCGTTGATGACGCTCGAGTCGGGAATGATCTTTATCATGATCTTGTCTATGTTGGGTCTACCCATGTAATAGCCGTCGAAGGCCTCGAGGAGCACGTACTCGCCTTGTTTGTACTCCTTGAACCTGTAAGGCCCCGCCATTATGGGGTTATTGTTGACCTCCTGGACAAACTTGTTCCAATCCCCGGTCTTCTTCGCCTGCTCATACAGCGGCTCGAACACGTGCTTCGGGAGCTGGAACCAGCCATAGTAGTACCCGTACACCGACGAGCCGAGGCGCGCGTTGCTCTGGACCTTGTCGAGGTGTATCTTGAAAGTATACCTATCGATCAGCTCGGCCTTGGTAACCATTTTCTCAAAGTAGTTTGAAGCGATCGGCACGTTTGAGTCCTGCATGACCTTGAGTTGGAAGAGCGGGTCTTCGGCCGTGATCTCGACACCGTCGTGCCACTTCATGCCCCTGCGGAGCTCAAAAGTGACTTCCATCTTGCCGTCGGGTTTCACCTTGATGAGCCCGTTCTCGACGGAAGGGAGCCGTTTTATCATGCGGGGGAAATAGAAACCGTTCTCGTCGGTGATAACGTTGCCATCGCCTATGATGTTGTCTATGGTCCAGGTGGCTCCCGATGATGTAACGAGCGTGTTGAAGCCGGCCGGCTCGGCTGCGAACGCTGTAACGATGGTGCCGCCGCGCTTGGGCGGGTACATCATCATGTACAGAGCTTTGGCGGCCTCACGCCTCGTCGCGCCGGCGAGGGGAGCGGACAGTCGCCCGTACCTGTACCCCAGTAGCTGGCGATCGGACCTGTAGGCCAGGGTCATTGCTCCTATGGCGTACGCGGGGACTCTGTCCTCGTCGTTCGCAAGGAGGATTGGTTCCTTGATTTTCGCGGCGTCCTTGGAAAGCCCGAGGGCGTTGATCATCCACACGGCGAGGTCCGCGCGCTTTATAGGCTCGGATGGAACAAACTTCTTGTTCGATGCCATTGGGATTACTCCGCGTTTCACCAGCGCTTCGACGTAGGGATAGGCGTAGTTGCTCGGGGGGAGGTCAGTGAACGTGGCCGAACCGGGTTTCGTGGGCTCGATCTTCCGCGCTTTCGCGAGGGCCACCGCGAAATCAGCCCGGCTGATCGTCTCGTCCGGCTTAAAGGAGCCGTCATTTGCTGGAAGGAGCACTCTGGCCTCGATCACTCTCGCTATGGCTTCGGAGTCCCTATCGTCCGTCTTGACGTCTTTCGGAAGGGGAGGTCCTGCTGTCGCCCGCGTGCCCGCGCCGATCACCAGTGTGAACGCAAGCAGAACCAACGAGAAAGCCCCAACCAATGCTGCATAGCGACGCTGCCGTCCTACCATGGTTCTCATCTCCTCAAGTCCTCGTGTTGTTGCCAGCTATCGCATCCCTGTTCCGGCGACGCGAGTACGTCGCCCCCTCTTCCCCTTGCACGCAGTTGAAAACCCAGGTATGGCCGCTACTCGCCTCCTTTCCTCCTGATGAGCTATCCTGGCACACACTGAGCCAGGGCCAGGTGAGTCACCGGATTGATTTTGGTGTTATTCGCCAAGCCATCGCGCGTTCCTCCACCTGGACCAGGATTTTCTGGACGTGGGA
>JBLNCC010000063.1:0-65250 GCA_050260395.1 Betaproteobacteria bacterium
TTCATGGTGCCGGCCTCCTTCGCTTGTAGCTCTGTGCTGGTGGATCTTATCTCCAGTATAACCTACGAACCGCGAAGCAGGGGCCGGCCCTTCCATTATGTCTTTTCGATTGACGTTTGCAGTCTTCCGTGTGCTCACAGTGCAGGAGTACGACCGAAAGGTGAGACCGAACGTGGAGGGTAACCCTCCGAAGTTTCGGTCCGACGCCGAGCTGCACGAGTATTATCGTAGGCAGTTCCTTGGTGCGTGAGAGACGACCGCAAGCAGCCTTCGCAGGAGTGAGACGGCTATGAGGTCGAGCGTGGGGCAAGGCAGTCCCAGGCACGTCTCGAGTTGCAGGTTCACGCATTGATGCAAGGAGAGAGGGTTGGCGGGTCACAATGTAGAATCTAGCACGTAGGAATGGAGAATTGTGCGGGCGCAAGTCCGGTGACCAGCACTGTCCGATGAGAGAATCGCGGTTCCCTTTTCCCCGGAGGCGCTGAGCTGGAATGCGGCCCGACCTGGAGTAATCGGACATGATACGCGCAACTGACGCAAACGAGATCATCCGCCCGAAACCCTTTGTGAAGTGGGCAGGGGGCAAAGGGCAGTTGGTGGAACACCTAGCCGCTTACATGCCCGGGACGTATTCGGCCTACCACGAGCCCTTCGTCGGCGGAGGCGCGCTGTTCTTTTACCTGTGTCCGCAGAAGGCTTACCTATCCGATCTCAATGAAGAACTGATAAACGCGTTCCTCGTCGTCAAGAGCGACTGCGACAACCTGCTACAGAGTCTCAAGAGACATGAGAACACGGCTGAGTATTACTATCGAATCCGCGCGCTCGACCCAGAGAGCTTGGACCCGGTGGAGAGAGCGTCAAGGTTTATCTATCTCAACAAGACGTGCTACAATGGGCTGTACAGGGTTAATAAGCAGGGCAGGTTCAATGTTCCCTTTGGCCGTTACAAGAATCCCGTATATGCGGATGAATGCCAGCTGCGTTTGGCAAGCAAAGCGCTCCAAGACGCGGACGTGAGAGTCGCAGATTTTGAGATAGTTCTTGACCAGGCCAAGCCGGGAGACTTCGTGTACTTCGACCCCCCTTATCAGCCAATTAGCGATACATCGAACTTCACCAGCTACACTGCCGACGCGTTCGACGAGAGGGAGCAAAGGCGCCTCGTAGCTGTGTTCCGGGAGCTCGACAGAAAGGGTTGCTACGTAATGCTTAGCAATTCCGATTCCCCTCTCATCCACGATCTTTACAGCGGATTTCGAATCGAAACACTGATGGCGAAGCGTTACATCAACTGTAAGGGCGACAGACGGGGTGCCATCCCGGAAGCTTTGGTGTTGAATTACTCGACCCGGCCGGAGTCTTCCGCATCCGCGCCCTCGCCACCGCAGCCGCCGGACATGCGAACTTGATGGAACGGGATTCGGCTGGCGCTCCCGAAAGGCGAGAACCCAGTCCCAACTTCGGCACCTAGATGATCACGGGAGGTCGAAGTTGGGACAGTCGATTTTGCCTTCGCCAAAGTACGCGCAAGGAACCGAAGCGAAGGGGCCGGAGCGCCCGCCGCCCTCACCCACCGCACTTCAGCCCCTTTGTACGCCCAAGCCTTGTCGAACTCGGGTTCCCCCAAGTCCGCCAAGGATTCTTCACCGGAGTCGCATTGCCGTCCTCGTAATGTCGCATTGCGGTTCTCGTCATCAGGTAGGTCCTCAGACTCCGATCTGACAGCCGGCAACGCCCATCCATCGTGACCATATGCCCTCGCAGCCCCGAACACTCCACCCCCGACGTAGACTGCGCCACGTGACGGTTCGTGCGCCCGCGCTGGCCAGGCTCCTCATTCATTCGGAGGGCTGTATACCACGAAATACTCGGTCGGCCCGTGGTTCACATTGATCACTTCGTGAGCCTCACCCGGATAGATCAAGATGCCCGTCCCCGCGGGGACTCTGTGCGTTTCCTTTTCATTGCGCACTTCGAGTTCTCCCGAGACCACCAACAGAAAGTGCTCCGAGACGGCATGGCTGTGTGAGACACCGAACCCGCCCTCTTCCATCTTGGCGAAGTGAAGAGTGAAGTTCTTGGCTCCCACACTCTTGTCGATGATATTCCGGTGATAGAGTCCTTTGCGGTTTTCGATCTTGACCAGTGGCAACTTCTCCAAGGTGACAGTCTTCATCTCAGTACCCCCTTCCTTCGGTCCTGACGTGTTCCAGCCGGTTCACTCCAACCCGCCTGTTCGAACCGGCCTACCTCAACTTGGTTGCTTCAGCCAGGTCGCTTTAGCCGGTCGACTACGCGGCAACCGCCCTGCCGACTTGCTTTGAACTCGTGAAGGTGTACAAGGTCATCACCAAGATGACAACCGCGCCGACGAGATCCGTCAACCAACCCGTGTGCAGCATGAGAGGAATAGCCGCGAAACAGACTGCCCGCTCCCAAATGCGCAGATTACGGAAGAGCCAGCCCTGGAAGCCCGCGGCAAAGGCGACTGTAGCGATGAGGAGGGTGACCACTATCTCAAGACTACTGACGAACGGGTGTCCATAGACAAAGACCTGCGGACGGTAGATGAACAAGAACGGCAGGATGTACATGTAGATCCCGAGCGGGACCGCGTGGAGACCGGTTTTCATCGGATTGCCCCCAGAGATGCTGGCAGCAGCAAAGGCGGCCACGCATACAGGAGGCGTGATATTGGAGATGACCGAGAACCACATGCAGACCATATGCGCATACACTGGATTGACTCCGAGCTGGATCAACGAAGGAGCCGCCAAAATGGACATGATAATATAGGACGCGGTCGTCGGCAAGCCCATACCTATGATTGTCGCGATCAGGGCTGTCAAGACCACAGTCAGGAACAGATTGCCCTGTCCGACAGAGAGAATCAAGCTCGAAAGCTTAACGCCCAGGCCTGACATGGTCAGACTCGCCATCACGATCCCCAAGGTCCCCGCGGTCGCGCCCACGCTCAGCGAACTCCTGCCGGCATCCTCCAGCGCGGCCAGGAACTTCTTGAAGGTGAACCTAGTGTCTTTTCGGAACATGCTGCACACCACGACGAACACCGAACCCCAGAAGGCTGTCGCGGCGGCCGAATAACCCAGGGCGATGACGATCACCACGGTCACGATGGTGAATGCGTAGTACCACCCCTTCTTCATTACCTCGGAGAAAACCGGCAGCTCCGACCGGCTCAGACCACTAAGCCCTCTTCTTTTCGCCCTGAAATAGACCATTAAGGCTAAGGAGTAGTAATAGATCAAAGCCGGCGTAAAACTAATCAAGACAATGGTAGAATACGGCTGTTCCGTGAAAGTTGCCAGGATGAAAGCGGCCGCGCCCATGATCGGAGGCAGTAGCTGACCGCCCGAGGAAGCGGCAGCCTCGACCGCGCCGGCAAACTCAGGAGTATAACCCACTTTCTTCATCATCGGAATGGTGAAGGTCCCGGTCGCGACGACATTCGCCACTCCGCTCCCGGAAATACTACCGAAAACCGCACTGCCGCCCACCGCAATCAAGGCGGGTCCTCCGGCCACATGGCCCGTCAGCGAACTGGCCAGTTCGATGAAGAAGTCACCCGCGCCTGAAGCTTTCAAGAACGCTCCGAAAATGAGGAAGGGAACGATATAAGTGGCAAACGTGGAGACAATTGTCCCGAAAATGCCACTGGTGTAATAGAAGTATTCAACCATGGAAGACAAGCGGATGCCGCCGTGCCTTAAGATCCCGGGTAAATAGGGACCGAAATAGGTCAGCCCGAGCATGATCAGGCCAATGATAGGTAGGACGTTTCCCATCACGCGACGGGTTACTTCCAGGGAGATCACGATCGCAATGAGGCCGAAGATGAGATCCCATTGGTTGGTCCAACCCGCTCGCAGGGCCGCGTATTCCTTGTACTCGACCATCCAATAAATGACGGACGAACATGCCAGCACCACTAGAATGACGTCCAACGCATACAGAAACTTACTTTGAGGCCTTCTCTTGGAAGCGGGATATAGGAGAATGCTGAGCAGAAACGTGACCAAGAGGTAAACACCAAGGTGAGTCTCGCTCGAAATGATCCCAAAGCCGGCAGTATAGAGATAAAACGCGGAAAAAGCGACCGCGATAATCTTGACCAGCAGCTTGAGATTGTTGCCGAGTTGACGCATTTCCGTGCCTCCTCTGCTTGCCTGTTCCTGACGATGAGCCCTGCCTCAAATAAGCGTCAGCGTCATAGAGCTGCTTCCCTCAGCCATCCAGAATTGAAAAGGGGAACAGGGTGAGACTCCCTGTTCCCCTGAGGACGGCTACCGCTGTTGTTCCTTCCAGAAACGTTCCGCGCCAGGATGATAAGGTATACCAAGCAGCTTGACAGCCTCCGGGTCGTTACCCATCGGTTTCCACTGGGGATGCACGTCGGCCAGGTACTTCTTGCCTTCCGGGCTGAAGATGATCTTCATCATCTGGTACACGACATCTTCGGGCACGGACTTGCTGGCAACCTGATATACGCTGAACATGAAACAGGGCACGTCTTTGGTCTGTCCCTTGTATGTATTCGCCTTCATATACCCTTTGGAGAAGAAAGGCGCTTGCGCGATGATCTTGTCCAACTGCTCGTCAGTGAAGGGAATGATGTAGATGTCTCTGGTGGCAGCCAGTTCAACTACGCCCGCGGCCGGAGACCCGCTCATTCCTATCGCGTCGACCTTTCCATCCTGCAAGGCCCGCGCGGCTTCGTCGAAGGCCAGTTCTGACTCGATGGCTTTAATGCCGAGCGTCCGCAGGGTGAGTCTGGAGTTGTCACTGGTACCGGAGCCGGGCGAGCCCAGAACGACCCGCTTGCCCTCGAGATCTTCCAGGGTCTTGATCCCCTTGTTGGCCAAGGTCACGAAATAGTGGTCGCTACGGTAGATTTCGAACATGATTCGAGGACTGTCGCTCGGGCGCCCTTCCATGATGCCCTTGCCATTCCAGCATTCCCATAGGTGAGAGGAGTACGACATTGTGAGATCAGCCTCACCCGTAGCCAACCTCCGGGTATTCTGAACCGAGCCGCCGCTGGCGACCATGTCAACCCTGATTTCGGGCGGCAGCTTCTCATTGAGCAGCTTTATCAATCCCCCGATCATCGTGTACCAGGTCCCACCAGGATTGCTGGCACTGTAGGCGTATCTTTCCACCGCACCAACCATTCCCGTAGAAAGACAAATCGCTAATGTAACGATCGCTATTGCCATAAACAAGTGACGAATTCTCATTTCCTGCTTACCTCCATGTTTCGAATTCGGGCACAAAAAGACCGGGCGCGTCTTTGACCTTATCACCCCCCGTATGTTATTGAGCGAGGACACAAGCCAGGTCGCACATCGAGTTTGGCTGGTGATGAGCCGCCTGCTTCCGCGGCCGCAACAGCCGTAATTCGCAAAGGACCGTTCCCCGGCAGCCAAACGCACATGAAGCGAACGGCTGCAGGACCCAGACAGGCTCTCCCGGACCACCAGCTGCCGGTGCGCCGGTCCGCAGGCCAACACCTAGAAGCGTCACCGCAGACAGCTTGGTTCACCGCGCCGATGACCTGACGTAGCCTTGCCCACCTCGGGACATGCCTCTCAAAACATACTTAGGTCGCCCGGTGTTACTCCTAACAGTCCAAGTTGTACAATGAACTAGAGGCCTCAATCATGCACGGAATGAATGACCACTAACGAAAAACTGCCTTCCCGACCTCACCCCGCATCTTCATCGTTGTTCCTGCGGATGAACAATAACCTTGATGGCGTTGTCGATCCGCTTCGTATACGTCTCAAAAGCCCGATTAATGTCTTTGAGCGCAAACTCATGGGTAATCAGTGGCTTCAGATCTATCTTTTTCTGAGCGGCCATGGAGAGGGCCCGTCTCACGTTACGGCGCCCCTCGCCCCGCACGGTATACAAATTGATATTACGTACGACGGCCTTGGAGATGTTCACGGTGACCGGGCCCTTGTAGAAAGCCACCATGACGATGGCGCCTCCAGGCCTGGCCAGGTCAAGTGCGGACTCAAGCGAGGAGGAGACCCCGGCCGCGTCGAAAACGACGTCGGCTCCCACCCCATTGGTAAGCCCCTTGACCACTTCGACCGGGTCTTCCCCATCATTGATGTTCACGGTATAATCAGCACCCATTTGCTTACCCAGTTCAAGCCGGCCTTTACGGGTGCCGGTAAGAATCACCTTTTCCGCACCAAGGGCTTTGGCCGCCTGAACGAGAGCTAGACCGATCGGCCCAGGGCCGATAACGGCTACCGTATCGCCAGCAATGTAGCCGCCCATGGCGTCGATGGCGTAGAAGGCCGACCCGGCCGTCGTAATCAAGGCCGCCTCTTCGAAAGATATCTCATCTGGGATTTTGTAGAGGGTATTCACGTGGTTTACTGCGTACTCGGCAAACCCGCCGTTCGCGGTCATCCCGTTGGCGGCGTGTCCTTTCTTCCGGTTGCCGAAATTCAGACAGGCGGTGTACTTTCCCATGATGCAGTTGTGACAGCGGCCGCACCCCTTATGGACCTCCACCGCAACCCTGTCTCCAACCTTGAATTCATCTACGGTCGAGCCGACCTGCGCCACCACACCGGCATATTCATGGCCCATGATGAAAGGAAGGGGTGGCTCTCCGGGCATACCGTGATCCCTTATCTCGACGTCAGTGCCGCATATCCCGCAGGCCTCCACCCGAAGAAGTACCTCGTCAGGGCCCGGAACCGGGACGTCAGTCTCCAGGACTTCAATCCGTCCGCGCGCTACCAAGTGAGCCGCCAGCATCTTCTTGGGGATATCCATCTGCCTTCCCTCTTTTGCTTATCTTTTCTTGAGATGCCGCCACTTTTCCAGCCGCAAGACCTCGGGATTGGCGACCTTATCCGGTTCATAACCATTGAAGAGGTCAATCACTCGTCTGACGGCCTCAGTGGCCATCCTGACCACACACTCTTCGGTGAGGGCGGCGGTATGAGGGGTGAGAATCACGTTGTCCATTTCCAACAATGGGTTACCGGCTTCGATAGGTTCGTTTTCGAAAACATCCAGTGCAGCCCCTCTGATGACCCCTTCCCTCAACGCCCTGACGAGGTCTTGCTCATTCACGACCCCGCCGCGAGACACGTTTACGATGTAGGCTTGCGGCTTCATCAAGCGGAGTTGTTCCCACGCGATCATGTTCCTGGTATGTTCGTTCAAAGGGACGTGAACGGAAACCACGTCGGAACTCCGGAGTAGCTCTTCCAAGCTCACGAAGTCAACCGTACCGCTGAAACCGCTCTTGACCGCTTCGGGCAAGAAGGGATCATATGCGAAGAGTTTGGTCTGAGACAGAGGATGGAAATACTCCGCAAGAATTTGCCCGATCCTCCCGAACCCTACAATCCCCAGCTTCTTTCCTCGTACATCTCGGGGGTAGTTCTTAAACCGTATCTTGAAGTTGCCCTTCCTAACCTCTCGGTCCATCAAGAACAGATGCTTGAGTAGGGCCAGGATCAAGGAGAGAGTGTGTTCGGCTACGGTACTGGCATTCACACCAAGGCTGGAAGTGACAATGATGCCCCTTTCGGTGGCGGCCTTCAGGTCGACATTGTCCACTCCCCCGCCAGTTCTCGATATGGTCCATAGATCGTCGCTCGACGCCAGCAACTCTCTGTTGAGGAAGATCCCTGTCCGAAGGACTATCGCCCTAGCATCCTTCATGAGCGGGGCTACGGTAGCGGGGCTTGGGTCTGGCGCCACGACTACCTCCAGCCCTTCATCTTCCAACATCTGCCGCGCCTCTTCCTCGATCGGCTGGGGAAGAAGCACGTAGCCCTTCTTTCGATCCATCTTCCATCCCTCTTACGAATTACTGATTGGCAATATGGGCCGGGTCGCACATTCAAGCTGGCCGCGTGCAAGCCGACCGACGACCGCTGCTTGCTGTCGCAGCCGCAACCTGCAGACGACCACACCTCAATAGCCTGCTCCGCACATGCCAGCCCCCGCGCGTGTCGCCACGGACGTGCTGAGTCCCGTCACGGACGCTTCGATGTAAGCTCGGCTACTCTTTTGGGACACCTCCGGCAAGATGGATCATCACCAACACCTACTGTTACACCTACTGTTACCGTTGCCACTCCCAGTTGCGCAATGACTTTCACACTTTTTGCTGAGCTGCCGGAGGTGCCCCAAACCCTTGCCACCAGGAAGATGTACGAACCACTCCCAAACAAGGTGCGCGCCATCCGGGTCCGGGCTGACACTGCCACCGAATCAGGCGAACGCCGAACCTGACGCTCTCACCTCAGATAACGCCCGCCGCATACGTCCAGAGTAATGCCCGTAATGTAGCTGGCTTCGTCAGACGCCAAGAACACTACCGCATTACCGATTTCTTCAGGAGTACTCAGCCGCCTCAGCGGGATCTGTGAGACGATTCTGTCCCTCTCCTCTTCAGGTTTGTCGTCCCAAAGTGACTTGACCCTCTCACCCGTAATTGTCACCGTGGGAGCGACCGCGTTTACCCTGATGCCCTTTGGGCCCCAGTCGTATGCCAGCTGGCGGGTTAGCCCTTCCACGCCTGCCTTGGCCGCCGTATACTGAACACCGGCCAACGATGCCCGCCAATGACCAGCCAAGGCCGCCATGTTGACAATGGCGCCTTTGCCCGCTTTGGCCATGATGGGGATGGCGCACTGGCAGGTGAAGAAGGTCCCTTTTAGGTTGACATTCAAAACAAGGTCCCAGTGTTTCTCCTCGATCTCCTCGAGTCTGTACGGGGTGTGCAGGGCGCCACCAGCGTTGTTGACTAGGATATCGATCGTACCCCACTTGCGGCAGAGCTCTTCAATCATCGCCTGGACTTCCGGCTTCTTGGTTACATCAGCCTTTTTCCCCATGACACGACCAGGGAAGTCCCTACTCAGCTCCTCAACAGCGCGGTCAATCCCCTCTTGGTTGATGTCGTTGATCATGACCTTGGCGCCCTCTTTTAGTAGACACCGGGCAATAGCGAACCCCATCCCCTGGGCCGAGCCCGTTACCAGCGCCGCTCGATCTTGTAATCTTCCCATGCCGCATGCTCCTCGAACTTCATGTGATGTGTGTGGCTCAAGCCCTATTGGTAAACAGCCTCTTTTCATCCGGTACCACGATGTTGAATTTCTTGACTTCTTCCAGGAACTTGGCCAGAGCTTCCCCGGCGATCTCAAAGTATTTCTCGCCTTTTTCTTTGCTGGCCCTTAACGGATTTCCGATGGTAGCCGTGTCGGAATACTCGTGGTGTTCCATCGGGACCCAGATGTTCTCCGCACCCATGAAGGTCACAAACCCCGAGCCGTCATGCTTGCTGAAGGCGCTGCCCATCCACCGCGGGGCGTGGGTCCGATCCGGTTTGGCTTTGCTCATGTCGACGGTGCCTTCGTCTGCGGCCCAGGCGGTACTGGTCTCGATTTCCCCGGCGTGCCAGCCCGGCGTCTCTTCCGGCGGCCCGTCAACGATATCCCCTATGAGGGAATAAGTCCGTTCCGTCGGGGTTTTGTACCAGCACACGAAGCAGTCGGTCTCGTATCTGATTCTCCGCAGCACGTCATCGACAACCTTGGAGTTGCTGCCGTGGTGGCTGACGAAGACTATCTTGTTGAAGCCGTGATAGATCATGCTCATGGCCAGGTCGTAAACGACGCGCCGATAGGTGTCTCCCGAGAAAGTGAGCGTTCCGGTCCCCTGATGGACCTGCCCCATATGGTGGGGGGAATAACCGACCGGAATCAGTGGGGTGTAGCACGTTTTAGCTATCCGGGCGGCTCTCTCCACGACTCCCATGGTCGTCAGGCTGTCCGTGCCGAGCGGGCAGTGGGCGCCGTGTTTCTCAGTGGAGCCCATGGGAATCATGATGACGTCATTGTGCTTCAAGTATTCGGCTACCTCATCGTAGCCCTTTTCGTAGATGTTCCAGGTCTCTTTCCGCGGCATTGTCCGTTTCCTCCCTTATGCTTATGCTCCTAGCATGAACTGCTCCTAGATGAACCCCAGTTCCCTGATGTTCGCTTCCAAGGTTCGTTTCTGTTCCGGCGTCAATGGCTTCAACGGGTGCCTGGGGTCTCCACCGACATAACCAGCCAATTCCATGGCGCTCTTGACGGCGGCGACGCCGCCGAAGCCGGAAACCTTCTTGTTCAAGTCGACGATTTTCTCATTGAGCCTCTTGGCTTCCTCGAGCTTTCCTTCTTTGAAGGCGTTATAGAGCTTGACGCACTCCTCAGGGAAGACATTGGCCAGGGAAAGGACCCCCCCTACCCCGCCTTCGAGCAGCAAGTCCAGGAAGAACCCGGCTGACCCGGCCAGAACATAGAACTCCTTCCCCCTCGCCGCTTGAAGGTAGCTCTTGAAATTCCCTTTGGAACTGTCCTTCATCCCGACTACGTTGGGGTGTTCGGCCACTATCCTGACTACCTCAGGGCTTATCAACACATCGGCGGCCACTGACGGGTTGTTGTATAACAGAACCGGCACGGGGGACGCATCCGCGACCCTGATTATGTAATCCGCCAGTGCGTCATCGGTGAGCTGTTTCCGGAAGAAATGAGGCATCAGCAAGCTGACCATAGAGGCTCCGAGTTTGGCCGCCTCTAGCGTGATATCGATCGTCTCTTTGGTGCTCTCGGCGCCCGTTCCCGCCATGATCACTTTGTCGTCAGCGGCGTTGTCAATCACCGTCTTCAGGACGGACAGCCTTTCCTCGACCGAAAGGGATTTGAACTCGCCGTTGGTCCCCAGGACAAAGTACCCCCTGAGGCCGGTCTTGTTCATTCTCTTGACGTTCTTGACTATCCCCTCATACAGAATCTCATCATTCTTGAATGGGGTTACCATCGGGGTGAAAACGCCCGATAGCTTCTCCTTGATTGTGCTGGTCATTGTGCGCACCTTCCTGTCTTGACATCATCCTGTACCGACATCATCTCGAGAAAGCTGTCTACAACCAGGTCGATGAACTGCGGGTCATTAATGTGGGCGTTCACCTCCTCCACAGGAATGGAGGGGGAAATCCTCTCTTTGAAGGTCTCTATGAAGACCAGATTGCCTCTTGGGTCCCACAATTCTTGTCCCTCGCGGTTTGGGTAGGAGAAGCCCTTGAGCGGCAAAAAGACTTTCACCGGGCCTTGGGCCTTATTAATCTTTTCTGCCAGCAGCTTTGCCACTTCGCTCAGTTCGTCGTGGGAAAGCCGGACGAGAGTCAGGGTGGGATTATGGACAATATACTTTCTTCGCTTCATCTCCGGTGTTAGAGAATCCACCGGACCCTGCACGGTGTACTCGATGCTCCCAGGAGCGATGACTTGAGGCAAACCGGCCTGAGACGCTGACTCCAATCGGTACTCCTTGATCGCCCCATGGAGTCCTCCGACCAGCCTGTCGGCCAATTCATGGAGGTTTATATCCAACACCCCGGCGAAATACCCTTCCCGGATCAAATCCTCCATCGCAATGCCTCCGGTCCCGTTCTGGTGAAAGGCTACCACCTCGAAACCCTTCTCTTCTAGGAGCGCTTTGGCCCGCAGGGCCCCCGGCGTCGTGGTCCCCAGCATCGACATGGCGACGGCCTTTCTGTGTCGTTCACGTCCGCTCTGATTGATGGCGCTCCTGACCATTCCGCAAATGGCGCCGGCCGCGTTCTTGAACACCCGAGTGGTGAGGGCGTTCACACCTTGCACGTCGACCACCGAATGCATGATGGCCACGTCTTTAGTCCCGACGAACGGTCCGAAAGTAGCGGTGCCGCAAGCTACCGTAGAAACCATCAATTTGGGCACGCCGAACGGTAGGTTCTGCATCACGGCCGTGGCGATGTTGGTGCCCTGGGAACCGCCAATCCCGATTACTCCGGCGAATCTCCCCTCGGCGTACTGTTGTCGAGCTACCTTCGTGGCTCCATTGATCATCACTTCAATGCACTTGCCCTTGTTTCCCGTCGCCAAGAGCTCGTCAATTGTCATGCCGCCGGCGACCGCCACTTCTTCCCGCGGAATGTCGGGCTTAATTGTCCGGGGAGCCGAGAGAATGCCCGTATCCATTACGAGCGTATTGAACCCGTTTTCTTCGATGGTCTTTCTCAGGTAGTCGGCCTCTGTTTCCTTCGTATCCAAAGTCGCGATTATAAGAATCGTTGCGACCATTATAGTTACGCTGGGCCTCCTTAGTTTGCTCGAACACCTGATACAGAGGTGACTTCGAATACCTGCAGACTTGTGTGCGCCGTGTAGCGCGACCGGCAAGCACCTTATAGTGAAAACACCAAAGAATCAATAGAATCAGTCTTACTGCCTTGCTGTCTGACACCTATCGCGAAAAATATATAAGGTCTTCTTCTCGTATATTCTGTTTGCCTCGCTCGAGCCGACCGTACCTCGACTCGATATGTATACCTGGACTCCACATCTGCGCTCGCGGACTCGACGAGAGTCCACACCCATCCATGAGCCAGCACACACATCATAAGCCAAACATGCCAACCTGTCAAGCTGTCAGACAGCCATACCGGAACCCACATTCCGCCACGAGAACCTCGATGACGTGAGCCGAGATATTCATCCAGGTCGCGCCTCGACAGCAATGTCGACCCTCGTCAGGTTTTCGTCCGTGTCACGACCCCGACGTCACGACCCCGACGCCGTCGGACAGACGTTCTCTGCCGGCAGACTGCCGGGACGTTCGCCCGCCCCGTCGTCCGGGCAGCCTTCATGTGCTGGAGCGGGACGGCCGTCCTCAGGCTCCGCGGTCTCATAGTACTCCGTGAACTTCTGTTTAGCCGCCTGGAGGTGGTTGAGCATGTTCTTACGGGCCGCCGAAGAGTCCCCTTCTAGGATCGCCTTGTAGATGGCCTCATGATCGTCGTAGGACTTGCCAAACAGCCGTTTCACTGATGAGGGGTCGTCCGCGGCTTCGGCCAGCTCGATAGCATTGTAATACGGCTGTCCCAACTTCAAGAGGGCTTCCTTGATGAACTGGATGAACAGACGGTTGTCCGACGCCTTGGCCAAAGCGAGGTGGAACTCGTAATCAGCGTTGATGAACTCATCCACCGACTTGACATCCTTGCATTTCTTCAGGGTGTCCTCGATCTCCCGCAATGACGAATCGGTGCGTCTCTTGGCCGCCAGGTAGCAGGCCTCACCCTCAATTGCCCTTCTGGCCTCCAGCGCCTCTAGAAAAGTCATCCGGCTTCTGATCGTGTCGATGATGCCCTCCAGTTGGTAATTCACAGCGGGTTTCTTGATGAAATTGCCCTTGCCCGGGATGGACTCCAATAGTCCCAAGACCTTGAGCCCACTCAGGGCCTCCCTGATCGTCGCGCGACTAGTGCCCAGGCTCTTAGCCAGACTCGTCTCCGACGGGAGGCAGTTCCCGGGTTTCAGTCTGTCGGTACGGATCATCTCAACGAACTGCTCGATGATCTGGGTCGACGTGCTCACGGTTTCAACCGGCTTTAAACCAAGACTTGCCATTCTTTTCACCCACACCACTCTGTTTATGAAGGATGAAGCCGCTTCGTTCACTCATTCTGCGTCTTTTGGCAGTCTCCCGCTCGAACCGCCATGTCTCGCCAGCTGGAGACCGGAACGAACGTGCCTCGGTCTTAGACCCGCGGCGATCACCGGTGCCCTTCATCTTGCGCTGGCAGCCCCGAGTAGTCTTCGGCGTTTCCTTTGGGCCGCGCTCCCGTGCCAGGCAGCCAGCGGGCGATCGCCGTCGAAGAACGCCGCTGGACCATGACCCGGTACACTGAGGGCGTGGACCAATCTTCGACCGCGACCGTTTACTATAGTTTTTCGCTCTCGCAGGCGACAATCCTTCTTCACCCAATAATAACCGCTCGAAGCTCCTGCCCGAACGGCAGTCAAAGGTTCATCCGGGGTTCGGTGCCCGCGTCCTGCCACAAGGGAACACAGATGGAAGACGCGCACGCGCCCTCGTAAATGCCGGCGCCACCTCCGGGAGACGCGCGGCGGACGCCCGCCGCAGAACCCGGGCCGTCTCAGGCTGCCTGCGGCCGAATCCGCCGACAGCGAGGAAGATGTCGCTCCTCTAGGTTTTCATTGAGAATCTCCAATGCAAGGAAGGTGGTACGGCAGGCGATGATGAACGTACGTCCATGGGTGTATCTGAAGATTCAAATGAAGGGTGTGGTTAGTCATCACTACTTGGCGTTTTGAAGGAGGTAACCCTTTGAGATGAAAGTCCTCATAGTGTACGATTCGATTTTCGGCAACACGGAACAGATAGCCCGGGCGATCGGCAAGGCTCTTGGCGCGACGGCCAACGTCGAAGCACTGCGCGTAGGCGACGTCAAGCCCGAGCACCTGAGCGGGTTGGGACTGCTCATTGTCGGTTCCCCAACACGGGGCTTCAGGCCGACAAAGCCGATCGCAGGCTTCCTCAACAGCATCCCTCAGGACGGCTTGAGGGGTGTCAGGGTGTCGGCCTTCGACACGAGGATTTCCACGGCCGACGTCCGCGCGCGCTTCCTCAACGTGATGGTGAAGCTGTTCGGCTACGCTGCGAAGCCGATAGCCGACGGGCTCGAGAAGAGGGGAGGATCGCTGGCGGCCCCACCCGAAGGCTTCTTTGTGAAGGACACCGAGGGCCCGCTGAAGGATGGTGAGATCGAACGAGCGGCGGCGTGGGCAAGGAGTCTCATGAAAACCCGGTGACTTCTCGAGACATCGAGGTTGGGAGGAAAGGGCCGGATGAAGAGAAGAAGTAGGCGCCTGCCAGCGGGCGGTAGGAGAAAGAGAGGACGGCGTGGGGCCGGCTTCCTCGACTCGCCCGGAATCCTGCGTGTCTACCACTTCCGCACCACAGCCGCCGCACATGCGAACGGGATCGAGCCGCCCTGATCGAGACCGCGCCGTGCGGCGGCTCCTGGGCATGCATGGCTCACTCGTGCACAGGCGCGACTGGCCAGATAGACATTTGCCCGCTAAACAAAAGCAAGGAGAGGAGGCATAAACGAGAGCCCCCTCCCCAAAGCGGCGGTCTCACTCAGCACTCACTCAGCAAGATCTTCCGGCTGGATTGTGTAAGTCGGCGGCATAGTGGGGGTCCAGAACATATTCGGCGGCACCGGGTAAACGGAGAAGCCGCCCTGCGCTGTAAGTTCCAGGTTGGCCAGGAGTTTATCTCGCACCAAAGGATACGGAGCAACAAAAACGAGTTCGCTGTTTTGCGTGCCGCCAAAGATCCTATCACCCGCGCACGGGAATCCGACCACCGGTTTTCCCTTTGCTACCGCGAAACCAATGGACGAACAGAGCGCTGCCTCGGCAACGGTGTCTGCCGCAACTTTCTCTCCGGTCTCGTAGGTACACGCGTGAATGAGCCTCATGGTCTGAGCCGGATTTGCGTACATGACGACGACATCAGGATCCACTTGGAGATTATCAAGGGCGCCGACCAGGATTCCGTCGAACTTCTTGCCAGCGTCCCCAAGCTTGAAGGTGTTCGCCATGAAAGCCTTGCCTGCTACCGCATCCTTCACATAAGGACCAACAGCTGCCTTGCCCGTCGCAATAGCTTCCGGCGTCTTTATGAGGCCGACGCAAGCCGCGCCCATGGCACACACCATCATCTCGGGCACCCCAGTGTTCACTTTCCCTTGATATCTGGCCATGGACACCAACTGGCACACGTTCAGTTTGAAGTTCAGGGGTTTCCGGGGCAGTTCCTCCTTGCTCCTGTAGAGCTTAACGCCGACAGGTCGAGTATCGAGCCTCAGGATCCTTTCCAGTTTGTCTGACACTTCTCTGCATACCATTCCGCAGTCCCCCTTTTCTTAATGCTACGACCAGTCATCCAGATGCGTCGGAGCTACCAGGCACCGGGGTGGCAGCCACCCTCCCATCATTGCAACCTCGTTTTCCGAGGTCTTGGATTGCCGGTGATTGCACGAGGGGTGTCAAAATCCGGCCACTCACCAGACGGGCCGGATTTTGTCAAGTCGCCCCGCTTGGGACGCCGTCCACCACTGTTACGACGAAACCCAGGAGAAGGCGGAGAAGAACCACGACCCATACCTTGCCTGTCTTGGGTAAGGCCACTCCTGTGTACTCACCGACTTCAAGCAAGCCCAGACGAACACCTAGCAGAAAGAGGGCTAGGCCGCCGGTTGACCATGGCGACACCGATGTTGAGACACGGCACGGCTTAGTCCCACATCTGGTCCATCTCTTCGTCGCTCACGTCGAAGGTGGTCCCCGTGGCGGGGTTCCGTTCCTCAACGAAGTGCTCCGGCAGCCTGTCGTGCACGCTCGTGAAACCCGCGCGTCGATTGAACTCCCTCTCTGTCATGATCGTCTGTTTTGCGAGAGCGCGAATGGTCTCGGCGGAACAGGGGACGCCAAGCCGGGCCGAAACGAGATCGCCGAGGAGGTCTATCCGGTCCCTGACCGCCGGGCCGACGAACATACAGACCCCCAGCATGTCGTATATCGCGGCCGAGAGCTGAGCGTTTCTGGACGCCTCGACCTGACCCCTTGGGCTGTGATGATCGATCTGCGCGCGCACCGTATTCCCGGCCGTGTGGTCAGCGCCCATCGGGGACGTGGCGAACGTCACTCCCAGCCCTTTAAGCCCCCGCGGGTCATAAGCCGCCATTACCTGGCCTTTCACCGCGGGGACGCGCCTCACCCCCAGAACCCTTGCGGTCAGCGCGCCGCCGTGGCCTATCACCCTTCCAAGCACCGTGCCCTTGCCTATCTCGCGTATGAGCTCAATGGCGCCCGCGGCGTCCCCGAACCGGACGAGGCCCGCCTCCATCGCCACACCCACCGCTCCACCGATGTCGATGGTGTCTACGCCGAGGTCATTACACAGCCGGTTCATCTCGCCGATCGCGTCCAGGTCGTCGATCCCGCAGTTCGAGCCGAGCAAGCCGATGGTCTCATACTCAAGAGGGCTCACGAGGTCGCTGCCGTCCGCTCTCGGCACCCGGTTCGAGCACCCGATGGGACACCCGGGCATGCAGAAATGAGTGGTGAGCCCGCCCCTCGCCAGGATGAGCTCGCGGAGGGCCTCCGCCGAGATGCGGTCCGCGCCCTCAAAGCGCCCAGTGCTGAAGTTGCGCGTAGGCAGTCCGCCAAGCGCGTTGGTCGTCGTCACTAGGGCAGCGGTGCCCCAGTTGCGGTAGACCTCTGCGGTCTGCGGGGTCTCGCGGATCAATTGCGCCACAGCCCGGGCCGCCTCGAGGAATTTCTTCTTGTCGCGGATCTCCGGCGCCTGGGTGCCAGAATCGTCTATCACCACGGCCTTGATGCCTTTGGATCCCATCAGCGCCCCCATGCCCCCGCGGCCGCAGTACCTCCCCGGCTCCCCGTCCAGGTCGGTAATGGCTATCCCCGCAGCTGTCAGCTCCATCTCGCCGGCCGGTCCGATGACCATGACCCCGACTTGCTTCCCGTATTTCTCGTGGAGCCGCGCAGCACTCTCGTACACCCCAAGGCCCGCAAGATCGCAGCAGGGAACGAGCTCCGCCGTATCCTTCGCAAGGACCAGAGTGAACGGGCCTCGCGCGTCATCCGGTTTGTTCTCGACGATGAGCGCCTTTATGCCGAGTCGGGCGAGCTTATGCCCAGCGACCCCGCCCGCGTTGCTCTCCTTGATCCCGCCGGTGAGGGGACTCTTGCCGCCCACCGAGATCCTGCCAGCGCACGGCGCCGGCGTGCCGCCCAGAACCCCCGGCACGATGAGGAGCTTGTTGTGACGGCCAAGAGGGTCGCAGCCGGGTTTCACCTCGTCGAGCACAACGCGGGCTATGAGGCCGCGTCCTCCGAGCATTGCCAGGGACTCCCCCGCTGCGGCGCGCGTCACGCGCCGGGCCTGCGTATCGATCCTGAGAACGTACATTTCCATGTGCAAGTCCACGCCTCCTTGGAGCCGAACATGTCCTCGGCAAAGCCCACAAGGTGCAAGCGGCTCCCAGTCCGAACGCGCACCAATGCAAGTTGCGTGCCTATAGAGCTGGGCAGGACGCGACCTTGCCCTAACCAGAAGAAGGATGACGGGCCCCCATGCCGAAGTCTTATTCTGAAGAAGGACCGAAGAACAGCGGCAAGCGGCGGTTTCCCTGCTCGAGTTTCGAAGCCGGGACAACTCCGGGGGTGAGATCAATGGCAGACGCCATCGTCCGAAACCCGTCCGGTGCCTTTGACTTCGCGACGCACCCTGATACTCCTCCTTCCGAGAGGGACTTCGCGCGGCTAGAAACGGCATGGCGCACGTTCGTGGAAACCGGGGAGATCGACTCATCCGTCGTGAGACCGGTAATCGCCGAATCGTGGAAGAGATGCCGGGCTCTCGGGCTCGACCCCGAGGACACAAGGTGTTTCGACCTCGCGGATGAAAACGAGGTGCGCGCGCGTATATCCGCCAACGAGCAGCTCATCTCCACGGCCTGGTCCTTCATGAGCACGCTTTACAAGCTTGTGGCCGGCTCTGGATTCCGTGTGGACATCACGGACGGCGAGGGTTTCCTGCTCAGGAGCATCGGGGACGATCAGGTCCTCCAAGAGACGAGCCGCGTGCGGCTCGCGCCCGGTGCGAGCCGGCACGAGTCGCGCGCCGGCACGTGCGCCATCGGGCTCGCGCTCATGCTGGATGAGCCTGTCCAGGTGGTCGGAGCCGAGCACTACAACGTCCACATCCACTGGGTCACTTGCTCGGCGGCACCCATCCACGACCATACCGGGAAGATAATCGGGGTGCTGAACATGACGGGCAGGAGAGAGCTCGTCCACAAGCACACCATCGGGATCGTCGCCAGCATGTCGGAGGCCATCGAACGCGAGCTCGCTCTGGAGCGCTCCCTCCACGAGATCCGCACGCTGAACCGGTTCCTCGGAACTGTGTTCGATTCGATAAGGGACGGCCTCGTGGCGATATCGTCCGACGGCACCATCATGCGCGTGAACGAAGCCGCGCTGCGCATCTTCGGCATAGAGCGGGAGGACGCCTTGGGCAGGCCCATCGACGCCGCGTTCGGGCTCTTCCCATCGGTCGTCCAGATACTCAAACAATCGAAACACCGTGAGTTCAAGGAACACGAGATCTCGATACGCACCGGACACGGCACCACGAGGTGCCTTGCGACCATCCGCACGCTCCGCAACGCAAGCGGGGACTGCATAGGCACCCTCGCGGTTTTCGACAAGATGGAGCGCGTGAGGAGCCTCGTTCGCAGGATGGTCGGGGCGCAGGCCAGGTTCACGTTCGATGACATCGTCGGGGAGAGCCCCGCCCTTCAAGAGGCCGTTAGGCTCGCGAAGGCCGCCTCGCGCACCGACTCGCGCGTGTTGCTTTGCGGAGAGAGCGGCACGGGGAAGGACCTCTTCGCCCAGGCAATCCACAACGCAAGCGCCAGGAAGGAGGGTCCGTTCGTCGCCATAAACTGCGGGGCTGTGCCCACCGAGCTCATCGAGAGCGAACTCTTCGGGTATGAGGAAGGCGCCTTCACCGGTGCGCGGCGTGGAGGAAAACCGGGCAAGTTCGAGCTGGCCGAAGGAGGCACGCTTTTCCTGGACGAGGTGGAAAGCATGCCCCTGGAGATGCAAGTGAAGCTCCTTCGCGCCCTCGCGGACGACCAGGTGATGAGAATAGGTGGCACGGAGATGATCCCGATAAACGTGCGGATAATCGGCGCAACTAATCGTAACCTCGCCGACGAGGTGCGGGCGGGCAGGTTCAGAGAGGACCTCTACTATCGCTTGAATGTGGTGAACATCTCCATACCCCCGCTTCGACAAAGGCGTGACGACATACCTTCGCTCGTCAGCCATTTCCTCGATCGCCACTGGCTCAGCGTGTCGCGCGGGCCGCACGCTCGCGGTGCAGACCCAATGTTCACGATAAGCCCTGACGCTCTGGACGTTTTGAGGAACTACGAGTTCCCGGGGAACGTACGTGAGCTCCAAAACGTGTTGGAGAGAGCGGCAATAGCGGCCACCGAGAAGCAGGGGGACCAGTCTGAGGACACCATCGTCATCACCCCGGACTGCCTGCCGAAGGACGTGTTCGCGGGCGAGGGTCTGCTTTCGCTGACGCCGTATGCATCGCCGCCGCCACTGACGAGGCAGCTGGCGCACGCGACGCCGACGGCTGCAGCGCTACCAGCTTCGCCACCTTCGACTTCGTCAGCGCCATCGGTGCCGCGAGCGTCGGCGGCGCCGCCGGCGCTCGCGCCGCTGCGAGGGACGGGAGCCGCGTCTCCGGGCTCCCCGATGTCCCCTGCATCCCCGCCCTCCCTGCTGGCGTCCGGGCCGTCCCCGGCATCCCCACCGCCCCCAGCGCCCCCGGGGCCCGCGGCACCCCTGGTTTCTCCGGGCCCCCGCGGCGCTCGTGCAGAATCCATAGAGAGTATGCAAAGCATCGAACGCGACGCCATCCTAAAGGCCCTCGGCTATTGCGGCGGAAACGTCTCCAGGGCCGCCGCCATGCTCGGCATCGGCCGGAGCACTCTTCACAGGAAGCTCAAGAAGTACAACATAGTCCCGAATCGGCACAGTGTATCACATGGTGCTTCATAATGATACAGTGGGGTCCACCAAGTACAGGGTCATTGGTTTTCCTCTCGTGTTCCGAGGTCCTGGGTTGCCCATGATAGCGGGACGGGTGTCGATATCCGGCCACTTACCGGACGATCCGGACTCTAACGAAGCGCGCCCCGCTTGGGGCGCCGTCCCCGAGTGCAACACCGGCAGCCCTGCACGGCTCGTGTGCTCCCTGGAACCGGCGATTACTCGCGGCGATCTGCTTGGAATCGTCGTTGTCTCGCCGTCGCCGTTCATACTCGTTCGTACGCCAATGTAAAGGACATCCCGCAGCCGCAGCCTCTCATGTTGAATGTCGAAGGGTAGATGGCACAACACTTGCATGTTCCCTTGAGGCGGCGAGGTGGGTTGAAGTGGAGCAATGTGCATATCTCTCCGTCACACAACTGCCCGACGTCGCGAGACGAGTCCGTCATCACATCCTGTCCATGATCCACACATCCGGAGCTGGCCATCCAGGCGGCTCCCTCTCATGCGTCGAGATCCTCGTAGCCCTGTACTTTCGCGAAATGAGGGTGAAACCCGAAGATCCTCACTGGCCCGATCGAGACCGCTTCGTATTGTCAAAAGGGCACGCAAGCGCGGCCTTGTATAGCGTCCTGGCGGAGAGAGGCTTTTTCCCTGTAGACGAGCTCCCGACCTTCGACGCTATCGACAGCAGACTCCAAGGTCACGTCGACATGGCCAAGACGCCAGGCGTGGACATGTCCACGGGCTCGCTCGGACAGGGGCTTTCAGCCGCGTGCGGGATGGCGCTCGGGGCAAAGGTCAGCCGGAAAGACTTCCGCGTGTACTGCCTGCTGGGGGACGGCGAGACGCAGGAGGGCCAGGTGTGGGAGGCCGCGATGTTCGCAGGCAACAAAGGCCTCGACAATCTCACAGCCATCGTCGACTACAACAAGGTCCAGCTCTGTGGGCCTGTCGCGCAGGTGATGCCGCTCGAGCCCTATACCGACAAATGGCGCTCTTTCGGCTGGTCGGTGGTGGAGGTGGACGGACACGATTTCGAGCAGCTCATCAGCGGTTTCCGGCGCGCCCGCGAGACGGCCGGCGTGCCGACCGTGCTGGTGGCCCACACCGTGAAAGGCAAAGGTGTCTCGTTCATGGAAGGTCAAGCCAAGTGGCACTCCAGGCCGATTGCCGGAGATGAACTCGAACGGGCGCTTGAGGAAATCGGGTTCGCGCGGGGGCAAACCTCGTGCGGCCCGGGCCTGTTCACCGGTGGAGTCGGAGGTGGTGTGCGATGAGCAGCGGCGTGCGCGAATCGATCCGGGATGCGTTCGGCAGTGCCCTCGTGGAACTTGGGAGGAGCGACCCGCGGGTCTTGGTGCTGGACGCGGATCTCGCGGAATCAACCCGCAGTGCCAAGTTTGGAAAAGAGTTCCCCGGGCGCTTCATCGAATGCGGGATCGCCGAGCAGAACATGGTGGGGGTGGCGGCGGGCCTCGCTACTGTGGGTTTTGTGCCTTTCGTCACAACTTTCTGTGTGTTCGCGAGTAAGCGGGTGTACGACCAAGTCAGCATCTCCGTGGCGTACCCGAGGCTCAACGTCAAAATGTGCGGCGCCTATACCGGTCTCTTCACGGGAAAAACCGGCGCTACCCATCAGGCCATCGAGGACCTAGCGCTCATGCGGGCGCTCCCGAACATGACCGTGATCGAGCCTGTTGACGCGAGAGAGGCAGCGCTTGCCGCGAGGTATGCGGCGCAGATCCCGGGCCCCGTGTACCTCCGGATAGCGCGCGATGCCTATCCTGTGCTCCCCGGCCACATGGTGGGGGAGGCCGGCCCCTCATCGGGGGAAGCGGATGGCGGCGCGAACGGTCGCCCACCGTTTATGAGGGTCAGGACCCTCGCGGACGGTGACGACGTGGCGATCATCGCCATGGGCACGATGGTTCACACAGCGCTGGCCGCACGCGAGGTGCTGCGGGAAAGAGGCGTGGCTGCAAGGGTGGTCGCGGTATCCTGCCTCAAACCCATCGACGAGGAGAGCATCGTCAAGGCCGCGACGGACACGGGAGCGGTCGTGACCGTCGAAAACCACAGCATTATCGGGGGTCTCGGCGGAGCGTGCGCGGAAGTGCTTGGTGAAAAGCACCCCGTTCCGCTGAAAAGGGTGGGCATCCGGGACGTGTTCGCCGAGTCAGGGGCCGACGCAGACCTGGCTCGCAAGTACGGACTCACCGCCGATCACGTAGCCGAGGCCTGTCTGGAGGTCCTCGCGGCCAAACAGGGCCACGGTCAGGGGGGTGCTGGCGTCGACAGCGCCGACGACGGGCTCGCGCGAGTTGCACGCGCCCGCGCCTGACGGAGGAGACTCATGGACGACGCGACAAGACAGAGAATGCTCGCGCGGGAGGTGGTTGCGGCGTAGAACGCGAGACATGGTAATCTCACCGTGACAGGGTTGTCGGGTCAACACGGGAGGACGCCTGCTACTAGACGAGCGAGGAGGTTGCGAACGATGAGAAGACTGTTGGGCGTTTGTCTACTCATAATGCTGGCTGTGGCTTTGTTCCCGCCGGTCACGCGCGCCGCCCAGCCAACCTATACTCTCCGCTTCAACCACGTCCTGGGCCCGAACCATCCGTACCATGCAGGATTCCAGAAGTGGGCGCAGCGAGTGGCCGAACGGACCAAGGGTGATCTTCAGATCCTAGTGTTCCACAGTGCTGCGCTGGGCGTCGAAGAGGACATCCTGGAGCAAATCCGCCAGGGCGTTCCGGTGGGCCAGAACACCGACGCGGCCCGGATGGGCAACTACATTCCCGACATCGCCGTTATGAACGCCCCCTACTTTGTGGACAGCATCGAGGATGTGGTCAAGCTCAGCCAGCTACCCACGGTCAAGAAGTGGATCGACGAGCTCGCGAAGAAGTACGGGTTCCAGGTGCTTTCGATCCAGTGGGTTCAGGGGTTCCGTCATTTCATGACCAATAAACCTATCCGGAAGCCCGAGGATCTGAAGGGCTTGCGGATAAGGACCGCCCCGGCCCCGATCTGGCAGGAGGGGGTTAGGGCCTTGGGCGCGACGCCTACCGCCATGGCTTTCGGCGAGATGTACACCGCCCTGCAGCAGGGTGCCATCGACGGGGTGGAACTGGTTTACGACAACATCATGGACGGAAGCCTCTATGAGGTCCTCAAGTATGTGGACGAGACCGGGCATTTCCTGCTCATCAACTTCATCGTAGTCAGTTCGGATTGGTTCAACAAGCTCCCCAAGGAGTATCAGAAGATACTCGTCGAGGAGTGCGACAGGGCGGGTCTCGAGACCTCTTACCTGATCCAGGAGAACACTGACAAGGTCAGGAAGCAGGTTCAGGACAAAGGCATGGTCATCATCAAGGACGTGGATGTGAACGCCTTCAAGAAGGCCGGCGAGGCCGCATATCAAAAGATGAATCTCGTAGGAGTCAGGGACGCGATTTACAAGGAGCTCGGCAAGTAGGGAAGAGGTCCGCGGAGCAAATGGCCGGTTGAACCGGCGACCGAGCCCCCGGCCCGCGCCCCGTGCCGGTGGCGGACCGGGGGCTCGGCATGCGGGGAAGCGCTGGGGCAGGGCTTCCAGCCTTCGCCGAGGGGGGATGCGTATGTCCAGAGTGAGACGAGTCTACGACGTCATTTGCCGGGCTGAGGAGGCCATTGCCGGTGTTCTCCTCGTCGCAATCCTCGTCCTCATATTCGGGGCCGCGGTGGCGAGGGGCGTGGGGCGCCCGCTCGCCTGGGGGATGGACATGGCCACCTTCCTCTTTGCCTGGGCGGTCTTTTTCAGCGCCGATGCTGCCATGCGACAAGATCGCCACGTAAACGTGGACTTGCTCGTCAGCCGGCTGCCGAAAAGGGCCCAATTCTACATCAACATCCTAAACTATCTCATCATCGCCGCGTTTTTGGTCTTTCTCATCGTATACGGGGTTTGGATGTCCTACCTGACGAGGTTCCGGACATTCCAGGGCATCCCGGGATTCAGTTATACGTGGGTCACACTGAGCGTGCCTGTGGGCAGCGCGCTGCTCCTGATCACCACGGTGCTCAAGATCGGACGGGTCGTCGCAGACCATCGCCGCGAGTCCGCCGCCGAGAGCTGCGACGCTAAGACTCAGGCTCTTGAGGCGTGACGCTGCCTAGGGGGGACAGACATGACGTGGGTCTTGATCGTGTTCGTGACCTTGCTGTTACTAGGGATGCCCGTGGTCTTCGCCATAGGCATCTCCGGATTCATTTTCTTTCTGCAGCAGCCGAGCTTGCCCCTCACCATGCCGGTGCAGCGCATTCTCTCCGAGACGCAAAACTTCGCGCTGCTCGCCATCCCCATGTTCATCTTCGCCGGCAACTTGATGAACGAGACCGGCATCACGAAGCGACTCGTGAGGTTCGCCACGACGTTGGCCGGACACATGTACGGCAGCCTGGCGCAAGTGAGCGTGGTGCTGAGCACGCTCATGGGCGGAGTGTGCGGCTCGGCCATCGCCGATGCCTCCATGGAAGCCCGGATCCTCGGCCCGACGATGACCGCCCGGGGTTACTCACGGGCATATTCGGCAGCCGTGCACGGCTTCACAGCGCTCATTACCATTGCGATCCCCCCCAGCATCGGGCTCGTGCTGTACGGAACCATCGGTGAGGTCTCAATCGGGCGCCTGCTGGCGGGAGGCATCGGGCCCGGCCTTCTCATGTCGGCCTTCTTGGCGACGGCGGTGGCGATCACCGCGCGCCGCAGGAGGTATCTGCCTGAAAGGCAGAAGATGGCTCCTCTCGGGGAGATCCTGCCGACTTTCGCGCACACCGTCTGGGCCATCCTCTTCCCGTTCCTGATTTTGGTGACCCTGCGCTTCGGGCTGCTCGTCCCGTCGGAAGCCGGGGCCGCGGCGGCCGTGTATGCGATGGCCGTCGGCCTCGTCGCGTACCGCGAGATGACGTGGGAAGGGTTCAAGCGCGCGGTGAGGCTGACCATCATGGACGTCGGCATGGTGATGTTCCTCATCGCACTTTCTTCCCTCATCAGCTACGCGATGACTTGGGAGATGGTGCCCCAAGCGTTGTCTCAGCTCTTACTCGGAATCAGCAACAACCCGAAGGTCATCATCGGGATCATCATGCTTTTCCTGTTTTTCCTCGGCATGTTCGTCGACTCCACCGTCATGATCCTCCTGCTCACGTCCATTCTCGTGCCCGTGGTGAAACGGGTGGGCGTGGACCCGGTGTACTTCGGAGTGTTGATGGTGATAAGCTGCGCCTTCGGGCTGCTCACCCCGCCGGTGGGCTTGGCGATGTACTCCGTATGCTCCGTCATGGAATGCTCGGTGGAGAGCTTCGTAAGGGAGGGGTGGCCGTTCGCGCTGGCGGTCGTCCTCGTGATAGTCGCCATGTACCTCTTCCCCTCGATTGTGACGTTCATCCCCAACGCGATCTTCGGTTAACGTGGAGGTAAGACACGATGGAGAAGTGCGTAGCGATCGTTACCGGGGGTGTGGCCGGCATCGGCCGGGCCATCACCCTGGCTTTGGCTGAAGAAGGCTATCTCGTGGTAGCGTGCGACGTCAACGTCGAGCGAGGGCGGGCGCTCGCCGCCGAGCGCCCGGGGCAAGTGGTCTTTCAGTGCTGCAACGTGGCGGAGGAAAGCGACGTGCAGCGGGTCGTGCGGGAGACCTGTGCGGCATACGAGAGGATAGACGCGCTCGTCAACAACGCCGGCATCATCAGGCGGCGAACGAGCGAGGAAATCAAGACGGCCGACTGGGACGACGTCTTCGCCGTAAACGTGCGGGGCGCCTTCCTTTTCTGCAAGCACGTGGCGGACGTCATGAAACGCCAGAGAAGGGGCAAGATCGTCAACGTTTCGTCGGTTGCAGGCAAACTGGGCGACATCACTTCCGCGCCGGGTTATGGCCCGTCCAAGGCCGCTCTCGATGCCTTGACGAAGACCTTTGCCAGGGAGATGGCCCCGTATGGCGTGACCGTCAACGGCGTGGCCCCGCACGCCATCGCGACGGAGATGAGCGCCGAGTGGTCGGAGGAAAAGAGGAAGAGCATCGTCGAGGCCATTCCTCTGGGGCGGCTGGGGAAGCCCGAGGAGGTCGCGGCGGTGGTGCGGTTCCTCCTGTCACCGGGAGCTGACTTCATTACCGGCGAGATCATCGACGTAAACGGAGGCCTCCTCATGGACTAGCGCGATCGCGACTCTGAATTGGCGAGGACGAGCACCCAACCGGTCGAATGGGCTTGTATCTTCTGGAGATCGAGCTCAGGACGAGCTTCCAACAGACGGGTAAGCGTCTCGTCCCTCATCACTATAACCGCGGGCCCTTGTGCCACAAGGTCGCGGAGCTCGCTCGGCTCCTGGAGGAAAGGCACGGATCGGCCAGCGTAATATTCGTAGACGACCTTCTCTGCCTCGCCCGGGACACCGTATGGAAGCGTGCCGCCGGCCCTGTACCATGCGAGTTGCGTGCCTTGCTGCAGCATGGTCCTGACCCTGAGGCCGAAGGAGCGCCACGGCGAGACCTGGTCCCATTTGTAGCTCACGCTCGCAAAGAGCGTACTATAGCTTGCCACAGCAAGGATGACCATTGACACGATGGCAAGGCGCTCACGCCGCCACAACGCGGCGAGGGTAAAGGCGGCGAAACCCACCGTGGACATCAGCAAGAAAGGCAGGATGAGGCCTCTGTATGGCCGCAGCCCGGCGTCCAGCGGCTGGATAATGAGATAGACATCGATCACCAGAAAGATGAGCGTCATCGCTGCGCTTATCACGGCTGAAATGGCGAAGCGTCCGCGTTCCCGCAATTTGCGAGCTACGCCGACCGCCATCAATATAGCTAACGGCGGCAGCACCGGCAGAAGGTACCGAATCACACGCCAAGCGCTAACGTGCGGCACGAGAAAAGCAACAAGGAACCACAGCGACACGAAGAGCAGGCCATCCGCTTCGCGAGTCCGCGCCCGTCGGAGAGCTCGAAGCCCGCTTATCCCCGTAGCCACGGCGTCCGGAAGAAGGACCACCCACGGTATCACTGCCAACAGCAACTGCGGCAGGTACGTGACACTTAGCCATGAGAGCGGCCTGCCCCCCGGCCCCTGCAGGAATGCCAGGTTGCGCCTACCGAAGAACAAGTCCAGAAACGGACGGCCGAGACGCAGATACTCGTAGACGTACCACGTCCCGCCGACAGCGGCAAAGATCATCAAACCCAATAAAGTCCGCAACAACGCGGACCGCCATGAACCAAAGAGGGTTGTGACCCGAAAGTCATCCCTTCCGAGCATCCGGGCGGCAATGACGCACGCCAAAACCACTCCCGCCGGTATGACCAAGGCAACATGCCACCGATTCATAAACGAAAGCGAAAGCGCTAGCCAAGCGAGGTAGTAAGGGGCTGCACTGTGAGTCTGCCAGAAGAGCGCGAAAGCGTAAAAGAAGAGGACGTACGTAAAGACATTCAGGATGTCCTGCTGCACTACCATCGTGCAGTAAGCGAAAAGCAGGCTCGTAGCGAGGATCAGCGTGGCAAGCAGGCACTCCTCTCGACCGAAAAACCGCCGTCCGAAAAGATAGGTAAGCAGAAGAGTCCCGAGGGACAATATCACCTGCCACAAGCGCGTCGACCAGTCATGTTGGCCCCAAAGACGGTACGACAAGGCAATCGGCCATATCGACAGGGGCGGCTTATCTAGGAGGCCGCCTCCTGAACCTCGGAGGGTCATCCAGTCACCGGAATCAACCACGCCGCGCGCAGCAGTGCTGTAGTAGGCTGTGTCCGCATCCGTTACCGGGAGGTTGACCCACGGGACATACATGAGCGCCCCGAAGAGGAGTATCAGGATCAGGTCCCCGACTACGGTCTTCTTCCCCGAATTCACATTCGCTCACCCCCGCGCTCCCCGTCCAGGCGAGAGCGCGGGAACGCTCCCAGCCTTTTGGGGAGCCTGCCGGTCACCGGTCGAGCCCGGTGACAGCGCAATCATCCGCCCTGCCTTCAACATCCGAACGCTCCGGCGACGGCCCCCGTCGCTCGACACCGTGCTGATACCAGAGGAGAAAGGCTGCACCAATGAGAACTACAAGGTAGTAGGAAAGCACTCGATCCAGCAGTACCGCCCCCCGCTCCACTCCCGGCGCAGCCTCTCCGATGACAAAGAGCTGAAGAAACGCGGCTTGAAAGGACTCTGTGACCCCGACTCCCCCGGGTATGAGGGACACGACGGCGACGAGGATCGAGGCCATGTATCCTATTGTGAGGCCCCACGGAGCCACCGTCAGACCCACACTCCGGAATACACAATAGAACCTTACCACCTCAGCTCCCAGCGAAACCAACGACAGGCCCAGGAGCGGCCAGAGGTTTTCGTGCCGACACCATGTGAGGAGGCTCATTCCAGAGCCCGCCATTACGCTCTCTATCCGCCTCTTTAAGCGGAGCGGGACTGGCAATGCCTCCATCGCGCGCCCGACACCGCGCAAGAACGCGTGTGGGAAGGTTAAGCCGGCGGCAAGAAACGCTAGAAGCGCGACCGCCACCCCAGCCAGCACGTGTATGGTGGGGCCAACAGCAGGAGGCCGGATGGCGAGGGCGGTCAAGAAGATGATGGCGACACTGAGCATGTCGAGGGCGCGCTCGACCAACATGGCCGCGGTGGACGGGGTGAGCGGGACACGGTGGAACCGCTTCAATATCAGAGGTTTAGCCACATCAATTGCCTTGCCCGGGACCAGACTTGACGACGCGACCCCGGCGTAGACCGAGCCCACCGACAACATAAAGGATATCCTCACGGAGGTTGCGGATCGAATCAAGCGCTGCCAGCGTACAGCCTTCGTAGCGATGTTGAAAAGCGAGGCCGACACAGCCCCGAGGAGAAAGAACAGGTTGACCCGCTCTACGCTCCACCGCAAGGCCGACCAATCCAAGGTCACCAAGAAGTACGCGAGCGCCGCGAGTCCGAGGAAGAGCAGCGCGTAACGCAGGGAGTTTTTCATGCTCCGCCGCATCCCCTCTTTGCCCGCGCCCCGGACTGCCGAGAGGCAGCCACCCGGATCATCATCCGGAGATAATCCAGGATCGTCCGCGCGACCTTCATCTTGCTGGCGCCGTTCTTTTGATCGTAACGGAGGACCAGCGGCACCTCCCGCGCCTTTACCCCGACGCTGCGCAGCTTCAGAAGCAGCTCCGCGGTGGCACTGAAGGTGGTGGCCTCAATAAGACGCGGACCATGAGCTCTGGCCGCCCGACGCAACGCCTCGGCCCGATACGCCCTAAAGCCCGACGTATAATCCGTGACACCTGGGATATTGAACAACGCCTTCAGCATCAGGTTGACGACGCGGCTCATCACGCGCCTCGACAACGCGAGCCCCACTTCATGTCCGCCTTTTTGATAACGGGACGCGATGACTATGTCAGCATTATGCGGGGGCTGAAGCCAATCAAGCATTTGAGGGACAAGCCCCGGTTCATGCGTATTGTCGGCATCCATTGTTACGAGAACGTCTGTGTCGCTGGAGGCTGATTCCAGGAAAGCCGCGATTCCATCCCGGAGGGAAGCCGGCAACCCTTGGTTGGTTCCGTGTGCGATCACCTCGATCGGCATCAGGCTCTCTCTTTCACGTACCCTTTCCATGGTGGCGTCGGTGCTGCCGTCGTTTACGACCAACACCCGGTACCGGGGAAGTCGCCCACTGAGCGCACGTATCTTATCCAAAAGGGCGCCTATGTTCCCTTCTTCGTTGTAAGCGGGCAACAAGAAGTATAACAATTCAGGTCACCTTTCTTGGACCCGTATCTGCGTCTTTCTCGCCATCTTTGGGGATCGCTCCTCTGGACGCTCAGCTTCCTAAGCGTGTTGCACCGTGCCCTGCTGTCCCCTTGAGCATACCACAGCGGCGGCGCGCCTGGAAGGCGGTAGTGGGCATTCTATGCATGACTGGCGCAGACCCAGGCGCACCCGCATGTGAAATGCTCTGTAGGCTTGGTCGGGTTCGCTTCTGGAAGCGGCAGGCCGGCGGAACCGCTGGGCGGAGCTGAACTGATAGGATATCTGTTGCAGGGAAAGGCGCGTTTATGGAGAACTACCGAAACTTTGGCAGGTGCTTTAGCAGGTGGGTCGTCTAGGATGACGATCTCTTGCCTGTCGCGCTTTCGCTCGCGCATTCGTAGAGTACTGTGGACCCGTGATCGCGCCACCTCGCGATCAGCGCGTCGGCTTCGAGCGGGGGCCCGTTTAGCTCCGGCGCCCCATACCCAGCTGTACACCCGTTTAGCTCGCGAGGCCCGGGCTGTTTGTCCAGGCACCCTATCTGAGCATTAAGGAGAATCTGCAGGCCGATGGATTCAGGCGCGACCGATTTCACCCAAGGCAGCATACCGCGGCACCTCATAACGTTCTCCATACCACTACTGCTCGGAAACTTCCTCCAGGCGGCATACAACACGGTTGACAGCTTTTGGGTCGGCAGGTATCTTGGTCCGCAAGCGCTCGCCGCCGTGTCGGTGAGTTCGCCCATCATCTTCTCGCTCATCTCGCTGGTGCTCGGCCTGACCGTGGCGGTCACAGTATTGGTGGCGCAGCTCTACGGGGCAGGCGAGCAAGCCCGAGTGCGCCACGTCGTCACGAACTCTCTCGTGTTCCTGACGGAGATCGGGATCATCTTGTCGATCATCGGGGTCCTAAGCAGGAACGCCCTCTTGCGGCTCATAAACGTCCCCTCCGATGTGTTCAAGCCGGCCTTCGACTACCTCGGGATCTTTCTGGCAGGGCTGGTGGGCATGTTTCTCTACAACGCCGCGAGCGCCATACTGAGGGGCCTGGGCGATTCGAGGACGCCCTTGCGCTTCCTCGCGTACGCTACGGTGACGAACATAATCCTCGACCCGATCTTCATTCTGGGCGCGGGCCCGATTCCGCGCATGGAGGTGGCGGGTGCCGCGCTTGCCACTATACTTGCCCAGGCTTTTTCCGCCGTCATCGCCCTCATGCACTTGCACAGAGTCTCCGGGCTGCTGAAGATCGAGCGTGATTGGTGGCGACTGGACCTGCCGCTCCTAGGCCTTGTCTCCCGAATCGGCCTGCCCGCGGGGGTGCAGCAGACCCTCGTTTCGCTGAGCGGCCTTGCCGTCAATTCGATAGTAAATCGCTTCGGAAGCATAGCTATGGCTGGCTACGGAGCTGGGCTTAGACTTGACCAGTTCGCGTTCATGCCCGCCATGAGCAGCGGGATCGCGGTCACATCCCTCGTCGGGCAGAACCTCGGCGCGGGACGGGACGACAGGGTATCCGAGACCGTGCGCTGGGCGGTTCTCCTCGGCGGGGGCATCACCGCAGTAATGTCCATCGCTGTGCTGGCCGGTTCCGCGAACCTCATCGCGATGTTCACCAGGAACGCGAACGTCATCTCGATAGGCGCAGGGTATCTCAGGTACGCAGCCATGTCCTATGTCCCCTACGCCCTCATGTTCACGCTGTCCGGGGTGCTTCGCGGAGCAGGGGACACCGTTACCAGCATGCTCTCAACCCTCATCTCTTTGTGGCTGGTGAGAGTCCCCATGGCCGCTGTGCTGTCGCGGCTCCCCGGGCTCGGGATCAAGGGCGTGTGGATCGCCATCGTTGCAGGGCCGGTTTCAGGAACCCTTATCAATTTCGTGTACTACCGGACCGGCCTCTGGAAGAAGCGCGTCGTGGTACGCCGGCAAGGTGGGTGATCGCGGCAGCCCCGGCCGTGGCACCATCTAACCCCGAGGGGCTCAGCTCGGGCGAGCGCCTCCGCGTCAGGGCGCTCGCTATTTCTTGAGCTTGCCGCGCTGCTGCCTGTCCCGACGTGTCATATAGCTCTGGTTCCGCAGCTCCTTGGAAAACGCGGCCGCCGACGTGGGGGAGCCCGGCGCCTCGACCTCTCGTCCCGCATGCAGTGGTGTTGCGGCACTTGAAAACCGGTCGAAAGGATATCGCGGCCGGGACCGCTAGGACGACTGAGACACGCCGCCCGCGGCCATACTAACTACAACCATCGTCGTCATGCAAAGCGGAAAGCTCGGGGCATAGACGGATAACGCATGGCGCACGGAGGTATGAGCAAGCATGGCAGTAAGGAGACTGAGGGTCGGGATCATTGGCGTGGGCATGGCGTTCGAGCGCTTGCATTATCCGGCCTACCAGCGACTCGCCGAGCGCTACGAGATCGCTGCCCTATGCGATGTGGACATATGGAAAGGTCAGGAGTGGGCGGGAAAGCTCGGAATCGGCCAGGAACACGCGTACAGCAGGTATGAAGACATGCTTCAGCGGGAGGACCTGGACGTGGTGGACATCATGGTGCCCATCGAGCTAAACTACGCGGTCACCGAATCCGTTGCCCGCGTTCTAGGTGCAAAGAAAGACGGAAAGCAAAGGGGAATCATTGCGGAGAAGCCGCTTGCATCGAACACAGAAGAGGCACGGAAGGCGCGGGACCTCGCCGACAAGTATCACATTCCCATCATGATTGCCGAGAACTATCGTTACAACCAGGAGATCAACATAATCCGGGACCTCGTGCGTACCAAGCACGTTGGCGATCCAGTCTACTTCATCCAGAATGTGGCGACGGAGTTCCCGGTAGGAATGTACAAGGACGACTTCTACGCAAGGGAGTGGCGTCAGCATCCCAAGTTTCCCGGCGGCAACCTCACCGACGCTGGCCTTCACGACATCGCGGCGCTGCGGCACATTTTCGGTCCCGTTGATCGTCTCCACGCGTTCGGCGCGCCACAGGACGACGAGTTCTCGCCTTATGCCGTGGTGTGTGTGAACTTCCTCTTCAAGAGCGGCGTGCTGGGGCAGTTCAGCTTCTACTCAGCGGGGCGGGAAGTCCAACGCCCGCTCATCGGGCTGCGCATTTTCGGGCAAGGCGGCATGATCTACCTCGAAGAGCGCCTCGCGGGCGTGATCAACGTATTCCACAACGACGGCCGGCATGAGGAGATCCCATACGTACCTTACGAAGGCTACTACAATGAGCTCTTAAACATGCACAATGCTTTGACAGGCACCGAGCCAATCTCCGTGCCCCCCGAGATGGAGTTCGGCGACTTGAAGACCATAATGGATATTCTTAAATCCATCGAGGAAGAAAGGGTCGTGCCGGTGGACGAGGCTCGGACCTACACGCCCGTCTATGGGCCTCAGCTGGGTCGAAGCCACGAGCGAACCGGTGAAGAGCTGGAGCAACCACGACTATGAACGTTAAACACTGGGGCATCCCGGGAGCCGGGTGCGGGCGCGCCACGGGCAAGAAAACGCTCACCACGCCCCCGCCCTCGCCGCACGGGCCGACGGTCTACACGAGCTGCCACCCATCCGCGTCCTTGATGAACGCAAGCCGGTGTTCCCGGAGCACATCCGCGGTCTCGCGGGGCCCACATTTGTCCACGGGGTAAGCGCAGATGGCCTTCATTCGGGAGCTGCGTATCACGATGTCCACACGGTTCTCGTATTCTACGAGTTTAGTCCAATCCTTCGGCTCGATCCAGCTAGTGTCCCCGGAGAGCCTCATGCCGTCGAACCCCCTGGATAGCGCCTGGTCAAGCTTGGCCGCCCATCCTTCGATGACACTGTCCGCGTTGAACGCGCCGCCTCTTATGTACCATTCCGAAGAAGAGAGAATCTCGAGTTGTCCTTTCCTCAGGTAACCCTCCAGTCCAGGCACCGCCTGGGCCAGCGCCTCCCTCGCCATGGCGCGACCAAACGGTTCGCAGGTGACCCACAAGCAGAATTCATTGTGCTCCAGCCCCGCCCTGAAGTAAGGGACGAGAACGTCAGCCAGGTCCTGGCTACTAGCGTAGAACTGACAAAGATGCATGCCCCAGGGAAGGAGCCTCATTGCGTCGGCTCCCGACCTCCTGAACTCATCCTGTAGGCGATACCGCACGGATCTGGCGGGCCCTTGACACACTCCCACAATGGGGTTTCCGTAAGCTTGGATGGAAAGCATCGAGGCTGGTCGTCGCGGAAAGGACCGCAAGGATTCGCCGGCTGAGCTTTTCCGGTGACCAACGAATTCCGCGATGAGCACGTCGAGCCTTGTGCTCAACGCCTGAACCGCCGGAGCTTGGAGATTCTGGTGGTTCTTCTGAACGGCACGATTCAGTTCCTTGCGAAGTTCCTCAATCTCTGCGGTGAGCTGCGCGAGCGCTACGTCTTTCATTAATGTGCGTCTTCCCTTGCTTGTTCTTCTGCCTTATCTGTGCTTCCGTGCCTGTTACCTATGGTTCCCTATTCTTTGTCGCGCCTCGTCTTCTTCAGGCCTCTGAATACATGCCTCGACAACCCTCTCACAGCCTCTCAAGCACAACCCCCTTTTCCACGACGTCATACGGCGGTGGCATCGCGGCGTGCGATTCGGGTACAGACGTTTGGTGTCGAAGAGCAATGCAACACGACGGGCCCTGCCGACGCGGACCAACACGACTCGACCTACGCGATGCATTATCTTCGCCATGAATCGATGCAATCCTTCTGGGCGAGGCCTGTGAAAGGTGTTTTCCTCTATCGGCGCTTTCGCAGGCTCTTTTTGTGTCCCGTCCGGCACCGACTTGCGCCGCATGACTTCAATCTCGGCCGACCGACACCGGCGGTCATTTCTGCGAGACGTAGGGTTTGCCGTCAGCCTCCGGAGCCTCGGCCTTCCCGACGAACCCCGCCAGGGCCAGGAGAGCAAGCACATACGGCAGGGCGAGGAAGGCCTCCTTCGGGATCGCGGCGGTGAGATTGAGCTGCAGCGCGATCTGAACGGCGTCCGCTACTCCGAAGAAGATCGCTGCCAGGAAAGCGCCCACCGGGTGCCATTTCCCGAATATCATCGCCACAAGGCCGAGGTATCCCCGGCCAGCGCTCATGTCTTGCTGAAAGAATCCCAGCACGTCCAGCACGAGATAGGCACCAGCGAGACCGGCCAGAGCGCCACTCGTCACCACGCTCGCGTACCGCACCCGATGGACCGGAATCCCTACGCTCTCCGCAGCGTCGGGCCGCTCGCCGACGCTCCGAACCCGAAGCCCCAAGGGGGTTTGCTGGTAGAAATAGAGCAGCGCAAAAGGAAGGGCTAGCGCAAAGACGTCTATCACGGTCATGTTCATGAGGGTCGGGCCGACACCAGGAAGTTGAGCTACCACAGCGGGGAAGAGCTTTGGAATGGTTGGTACGGCTGGCGATGTGCCAGCGTGCCTGAAGATCACTTTCAAGAGAAAGTTCGTGCCCCCCGCCGCCACAACGTTGATTCCCGTCGCGCTGATGATCTGGTCCGCCGCCCAAGTCACGCTGGCGTACGCATGCACGAGCCCGAGCGCCGCGCCCACCGCCACCCCGCACAGCAAGCCCAGCCAGGCGCTTCCAAGGGCGCTGGCACCTATCATGCTCGCAAATGCCCCAGACAGCATCATGCCCTCCAGAGCAAGATTGACTACGCCAGCGCGTTCAGATACCAGGCCTGCCTCTGCAGCGAGTATCAAAGGCACGGATGCCTGAATCGCGGAGGCGAGCACCCAGGATATCATGAAACCCGACCCTCCCTTAGCAGCCTGACACGGTACAGCCTCTCGAACGCAAGGAATAGCACTGTCAAACCTTCAACCACAAGGGCCAAGGCCTTCGGCGTGCCGAAACGCACAGTCATCTCGAGCACGCCCGTGCGCAGGGCCCCGAACAGGAAACCTGCGAGGATCGTTCCCAAAGGATGCGCCATGCCTACCAATGCCACCGCGATGCTGTCAAAGCCAAGGCCCGGTGAGAACTGGTCAAAGAACCTGTGGTCCACCCCCAGCACCTGGATCGCCCCGGCCACCCCGGCCACGGCTCCACTCAGGAACATCGCCAGATACACCACGCGGGACACCGGGATCCCGGAATATGCAGCCGCCGTCCTGTTCTCGCCGACAGACCTGAGGTGAAACCCGAACACCGTCCGATATATGAGGAACCACAGGAGCACGGCGAGCACAACCGCAATCACCACACCGAGGTGAAGCCTTGTGCCTCTCACGAGCACAGGAAGGACAGCCGTGCCCGCGATCGGCCGCGTGGCCGGAACCACTCCCGGCGCGCGTAGAGGATTGACGACCATATAATGAACGGCCAGGGAGGCGACGTAGTATACCATGAGGGTGGTGATGACCTCATTGACGCCCCTGGACACTTTCAGCCACGCCGGTATCAACGTGAGCATGCCTCCGACGAGAGCGCCGGCTCCTATAGCCGCGAGCGCGTGGAGCCCCAGGGGCAGATGCCAGGCCGCGGCGACGTACGCGGTGGCCAATCCACCCGCGTATATCTGTCCCTCGACCCCGATGTTGAAGAGGCCAGCCTTGAACGCCACCGACACTCCGAGCGCCGCGACGAGAAGCGGCGTGGCTTTTACGAGCATCTCCGAGAAATTGGAGAGGCTGCCGAACGACCCGGCCACGAAAGCCCTTCCGAAGGCGCCCGGGGGCTCGCCCATCGCCCACAGTATGAGAGTGGTCACGATGATGGACGCCCCCACCGCAACCACCGGGGTTACGACCTTGCTCGAGAATCTCATGCTACTCCCTCCCGGTCACCCAATCCGGTCATGAGCAGCCCGAGGCGTTCCCTCGTTACCGTCCCGTCGTTGGACATCGTGGCCACGACCTTGCCGTCGTACATGACCGCAATTCTGTCGCTCAGGCCGAGTATCTCGTCCAAATCGAACGAGATCAACAGGACGCCGGCCCCGGCATCGCGTTTTTCAACGATCTTCGAATGCACGAAGGCGGTGGCTCCCACGTCCAGACCTCGCGTGGGTTGCGTCGCCACGAGAAGCCGCAAGGCCGAGGACATCTCCCGCGCGAGGATCATCTTCTGCTGGTTGCCCCCGGAAAAAGACGAGGCAGGGGCATACACGTTGGAGGGTGTGAGGTTGTACATTTCGGCGAGCTCTCTCGCCTTCGAAAGAGCGGCAGATACGTTCAGAACGCCGCTCCTTTGGATGCGCCTATCGGTCTCATACCCAAGCATGAAGTTCTCCCATGCCGGGAAACCGAGGAGTAACCCTTTCTCGTGCCTGTCGTCCGGTATCAGGGCGACCCCCAAATCCCTAATGCTTCTCGGGGACATCCGTGTGACATCCCGCCCGAGCACGCTCACCTCTCCGGCACACGGCCGTAAGAGGCCGAGGATCACGTCAACCAGCTCTGACTGGCCGTTTCCTTCAACGCCGGCCACGCCGAGGATCTCACCGGACCGCACCTCAAGCGTCGCCCCTTTCAACGCCTCTACCTCGGAGCCGGCAGTCCGGGCTTTCAGACCCGCAATCCTCAAGATTACCTCCCCGGCCTCCCACCCGCCACGCCTGGACGCGGACGCGGAGGAGGTGGGTGCTCCCGCGCCGCCCGGGCCGGGCGCGGAATCCGATAGCTTGGATCCGGTGATCATCTCCCCGAGGGTCTCCACGTCCACCTGCCCGCGGTCCACGGTGCCCACAACCCTGCCTTTGGCGAGCACGGTTATGCGGTCGGCGATCTCGATGACCTCGGGCAGCTTGTGCGACACGAACACCACAGACTTGCCCGCGCGGCAGAGCAACCTGATGACATTGAAGAGGCTATTCACCTCGGTTGGCGACAGGACTGCGGTGGGCTCGTCCAGGATGATGACGTCGGCTTCCCTGTACATCACCTTGATGATCTCAACCCTTTGCTTCTCGCCGATGGGGAGGTCCCTGACCATCGCGTCCGGGTCCACGGCAAGCCCGTACCGGTGAGACAAGTCCTTCACCCACGTGCGAATGGCCGCGCGGTCGATGCCCAGACCGCGCCGCGGCTCAGCCCCGAGCGCTATGTTTTCGGCAACAGTGAGCCTCGGTATCAGCATGAGATGCTGGTGAACCATGCCGATCCCCAGTCGATACGCGTCCACGGGCCCGCGCATCGAGACTTCCAGCCCCTTCACGCGTAAAACGCCCGAGTCGGGGGCGAGAAGCCCGGCCAGGACCTTCATGAGCGTGGTCTTGCCGGCGCCGTTCTCGCCCACCACAGCGTGGACCTCCCCGAGGAGGAGGTCGAACGACACCCGGTCGTTGGCCACCACGCCCCCGGGGTATTTCTTGGTTATGTTAACCGCCTCCAGGACTGGTTCCATGTTCGTGCACCGCATCAGGCGCCAGTCACAAGGCCGGCGCTTTGAACTTGGCGAGTTCGTCCAGGCTGGTCGGCACCTCGAACTTCCCGTCGCGCAGCGCGTTGGCGTACTTTTCGAGTTCAGCCATGACTTTTGCTGGCACCTTCGACTTGGTGTACTTCATCTCGCTCAGGCCTATCCCGCCTTCCTTTATTCCCAGCGAAACGACCCCTGAAGTGAACCTGCCGTGTACAGTATCGTCAATGGCAGCGAAGCACGCGGTGTCCACCCTCTTGATCATGCTAGTAAGGACCTTCCCTGGCGCCAGGCCGTCCTGATCCATGTCCACGCCCACGGCGTAGAACCCGTCCGGCCGCGGCTTGACAGCGTCTATCACTCCAAGGCCGCTCTCGCCGGCGGCATGGTACACTATGTCCGCGCCGCTGTTATACATCATGTCGGCAATCTGCTTCCCTTTCGCCGGGTCCGTGAACGAGCCCACGTAGGCGGAACTCACCTTTACCTTGGGGTTCGCCGTCATCACGCCCGCCCGGAACCCCGCTTCGAACTTCCTAATGAGTGGGGAGTCCATTCCTCCCACAAAACCTACTCTCCCGGTCTTCGTCATCTTGCCCGCGAGGAAGCCCACCAAGAAGGAGCCTTCCTCCTCGCGAAACACGTAACACCGGAGGTTGCCTGGTATCGTGTCAGGAACCGAGTCTATGAGCGCGAACTTGGTGCCCGGGAACTCGGACGCGGCCTTGACGATCGCGTCGGTCAACAGGAAGCCTACTCCCACGACTACGTTGCGCCCTTCGCTGGCGAGCTTCTTGAGATTGACCTCGTAGTCCGCTTGCTCTCTCGACTCGACCAGGGTGATGTCGACCCCGAGCGAAGACTTAGCCTTTTTGAAACCTTCCCAAGCGATGTCATTGAATCCGTGTCCAGAAAGCCCAGTCAGGTCGGTAACCATACCCGCTTTCGCAGGCGCCGCCGCTCCGGCTCCGGCCGCCTGGAAGCCGGCGAGCGTTGCAAGAAGCAAGAACGCGAGTATGAACACGCCAACTTTTCTGTTTGTTCTCATCTTTCATCCCCCCGGAGATTTGTAGGTCAGGAAGAAGCGCAACAAAGGCCCCGTCAGAGCTGCCGCCACAAGCGTTCCGATACCTACCTCCCCTTTTAGAAGGAATCCTACAGAGACGGATATGAAGTCAGTGGCTACCCGTGCTGACCCAATATCGGTCCTCAAGAGCTTGCCGACGGTGAAAGCCCATCCGTCCAGCGGCCCCCGTCCTAGGTCGGCCCGGGCGTATGCCGCGATACCGCCGGCCATGAGGACTATGCCGCTCAGAAGCAGCGCGAACCTCAACGCCAGAGAGTCGGTCCGGACGGCCACAAGCGGCATGAAAAAGTCGATGGACCATCCCACCAGAGCTACGTTCAAGAGAGTGCCGAGGCCCGGGCTCTCGCCGCCTAGAACGTAGTTTACCACCACGAGAACGGCGGTCGTCAGCTGGGAAATGCGCCCAAGACTGAGCCCTGTGACGTTCTGGCATCCCTGCATGAACACGGTCCATGGGTCCACGCCGAGTCTGGCGTTGACTATCATCGCGACCCCAAGCCCGATGACCGGTTGGGACGCAAGCACCACCGCTACGGCTCGCTTCACGCCTCGCGCCCCCACCACACCTGAGAGCGCGGCACTCGCTCGCGCCCGAGAACTTCTCGCGCGCGCCGCGCCACGTCCTCAACATCCAGCGCGACGTGATTGCCGCCCGAAACGACGATCTTCCCGTCAACCATTACGACCTCGACATCGCGCGTGGACGCCGCGAACACTATGTTTGAGAGCAAGGCGTAATGATCGGCCGCGGCAAGGCGCGGAGAATCCACATTGAACCCAACCATGTCCGCAAGGCAACCCTCGGATAGCTCCCCAAGGCCCGCCCATCCGGCGGCCACGGCGCCGTTGCGCGTGAGCATACTCATGACATCCCTGGGGCTGAGCACGGACGCCTCACCCGTCGCGAGCCTCTGGAGCATTGCCGAGAATCTGCCCTCGACCAGCATGTCGTAGGCGCCGCTGCTCGCGGCGCCGTCCCCGCCGAGCGCCACCGGGACGCCCGCCCGCTGCATCTTCACCACTGGCGTGATTCCATCGAGAAGCCTTACGTTGCTGGACGGACACTGGACCACGCTGGACCCGCCCTGCGCGATGAGGCCGATATCGCGCTCGTCAACCCATATTACGTGGACAAGCTGGGTGCGCGAGGTCAGCACTCCACATTCGTCGAGAACCGCAATTTCGCTCTTGCCAAACCTCGCGAGGCTTGCCTCGGTCTCGGCACGGCCCTCGCAGGCGTGGGTGTGAAGGCCCACGCCGTGGGCCAGCGACAATTCAACGGCGTTGCGGAGCAATTGTTTCGTGCAGGCTGGCAGGCCGACCGGAGCTATTCTCGCCAGCAGTCTGCCGCTGGCCTTGCCGTTCCACGTCGTGACGAACTCCTCCGCCAGTTTGAGAGCGGCATCCGTCGCCCTGACCGGTGTGTTCTCACCTTCCATGTGGTCCGCGATGGCCGGTGCCACCGAAGCTCTCAAGCCGCTGTCAACGAGCGCCTGCACCACTGCGTCAGGGTGTGCGCACTCGGTGATCATTTCAGAGACGCATGTCGTGCCTGAGGCCAGTGCTTCCATGGCACCTAACAGGGTGCTATAGTAGTAACCATCCCAGGACAGCCTATAGTTCCATATGAGCCTGAGCCATGGAGTTAGAGGGAGGCCGTCCATGAGTCCGCGACCGAACGTCTGCAATAGGTGGGTGTGTGCGTCAACGAACCCGGGTACCAGCGCAAGGTTCGACGCTTCGATAACGACGTATCCAGGTCCACCGGCAGGAAGCTCGAGACGCTCAGGACGATACACGATCCTATGGACCCGGTTCCCCTCAACCAGCAAGTCTCCACGGGCGAACGGATCGCCAGATTCTCTATAAATCAGCGCGTTTTTAAACAGGACTCCGGCTCGCTCCGATGCCACGGTCTCGTGACCCCCTACCCTACCCAAGTTTCACAGCGGCACGCAACGCGACCCGGATCATGGCGTCTATGCCCTTCTCGATTTCGTCGGGGCTCTTTATCTCGTGGCCGGTCACAAGGTTGCCTGCGGGCACCAGTAGCGCTGCTCCAGCACATCCACGAAGGCTGGATACGACGAATACAGCTGCGGCTTCGTTTTCGACTGCGAGTACCTTTGAGTCACTCCAAACCTTGATGCGTTGTCTGTAGTCTCCGTGCGCGAATGGTGATTCGATGTAGAAAGCGTCGTGTGTTCGGACGATACCCAGTCTGTAGTCGATGTCAAGCTCCTCAGCAGCGTCTACCAGTGCCCGCAAGAGTGTGAAATCAGCGACGGCGGGATACGAGAGCGGGACATACTCGGGGGTCGTGCCATCTCCGCGGACCGCGCCCGTGGCGATGATGAGCTGGCCAGGAACGATATCTTCCTGAAGCGCACCGCATGTGCCGACGCGGATGAGATTCCTCGCGCCTATGTTTATGGCTTCCTCCACGGTGATAGAGGCTGATGGGGCCCCGACTCCGGTCGATATCGTGGAAACCGTGACCCCGTCCACTTTCCCGGTGAAGGTATAGAACTCCCTATTTGCCGCCACAGGGCGCGCATCCGCGAAGTAGCTCGCTATCAGTTTCGCGCGCCCCGGATCGCCCGGCAGAAGGACTGTCTTCCCGATATCTCCTGGCCTGCATTTGATGTGATGCTGTACTTCCATGTGTGTTCCCTCGCTTTGGTGAACTTTGGTAGATCGACGTGTGCGTGGTATTCAGCGGCTGTTTTGCCAGGTCGTCGAAAACCGGAGCTTCGGGGCCCGGGGCAGGAGGAAGTGTCGGGAGTAGACTAAAGCCCTGCCGGATGCATCGTACGCCACGCGTTCGAGTAATAGAGCCGGCGTGTCGGCCGGGACGCGCGCATTTCTCGCGTCGGTCTCCCCGAGGCGGACCGCGCTTGCTTCGACCTCCGAGCGGACCACCTTCACTCCGACGGACTCCAGCAAACGGATGGCCGAATCCGGCGCGTTCCGCCGCACCCGTTCAAGCGCGAATGGCACAGCCTTCAGAGGCAAGAAGTCGACCATGTACGCTGCCGGAGCCGCTGCCACTTCGGCCCTTATCTGCAGGACAAGGACCCTTTCGCCCTCGGATAACCGCAACCGGGCTCTGGCAACCGAACCTGCCTCTTGGTCATACGCCGCGATCACGCTGCAGAGCACGCGGTCTCCCTGGGCTCCAAGGAAGTCCACCGTATCCACGAACCGGGAGACATCGGTGCCCGGAGGAGTCTGGGCTGGGCCGAGGACGGTGCGCCCGACACCGCGCTGGTTTACGATGAGTCCGTCCTGTTCCATCAGAAGGAGGGTCTCACGAAGCACGTTCCTGCTGACCTTGAGAAAGCTCGCGAGCTCGGGCTCGGAAGGCAACTTGCTCCCGGCGGGAAGGCTGCCATCATCTATCATTTGAAGCAGGCGTTCATAAAGCTGCACCCTGAGTGGTTTGAATCCCTTTTTCACCCGCACGAGACCTTCCTCCCCTTCAGGCCGTGATTCCGGCGACGTCGCCGACCGATCGGCGCGGGTCAGGGAGAGAACGGGAACCAGATCGAACGCAAGGGCAGTCAAACACCCGTTCCAAAGGTCGAGTCCAAAACATTCACCTATTGAGGTCGCTTTGAGTGGTTGTAGTATAACGGATGTTGGACATCCTGCTTAAATGATATCACCTTTCGCCGATGAACGCAATATGCGGTTTGCACTAACCTGGTTTCCGACGCAGACATGCTCGCACGCCCAGTTGTTCAGAAGCACCGGAAGGCGCGGGTTTCAAAGATGTGTCTCCCAGTGCCCTGTGCTGACGCATGCTCCCGCCCGCCGGCACGGCGTCGACCGGCCAGCTAAACGCGGGGGCCGGCGAAGTCGGAAGGGATTTTGAGGGACCGCATAGAAGAGAGTAGGCGCTGGCACGCGGGGCACCCCTGTGGTTGCGTTCGGGCTATACAGCACCATACGGCATTCGGACGGCATTCGGACTGTACGTGCCTTCTCTTCGAGCCGTATGAACCCCGCCGCCAGTGGGTGTCCGGAGCGCCGCGTATAAGATGGTTTCGCGAAAGAGGTGGTGCCGGTCGAATAACATGATGCCGTAGGCGCGAGATGAAGACTTGAAGAAGGAGGCGATCGTATGGCGCAAACCGCGCAGCCGAGGGTGGTAAAGTCTGGGATCGGGACGATGGCGTGGTTGCTCGTCCCCGTTGCAGTGGGCATCAACCTTGTCGGGAATTTCATCGCCGTTAGCTTGAAATTGCCCGTGTTCCTCGATTCGATCGGCACGGTGACCGCCGCTACCTTGGCAGGGCCATGGATAGGAGCGCTCGTGGGGCTCCTCACCAATCTCATAGCGGGCCTTCTCATCACGCCGACTTGGCTGTGGTACGCCGTGGTAAACGTGGTATTCGGTATAGTCGCGGGCTTCCTTGCAAGAAAGGGCTGGTATTCCACCATCCCCAAGACGATCGTCTGCGGGCTCATCCTCGCCGTGATCGGCATGATCGTGTCCGCGCCCATAACCGCGTATGTTTACGGCGGAGTGACCGGAGCGGGTGAGGACTTCATCAGGGCGTACTTGTACGCCACGGGCAAGACGCTCATCGAGGGGGCCATCACTGCGAGCGCCATTACTGAGCCGATCGACAAAATCCTGAGCGCCATCATAGCGTTCTTAATTGTGAAAGGTGTACCCCAAAGGTACCGTTCGCAGTTCAAGTGAGTTCGCGGCTCAAGCGAAGCAGGCAACCGGCAACATGTTTCGAGCGGGTTTACTAGCACGGTGGGCGTGAGCGTCACACTGACCGAGGCGGACCAGGCTGACCAGGACGGTGGCGCTCACGCCCCGGGTCGTGAGAGGAGGCAGGGCCCGGGTGCTCGCTGAAGTTCCGCGATAGCAGGGACGGACCTGGGAAGGCTTCTCGTTCGAACCGCGTCGCGAGAGAACTTCCAGGAATGACATCACGGGCATCACGTAGCAATGAGCAGGGTCACCCCGTACATCCACCGGGACTCCCCGGTCCACGCGCTCAATCCTCTTACGAAAGGCGTTTTCTTTTGCTGCATTGTCACTATCGCGTTTGCGGCACCGTCGGTCGGTGTCGTGCTCTCATTGCTCGGGGCGGTCGCGATCGCGGCGGTCGTTGCCAAGGTGGCAAGAAACCTTGCCGCCCTCGTGCTAAAGTCGGCTTTCCTCATTGTGTTCCTCATATTCGTCGTCCAGGGGCTCTTCTACCCCGGCTCTAAGGCCGCGCTCTGGACGATCGGGCCTGTCACGGTCTGGCGCGAGGGACTACGCTTCGCGACGTTCACGTCCGCGCGACTCATCACGATAATCGCCGCGACGGTCCTCTTCATACTGACCACGAGAGCGGAGGACCTCGTGTCGGAGATGATGGCGCACGGGCTGTCGCGCAAGCTGGGGTACGTGGTCTTGATGACGATGCAGATCGTGCCGCAGATGCAGGCTCGAGCTGCGGCCATCCTCGACGCCCAACGGTCGCGGGGCCTCGAAACAGAAGGAAGCCTCATAAAGCGGTTCCGAGCGTACGTCCCCATCGTGGGCCCCCTCGTGGTCGGATCCATAATCTCGCTCGAGACCCGCTCGCTTGCCATCGAGGCCAGAGGTTTCAGCTCGCCCACGCGACGGGTGCGCGTGGAAGAGATCCGTGACTCCCGCGGAGAAAGGGTATCCAGATGGGCAATAGCTGTGCTGACCGCTTCATTCGTTGTATGGAGGTTTGCGTCTTGGATATCGTCATTGATTCACTGACGTATACGTACCCAGGACAGACACAGCCGGCGCTCAGTGACATATCTCTCAGCATAGAGTCGGGCGAATTGTGCTGCCTTGTCGGCGCGAACGGAGCGGGCAAGTCCACGCTGTGTTGCGCGATCGCCGGGTTCGTGCCCCACTTCTACAAGGGAGAGATGTATGGCTCCGTGGTGGTGGGAGGGGTCGACACCGTCCAGAGTTCCATCGGCGACATTGCGCGGCGCGTAGGCATCGTATTCCAGGACCCATTCGACCAGATCACCGGAGCCACGCTCACCGTGTTTGCGGAAGTGGCATTCGGCCTTGAAAACCTGGGTGTCCCGAGGCAGGAGACAATCCGCCGCGTCGAGGACGCCCTCCGAAAGGTCGGCCTATGGGACCTGCGCGCCCGCTCGCCGCTGGAGTTGTCCGGCGGACAGCAGCAGAGGCTTGCCATCGCCTCCGTGCTCGCGATGGACCCGCCCATAATCGTGCTGGACGAGGCCACGTCCCAGTTGGACCCCGCAGGCACACGCGAGATATGGTGGATCATCGCCGCGCTTCATGCGGCCGGCAAGACTCTCCTCGTGGCGGAGCACAAACTGGAATACGTCGCGCGCCATGCATCGAAAGTCGTGCTTCTCCACAAGGGAAGGGCGGTGGCATGCGGCAGCCCGGGAGACGTGTTCGCGAGGGACGACCTCGCAACGTGGGGCGTGAGAAGGCCGCGCTTCATGGAGCTGATGAGCCGGCTTGCGCGTGAGGGGCTCTGGCAGGGCGAGATGCCCTTGACCCTTGAGGACGCCGCCTCCGCGTTGAAGGATGTGGCACGGACATGAAGATGAGCGCGCAGAGCGACCGGGACAAGTCCGAAGCCACCGAAGTAGCCGCCGAAGCCGCCGCGGGCATCGTCCTCGACGATGTGCGGTTCGAGTATCCAGGCGGTGTGGAGGCGCTCCGCGGCGTATCGCTCCGGATCGGCAGGCGAGAAACCGTCGCGATCGTGGGCGAAAACGGGGCCGGCAAGACAACCCTTGTGAAGCACCTCAACGGTCTATTGAAGCCTACATCGGGTTCCGTCACGGTAGACGGCGTCGACACCCGCACGACGACGGTGGCGTCCATGGCGCGCCTCGTGGGGTTCGTGTTCCAGAACCCGGACGACCAGTTGTTCCAGAACCAGGTAGCGCGCGAGGTGGCGTTCGGCCCGCGCAACCTCGGCTACCCCAGCGAGCGGGTCGAAGATCTCGTGAAGTGGGCGGTCGAGCAAGTCGAGATCTCGGACCTGCTCCCAAGGCATCCGTATGACCTCGGTCTCGCCCAGCGCAAGCTGGTGGCCATCGCGTCCGTCGTGGCAATGGACACGCCTTACATCGTCCTCGACGAGCCCACGACGGGGCAAGACCATCCCGGCACTGAAAAGCTGGGCAGGCTCGTCGCCAGGCTGACCGGCGCAGGCAAGACGGTCATAGCCATAACTCACGACATGGAATTCGCCTCATCACACTTCGCTCGCATCATCGTCATGGCCCAGGGCCAGGTCATCCTCGACGGGGCACCACACGAGGTGTTCTCGCGCCCGGCGGATCTCGAGAAGGCCGCCGTGGAAGCTCCTCAGATCGCGCGTCTCGGGGAGCTGCTCGGGCTGGACGAGTGCGTGCTCAACGAGGAGGACTTCCTTCGTGCTTTCTCTCGGGCGCTCGCGCGTGATAGAAGCGGATGTGACGGGGGCGGGACTGAAATGAGGTCGAGTGAGCTCGCCTGTGAGTGAAAGCGTGCGGGGATGAGGTCCCTGTAGACGCTACGTATTAGGACGGACAGGCTAGACAGGTTAGGACGGAGGCGTGGGACGGTGTCGAAACAGCCACACGTACAGCCACACATACAATGCGGCCCCGGGGACACAACCCCTTACGTGTTGCTCCCGGGAGATCCTGCCAGAGTTAGACGGATCGCCGAAATGCTTGAAAACGCGCGGGAGGTCGCGTTCAACCGCGAGTTCCTGACGATGGTGGGAGAGTACAAGGGCATCGGCGTGACGGTGACGTCAACCGGATGCGGCGCACCTTCGATGGGCATCGCGATCGAGGAACACGCACGCCTCGGGGCGCGCGTGGCCATTAGGGTGGGAAGCTGCGGGGCGTTGCAGCCCGGAATGGGCCTCGGCGACCTCGTGGTAGCCATAGCCGCGGCCCGATGCGATGGCACCACCGCTTTGTACGCTGACCCCGCGTTTCCCGCGGTCGCGGACTTGGACGTAACGACCGCTCTCAGCAGCGAGGCGCGAAAGACGGGGGCGCGCGTCCATATCGGCCCCGTCCACTCTCATGACTCTTTCTACGTGGACAACTATCAAGAGATCCGCCAACATTGGAGCAGGCTCGGTCTGGTGGCGTCCGACATGGAGACGGGCGCGCTCTTCGTCATCGGGCGCATCCGCGGGCTCAGGACCGGCTCGATCCTGAACGTCGTGGTTACTGCGGAAGGTCATACCGATGAGGGCATAGCCCAGTTCCAACGGGGGGAAGAGGCGACAAGGCGCGGCGAGCGCAACTCCATCGCCGCTGCCCTCGAAGCCTTGCGCGTGGCGGCGGGCAGGCCCCAGCAGGCGTGACACCAGGGTTTCCCACCGCGGTGCCTAGCCCAGCGTGGCATCCCTACACCCTGCCTCGCGCATTCGAATTGAGGGCGTGCCACAGCAGCGGGGGGCTGTACCGCCGCACCGCTTTCGGTTGTGCGGTCACCGCTGACGTGCGCGTCATGGATTCTTCTGAATGTGGGCGAGGGTCTCGCCGTGACTCTCCAGATACTCATCAAGAATGCGCCGGGCGAGCTTGGGTGATGGAACGAGGGGGTGGGCGGCCAAGGCCCGCCACGCAGTCTTGTAAGACCCTTGTACAGCGGCCTCTATGGTAAGTCGCTCATACTCCCCGACAACCTGCATGAGTCCAAGGCTGTCAGCGGGGACAGTCCCGACAGTCAGCGCGTGTGGGCCGTTCCCATCGACAAGACAGGGAACTTCCACGACCTGGCTTTGACCGAGTCCCGTGATCGCGCCCATATTGCGCGTATTGAGCACCATCACGCACGTGGAATTTCGGGCTATGGAGCGCATTAGCTCAAGCGCAATCTGGCCGTAGCCACCGTCTTCGCGGGGTACTAACGCTTCCCCTGCGTCATTGGTGGCATCATCATGCGAACCCGCTTCTCCGGAAACGGGTGCAGTAGTCTCAACTTTCATGTACATCTGTTGACGGAGCTCGATATATCGGTTGTAGACCTCCAACGCCCTCGCAGGATCACGGGCGACGCGAGCTTCCTCGAGCCTCTTCATCAAGTCGCTTGTTGTCCTGAGGAGGAACTGCGCTCTCGTTTCTCCCGCCGCCTTCACGTTGGCGACAGCCTGCCGGTTACAGTAATAATAGTAAAGGTACTCGTTGGGGATCATGCCGAGGGACTCCAAGACATCTGCCCCAAACAGCCTCGCTTCCTCAAGGTCTCGAAGCCGCCTGCACACACCCGATTCGCGGAGCCGCGCGAATAGGTTCTTCAGGAGCTCCCGACCGCGAACATAGACTCCCCTCAGCCAGCCAAGATGATTGAGGCCGAAGTAGTCGAAGAATGCCTCAGACATGTCGACCTCCAGAAGGCCTGCAACCCTGCGAAACAACGCACTAGGACTGTCGCACACGCCTATAACTCGGTCTGTTCCACCGTACGATATGGCCGCCTGCGTGATCATTCCCGAAGGGTTCGTAAAGTTGATGAACCATGCTTCCGGCGCGACCTCGCACATCATCCTTACGTACTTCAGGACGACCGGAATCGTTCGCAAGCCCATACAGAACCCGCCCGGGCCCGTGGTCTCCTGACCTAAGACCCCGTACCTGAGCGGCACGGTTTCATCTATCACTCTTCCCTGTAACCCGCCAACCCGGATCGCGCTAACGATGAAATCGGCCCCAGCAAGGGCTCGGGATGGGTCTGTAGAAAGTGACACTTTGATGGGTGATGCCGACCGTGCGACGATTTCTCCAACCAAAAACCCGATAACATTAAGTCTATGCTCGTCTACGTCCATAAGCACTAACTCGTCCACTGGCACGTCACGAGAGAGATCGATGATGCCCTGCACGAACATGGGGATCCTGATTCCTGCTCCCCCAAGTACAGTTACTTTCATCCGCTACGCCCTCCCTACTTTCTGGGACCCACACAGATCCGGCGCTACCCGGCTAATGTCCTCCCACCGAGGCGCAGAACGGCCTCCCCCAACACCTTGAGTGGAAAGCCCGCCACAAACATTGGCAAGTTTGAGGCTCTTCGCGACGGGCCATCCCCTTAGACAGCCATACAGCAGTCCTGCCGCAAAGACATCGCCTGCCCCGGTCGTGTCGACGGCACTGACCTCGATGGCGTGCTCCTCCACGAATTGCCCATCGTGAAGCGCAATGGCTCCTTTAGAGCCGAGTTTCACTACAGCAAGCCGTACCCAACGACCGAGTTCGTCCAGGGCTTTCCTTGCGTCACACGTACCGACCAGACAGCAGGCTTCCGACTCGTTAGGCATGAAGATATCGGCAAATGGCAGGAGATCAAAGACTCGCCTGGGATCATGGGTCGTATCCCATCCCATGTCAAGAGCTACCTTAACACCCATGCCTTGGATGCGCACAAGCTGGTCCGCAGTTACGTCAGAAGCACTTGCAAGTATGTACCGGGCGTGTTCAATAGCCTCAAAGTCCCGCTCGCAATCGAGGACGCGCTTGCCGGGAGACGGTGTTGGATAAGTGATGAAACACCTGTCGTGAGGCAATGACACTGAAACCGTCACTGCGGTGGGCTCGTCATCAGCCAAACGCACGTGGCTGACATTCACGCCTTCTTTCTCAAGCTCGGCATAAAGCTCTCCGCCAAGAGGTTCCCGCCCGATTGTCGAAATGAGGCCCACTTTCAAACCAAGCCTCGAGAGCGCAATTGCGCTATTCGCGCCGAGTCCGCCTGCGCAGAGGGCAAAGCCCTCAGAATAAACCTCCTGCCCGGGACCGGGCATTGCCCGCAATCCAGTAAATACCAAGTCACAAAACACGGTTGCTGAGATGACTGCAACATCAAGATCCAAGCCTGGAGGCCTCCGAACTTATTGTAATACCGTCGGATAGCTTACTCTCAGTGGTTGGCCCAGGACTATATGAGCATACCAGCAGACCGCCCACCTAGCGTGGGAGACGCGTTTCACCGCCCCCCCAACCCCGTGAGGGTGATCCCCCGGACAAAGCTTCTCTGGCTCAACATGAACAAAACGAGCATCGGCAGCAAAGCAAGGACTGCTCCAGCCATTAGCAACGTCCACTCAGTGTTGTACTGACCTTGAAGTGTTCGCAAGCCAACAGTCAAGGTATTCATCTCTACGCTGTTGGTGACAATCAGAGGCCAAAGAAAGCTATTCCACTGACCCACAAAGGCAAACACCGCCAGGGCGCTGATCGCGGGCTTGGACAGCGGCAGAATGACGCGTGAGTATACGCCAAAGTAGGTGCACCCGTCAATGCGCGCTGCCTCCTCCAGCTCTCTTGGAATCGTAAGGAAGAACTGGCGCAACATGAACGTCCCGAAGGCAGAGAACGCGTTTGGAAGGATCAGCGCTTGGTACGTGTCAATCCATCGCAAGTATCGCATGATTATGAAGTTCGGGATTATGGTCACCTGGCCAGGCACCATGAGCGTCGCTAGATAGCCCAAAAAGAGCGTGTCGCGCCCAGGAAATCTTAATCGCGCGAAAGCGTATGCCGCCATGGAGCATGTCACCAATTGCAGAAGCGTCGCCGACGTAGCCACAAAGAAGCTGTTCAGGTAGAACCGGCTAAACGGGATTACCTCGAAAATGCGTTTGTAGCTACCGACATCAATGGGGTGAGGCACCCATTGCGGTGGGTATGCGAAGACTGCACCCGGCCGCTTGAGAGATGTCGATACCATCCACAAGAATGGCATGATCATTACAATCGAGAGGCATATCATAACGATCACGATAAGCAATCGACCGAAAACGGCCCTTGCCCGTGCCTTCTTCGCGCTTGTGCCGCGCACCGCCTGTGCCCCCCGTTCACTGTCTCAAGAATAATCAAAGATCGTAGGTAACCCAACTTTTTTGAAATCTGAATTGGAGCAGCGTAACCACGAAGATGATGAGGAACAGTACCCACGCTACAGCCGCAGCATACCCCATCTTAAAGAACTGAAAGCCGCAACGGTATATGTAATACACGATAGTATTCGTTGCATTCGCGGGCCCACCTTCGGTCATGATGGCCGCGAGGTCAAATACCTGGAACGAACCGATCGTGGTCATTACTAGTACAAAGAACATCGTAGGTGACAACAACGGCAAGGTGATGTATCGGAACTGACTCCATGAACCCGCTCCGTCTATGCGTGCAGCTTCGTAAAGTTGCTGAGGAATTCCCTGAAGTCCGGCAAGGAAGATCACCATGTTGAATCCTATCCCTTGCCAGACGCTCACAATCATGAGGGCAGGCAGAGCCCAGGTCGTGCTTGTCAGCCACTTTGGCGGGTCAGTGACACCCAGCATATAGAGAATCATGTTGAGAACGCCGAAGTCTGCGTTGAAAATCCATCTCCATACGAGGGCGATGGCGACAGTGGACGAGATCGTCGGAAGAAAGAACGCCGTCCGGAACCCGACCTCGCCCGGCAGCCTTTGGTTCAAAGCTACCGCAACCGCAAGAGCTAACGCTGCCTGGACGGGCACCGTCCCAAGAGTGTAGCACACAGTATTCCTGAGGACTTTGCGGAACGTTGGGTCGTCCGTGAACAGCGTGATATAGTTCTGAACTCCGACCCACTTCGGGCTTGTGATAAGGCTCCAGTCAGAGAAGCTCAGGAGCAGCGCCGCAATCACCGGTAAGAAGGTGAACATCAAGAACCCTACGAAGTTGGGAGTCAGGAAAAGGTATCCGGCCCGCCATTCCCGCTTCTGGATCTCGGACGGACGCGCCGCGTCTCCATGCCGCCTCGTCACAGCTATAACCCCTCTTCGCAGCGGAATATCCTGCGCGCATTGCCATAGAATACCTTTTCCTTCTCCGCCTCTGTCATCCCAACGTCGTCGAACACCCGATTCCAGCTCTGTATATTCTCCTTTAGACGGCGCAGGTCGCAGTCGGACCCGTACACGAGTTTCTCCGGCCGAATCTCACGCATCAGGTACCGGCCTTCCACAATGTGCCGCTGAACAACGTCGCCCCCGGATACGTCGAAGAACACACGCGGCCGCCACCTTGCCACGGCACACGCCGTGATGTAATCCGGCCAGCCCAGATGAGCACCGATGATGGACAGCTCTGGGAAGTAGTAAGCGATTGTGTCGAGGTAGATGGGTTGCATTCTCGCAGATGAAACCCCGTACCCTGATCGCCGTGCGCGTCGCCTGAGATCCGCTAAGAGCGTGGCCTCCTTATCCGGAGCAGGTGGCGCCTTATCAGCGTCCTCTTTATTCCCGAGAAGGTAGTCCACTGGGCCGCCGATCACACCGGTGTGGAAGAGTATCGGCATTCCGTGGGCCTCCGCTAGTTCATAGAAGCGGAAATAAGCCTCATCATCGTAGTTACGCTTTGGGCAGATAAGTTTCAGACCAGAAAAGCCGCGCTGGTAGTACTCAACAACTGTTTCAGGGTGGTCAGCATCCAGGTTGACCATGGCCATCCCGTATATGAAGCCCGGGTACTTTTCCACCGCCTTGGCGACCGCAGCATTACCTTCCCCTGGCCACCCCAAAAGCGCAACTTTCACGACTCCCGCCTCTTGGCACGTCGACACCATCCGGTCCAACCATTCGCTTTGTGAGCCGCGCTCTCCGATTCTTCCCCACCAACCGTAATGTACGTGGACGTCGAATACCTTCATCAGCCGTCCCTCCTCCGGAATCAGTGGCTCCGAGCCGCTCACGGACCCGCGGGCCGGGATGGAAACCGCCACATTACGAGCGGTTTCCATCCCGGCAGCGCAACCGGGCTCTACTTACGAGAATCGATCATCTTCTGGACGTCGTCTGCTATTTCATCTAGAGCCGCCTTTGCGCTGGTCTCGCCGATGAAGACCCGGTCGAGTGTCGGATCGACGAGCACGGTGGAAATCTCCGCCCAACCTGAGAAGAACGGGAACAGCCGCCCTTGCTCCGTTTCTGTCAGGAAGACATTCTTGTGGGCTGGAGTCTTGTCAGCGAGGAACGCAGCCGCTGTCTCTGGACAACGGTATGCAGGAACCGCAACACCGGTACTAGCGAAGATCGTCTGTCCCTCGCGGCCGCACAAGAACTTCAGGAACTCCCATGCTTCCTTTTTGTGCTTCGATGTCGAAGACATCACGTATCCCGCGCCCCCCATGCTGTTGGCCCGAATGCCCGTCGGGCCTGCTGGCAACGGAGCCACGTCCCACGCGAAGCCTGCATCTTTGAACGTCGGGATACGCGCTGCATTGGTCATCACCATGGCAACCCGACCCGTGAGGAAGAGCTGGGTCGTGTCCCCCATCTGCTTCATATCCACAAAGCTCGGGGCCACTTTGTGGACGTTGATGAGGTCGGCCATGAATTGAATCCCTTCGACGGCCTTGGGTTCATTGAGAAGGAATTTGGTCGGCTCGAGAGGATCATCGACGACACTGCCGCCGTTTTGGTAGACAAACAATGGGTACTTGTTGAACTCAAGCGCCACACCGTATTGGATCACCCGGCCGCGTGTGTCCGTCTTGGTCAGCTTTTTTGCGGCTTCAAGGAAGTTGCTCCATCGCCATGTCTCATCAGGATACTTCACACCCGCCGCATCGAAAAGGCTCTTGTTGTAATAGAGAACCGTCGTATCATTGTCGCGAGGGAAACCGTAAACATGGCCACGATACATGAACGTGCGCATTAGTTCGGGGTAGAATCCTGATATATCGAAACCCGACCCCTTTATGTAGGAATCCAGGTTCTCAAGCACTCCACGCGAGGCATAGCTCGGAATGTTGTTCAGGAACATGACATCGGGCGCAGTCTGTCCCGCCATTTGAGTCTGAATCTTGTCAAAGTAGCTACTCCATGGACTATGCTGCACGACAATCTTTATGTCAGGATGGGTTGCTTCAAACGCCTTGATGACTTCATAGTTAGGAGGCAGCTCGCCGGGATCCCCCCAGAACGACCACACGATCTCGACAGGAGCAGCTGCGAAACCCGGAATACTCACACATATCGTTGCAAGCGTCGACAAAACCACAAGCACCAACCAGACGCGCAACCTCCATGCACATTTCACGGTCGCGGCACCCCTTCCTTTAGCGGTTTCTCACTGGCATCAGAACCTTATCCGTGCTGCTACTCCTGATCCTTCGTGCTCTTATGTCTAGCCCACTCGAACACACCACCTCCTCCCGCATGAAAACCATCTTGTGGAATCGTTCCGGGCCAAGGGTCCTCCGACACATACCGTTACACGCGTATCCGGAACTTGTATCTGTCGCTGCGATAGTAGTTTTGGCATGCAAGTATCGGCTCATCTTTCGGTGTATAGTAGACCTCTTCAATAAGGAGAAGTGGCATGTTGGTTGGTACATGAAGCAGGTTAGCTACGTAAGAGCTTGGAACGATGGACTGCACCGATAGGTCCGAATACCCGAACACGACCCCTCTTTTGGTACGTAGATACTCAAAAAGAGATTCGGGGAAGGTCTCACAGGAAACGTCGTCACCGATGACGTCTCCAGGCACTCGGTCGATAGTGTATATCATTGGCTCACCGTCCGCCGTCCGAACACGTTTTATGACCGCCACCGGCGATCCCAACGGCACTTTGAGAACCCGAGCAAGGTTCGCGTCCGCGGGCTCCCAATCCATGGACAGGTATGCTGTGCCGGGAGTAAGTCCCATCTCTCTGATCGTGTCAGTGAAGCCCTTGTTCCGGGATTGCCCTGAACTGAGGGTGAACTGCGGCTTCTTCGCAAACGTGCCTCTCCCTTGCGCCTTGCTAACCAGACCGTCGCGTTCCAAGGCACTTAAAGCTTCCCGTACGGTCGCCCGACTCACACCGAACATGCGGGTCAACTGGGCCTCCGAAGGAAGCTTTTCCTCCGATGGCAGACGCTCGGACAGAATACCCTCGCGGATCGCCTCGGCCACCCTCAAGTAAAGTGGGCGCGGATCGTCTTTGATCTTTGCCACGGAACCCTCATCCGCCACCGGGTCATCCACGGATATCACCTCATATCAGTCGTCTGACGTCTTGCAAGTACACTTTAGCAACGCGGCTAAGACTTGTCAACCCCTCCTCATCATGCTAGACCCCCCGGCATCTCAGGTTGAGAACCAGGATGACGCCATTGTGCACCAGGCCGACGAACGAAGGATTTCTATGGTATTGCCTGGCCCAGCCTCTTCGCAGAAACTCTTCGCAACGAGGTCACGGGTTATCGGCGAAGTTGTGCCCGCGGGGGCAAACCAGAAGAGACGGACGATGAAGCCCTAGACTGCAAGGCAAGAATACTTTGGGTGGGCGCAAAGCCACAAGACTGCGCCGCTCCTCCTGAGCCTGCCTCAGGTGCCGGAGGTTGCCGGTGCCGGTGCACATGCACGATCGGGCGTCGAAGATTCGGTGCACCTCCACAGGCTGGCACGCGAACTCGAACAGGACTCGTCGCAAACGCGCCGTTCCTTGAATGTAACACCGGCAACCCTAGACAGATTTCGCTTACTGAAAGACAGCGTAAACCTGACTTCCAGCCCGGGGCGGCATGGAAGCCCGGCACCGCGCCCTACCTGGGGTTCACCCCTTGTCAGAGCGGGAGTTGTCCTTGTGCCTGAACCCCGGGAGGAACTCACTCAGGCGCGGCGCACAGGGATGCCATAAGGGCCGTCTTTCAAGTAGGCTATAGTGGGACTCGTGCCGTTTGCTCTATACCATTCCACCGCCTCATTCACGGCGAGCTCGACCATCCGCGCCATGTCCGCGAGCGAGCGCGAGTACCGCCTCTCGGGCGGCAAGAGCAGGTTGCCGTCACGCCCGGGCAGGATGGCCGTGTCTTTGGACGTGATGTGTGGCGCGCAGTATGTGAAGTTCTCCATCGGGATCTTCGCGAAGACCTTCGCCCACATCTGCACCTGCCACTGGTCGGGCACGAACCTCCAGTCAGGGCTGGTGATGAGGCGCATGTACGCCTCTGGCCCGTGCAACGCCAGAAGATGCAGGACGGTCCTGTAAGTCGGGCCCCCCACAGGATCCGTGTCGACGTTGTTGGCCCCCATGACTAGTCTTCCGCCGGGTTTCAGCACGGGTATGGCGACGACCGCCGCCTTCGCGGCCTGGTAGTGGTTGATCCCAACGAACCCCGCGTGGGTCACGACGATGTCGTATTCCCGGTCGATTGGAATGCTCACGTATTCCGCGAGTTTCCTCGTGGCCATGAGGTGGGCCGCCTCCAGGTCTCCCGCATACACGCCTGTCACCTCGAACCTGCTGTTCAAGGTGACGTTGACTATGAAGTCAACCCCCGCCATCTTCGCAACCTCAAGGGACTCCTCGTGACAAGGGTTCCCTTCAAGGACGAGGTCGCGCGCGTTCGGCGACGAAAGGAACTCCGGCCCGTGAAAGACGTACGTGCTCTCCTCCCCGATGAGGCCCGGGCAGACAGACTTCCGGCCCCCCGACGTTCCGGCCATGAAGTGGCTCTCCACCAGCCCGGTCAGGATCTTCACGTCCGATTCCAGGTAAGCTTTGTTGATGAGCACGTGGGTCCCCCGCGACGTCGTGCCCAGGCTCGCAAGGCTCTCCCGGTCGCGGCAGTCATGACACACGATCTTGACGCCGCGAGAGAGGACGGCCGGATCGATCATTTTCTCCACCTCGTCCCCGGACAGGACCCTGTGGGTGCCCGTGGCCACTATTATCGTGATCCGGCCCGGCTCGATCCCCGCGTCGATTAAGGTGTCCATGACCGGCGCGAGGATCCCCGCCTCGCCCCGGTAAGGCACCGGCCTCGTGTTGTCCGAGATGACCACGGCCGCCGTAGCCCCCGGCCTGCCCTCGCATTTGCGCCGCACGAGCTCCGCAAGGCTCGGCGAGCCTATCGGCCTCGCGAGAGCCTCCCGGATCGCCCGGGAAGGGTTCCCGAGCGGCCCGGGCTCCGACATGGAAAGGCAGACTGTGTCAGCCGGAAGCTCGACGTTCACCGACTCCGCCCCGAATACCATCGGAAAACGCGCCATCTTAAAGCACCGCCCATCCCGAACGACTTTCATTTCATGTTCTTGATGAGACTGAAATCCCCTGTCTTGGCCGCGAGGAGAATCGGCCTCATGTACTCTTCGACGATGGACGCAGATAGGGGCACGGGCATATTCTTCAGCTTCATGTCGAGCTGCGGATCTTTCGCGGCCGTCATGGCTCGCTCAATGTGCTCGTCGGTGAACCCCGGGATCTCCGAGAGCGTCGTCGGGAAACCCACTTTCCTGCTGAGCTTCACCATACCCTCAGCGACCGCGAGACCGAGGTCGCGGCCGCCTAGCCTGTCGAGGTCGGCCGAGATGTATCCGCGCCGCTTGTAGATCTCGCCGACCACACGAAGCTGATCCTCCACCGCCGGGGCGAAGAACACGGTGTAGTACGGGTTCATCACGGCGCACGCACGCCCGTGGCTCGCTATGTCCACCAATGAGAAACTCGTAAGATGGGCGCCGTTCGTCCCTCCCACCATAATGGCGTACCCGCCCAGGTCTGTGGCCAGCCCCAACGCTTCGCGGACCTCATCGTTCCTCGGATCTTCGATGACCCTCTCCATGTTGGCCACCGCAAGCTCGATGCCGACCTCCGCGATCTCCCTCGCGAGGTCATAGTGCTGACGACCTATCCCGAAGAACACCTCGAGGCAGTGGGCTATCCCGTCGAAAGCTCCGTCCAACGTCATTCCCTTGGGCATGCTCTTGGTGACCGCGTAGTCGAAGACGGCGCGCGACGGCACTATCGCCTCGTCCACGATGAGCTTCTTCTGCCCGGCCACGGGGTCGGTCACGTTTGAGTACTTCGTCAGGTGCGCGCCCGAGCTCGCCGCGCTCTGGACCGCCACCATGGGCAGGAGGCTCTTGCCAGTCTTGGCCAACGCCGCGCTGACCTGCCCCGTGCCGAAGTACGGATCGATCTCCGGCTCGTATCCGCCCAGGCTTGCAAGCACGTTCGCCGCCTTGACCGCGTCGATGGTGCTGCCTCCGCCAACGGCTATGAGGCAGTCGGGTTTGAACTGAAGCACGTATGTGGTGATCCGGTACACGTCTTCTCTCGGCGCATTGGGGGCGGCGTCAGGGACGATCCGGTCTCCCGCGAGCTTCACGCCTCTCTTGGACAGCGACTCCATTACCGGATCGACCACGTGCTTGAACCAGTCGGCGCGGTTCGCCACCACAAGCGCGCTCCTACCGAACTCGGAAGCAAACTCGCCGACCTTGTCGAGGACTCCGAGGCCGAAGGCGTACCTATCGCCCTTGAACCCCTTCAGAAGCTCCTTTGCCCTAGCCTTCAAGTGTTCCAACTCTGCCATTGTCCGAGTAACCTCCATTCTGACTACTGCTGTCTTTGGGTTGCCGCTGCTCGCTGCGCTCCGAAGGAAACAATCTGGACCAGCTCGTCCACGGAGATCTCATCCTTCGCGAAATCCCCGACCTTCCTCCCGTGTTCCAGAACGACTATCCTGTCGGCCACGGGGTACACGTGATACAGGTTGTGGGTGATGAATATCACCGCGAGCCCGCGCCTGCGCACTTCGTCGATGTAAGTCAGTACTTTGTTGGTCTCGTGCACTGAGAGCGCGGACGTGGGTTCGTCCAGGATGAGTAGTTTCCCGCCGAAGTGCATGGTCCTTCCGATGGCTATCGCCTGGCGCTCCCCGCCGGAGAGGACGGAGACCTCGTCGTTCGCGGACCTCACCCGAATGCCGATGTCCTTGAGAGCTTCCTCCGTGACCGCCCGCATCTTCCTTCCGTCGAGCAGGCGAAAAATCCCCACCTTACGCTGCGGCTCCGCGCCCAGGAAGAAGTTCCTCGCGATACTCATGTCCTCGATGAGCGCAAGATTAGGTGGCTAACGTGGCGAGCGTCCAGATCCGCAGATCATCGTGGCCATCCGGCTACATCCGGCTACGACGCCGCTCGCCCGGCAACTCGCAGACACCTCCGGTCTTCACGCGTTCACGGGAATCCGCTCGAGCCTGGTGTACGGCTGGAGCGGCCCACCCATGAGAGGCAACGCGTATTCGACGAACTTACCGGTAACGTCGTTCCCTGTTTCGTTTATGAAGTCGTCCGGCACAAGCTTCTCTTCATTGGCTACGACCGCCAAATCGCATGTCCCGAGCGCCACCTCATACTTCGGCCCGGGCTTCCGCAGGATGACCACCATCTTGTCGGTGATTCCTTGGACCGCGCACCTCACGGCATGCCGGCCGACCTCGTATGCTTCGTCAACATCGACCGGCGAGGCCAACACCGCGGACACCCTCTGGATTGTGCCGGGCTTGTCACATCTCGCCTTGAGCTTCAGGTTCGTCGCTACGAGGTCGCAAAGGAATTCCCCAACCCCGCCGAGCTGCTTGTGGCCGAACTTGTCGGTGTCGATGGACCGGGACGAAGCTGTGATATACCTGCCCGTCTCGTCCCTCAGGCCTTCGCAGACCGTCACCACGCAGTGCCCGAGCCTGTCATACACGGCTTTCACGTCCGCAAGGAACTTCTCAGGGCGGAACGGCCGCTCCGGCAGGTAGATGAGGTGCGGCGCGGCGTCTTTGTGATCTCTCGCGAGCGCGGTGGCGGCGGTGATCCATCCGGCGTTCCTGCCCATGACCTCAATGACCTTGACGTTGTCCACGACCCCGATTGCCTCGGTGTCGAGCCCGGCATCCCTGACCGCGGTCGCGACCCAGCGCGCGACGCTCCCGTAGCCCGGAGAGTGATCCGTCACCGCAAGGTCATTGTCTATGGTCTTGGGAACGGCCACGACAGCGAGCTCGTAGCCCGCCTCTTTCGCAGCCTTGCTCACCTTGTTGGAGGTGTCCGCCGAATCGTTCCCGCCGATGTAGAAGAAGTAGCGGATGTTGTACTTCTTGAAGACCTCCACCAGCCTCGCACAATCCTCCACCGACACCTTGTGCCGGCACGACCCAAGGGCCGCCGAAGGCGTCGCCCGGAGCCCCCGAATAACGGAGGGCTCTTGCTTGCCGAGGTCGATGAAATCCTCCTTGAGCATCCCCAGGACACCATGCACTCCCCCGTAAACGCCCTGGATCTCGGCGTGTCCGAGCGCTTCCTCGATCACCCCCGCGAGGCTCGCGTTTATCACCGCGGTCGGCCCGCCGGATTGTCCAACAACCGCATTGCCCTTCAACGGCATGCTCATCATCCTCCCGTGTGTGGCTGGTACGCTCCGCTCCCTGCCTCGTTGCCTTCACCCGACACCCCGTGATCCTCTAAGTGAGGGTGCGTTAGTCCTTGCCCCATTTCCAGTAGTTGCCGGGTTGCCGGTGTTGCACTCGGGGACGGCGCCCCGAGCAGGGCGCGCTTCGCCAAAAACCGCCCCGCCAGGCCGGTGGCCGGATTTTGACGCCCCTCGTGCAATCACCGGCAACCCCTCCCAATAGTCGGAAGCGTTTTTGCACCTCCACCTAGACCCAATCCCGCGATCCTCAGACGAAGTAGCGAGTTATCGCGTCCATGTCCTTTCCGCGCGTCTCCATGAGCACCCGCGTGGCAGCCTCCACATCCAGCCCCCTGTGGACTATCTCGCTGACAGCGACCGCCACGGCACGAGGATCGTCCTTGCCAGGGAAGGTCACGTTCCTGCCAACGAGCGCGCCCCGTATCGTAGCGCCGGCGCGCATTCCCGCGGCGAACTCCTGGAGTATGCCGGTGGGATCGCCGGTCGACTCGCCGCCAAGCATGAGTATGGGGCAGGTCGTGGCTCTCGCGACCTTGTCAAACCCCTCGCAGTACGGGATCTTCAACCACGTATAGGCGCTGGATTTCCCGAGCCCGGCAGCGACCCCCACGATCTTGATGAGCGCCTCCGCCTCCTTCAAGGTCTTGAGCTTTCCCTCAACCCTCCCCAGCATGAGGGCTTCGAGGAAAACGGGAATTCCCAAGTCAACGAGCTCGTTGATGGCTTCCACGCAGTACATGATCGTCTTGCCGGAATCCGCGTTCTCGGGATCCAGCCTGAACATCACCTTCGCCCCGTCGAGCCCCATGTCGGCGATGGAATCCGTGGTGTAGGCGGTCATCCTATCATCCATCTCGAACGTCACGCCCGCCAGCCCGCCCCGGTTCATGCATCCCAGAATGACCTTCTCGTCCAGGAACGAGGGCCCCCCCGCCTCCTGCAGGAGGTAGTCGAGGACGAGCAACTCCTCGATTATGTCGGGCGTCGCCATCACCCCGTCGAAGCCGGGGTCGGTGAGCACTCTCGCTACGCGCGCAAGCAGGCTGTACCTGTCCCCGATCGCCACCGGATCGTCGCCGACCTTCGTGACCATCCGCGCGGGGTGGTCGGTCGCGAGGATCGTCAGCTTGCCATCGCGCGTGAGTGCCCGACGTCTCTTGCGGCTCTGGGCGATCTCCCGAATCAAGCCGGGCTCGTTCACACGAATGTCAACGATCTCGTCGCATATCCTGGCAGGCAAGAAGTCCTGCGCCCGGAACTCGTATCCTTCGATGGAGTATCCAAACCTTCCGGACATTCATTGCACCTCCCGCGATCCCTGATACGGTACGGACATCCGGGGCGGCACGGGCGCCATGCGGTCCTCGCCGCCGTCCCAGAAATCTCACGCATGATGATGGATAAGCCCTTGAAACGCACGGCTGCAGCAGCCGGCGGCGCCCGCCTGCTTTCGCGCCTTTACCTTCCCCGAGGTCCGAGGAGAGGCGCCAGGCCCTCGTAAGTCCGGGTGTACGCCGCGCGGACATCCGGCTTGTGAAGTATCTCCGCTGAAAGGTAGCCCTGGTATCCCGAGTCGCGCAGCGTCTCCACGATCTCACCGAAGTCCAAGTGTCCGTAGCCCGGCGCCCAACGGTTGCTGTCCGCCACGTGTACGTGCCATATCCTGCGCGCCGCCTCTCGGAGCGAGCGTGTGATCGACGGCTCCTCTATGTTCATGTGGAAAGTGTCCACAAGCAGGCCTACGTTGTCGCCGGAGGCTTCCGCCATCGCAAGCGCGTCCGCGACGGTGTTGAGGAGGTCCGTCTCGAAACGGTTCATGGGCTCGAGGAGCAGCCTCACGCGGCGCGAAGCGGCGTACATGGCGACTTCCCGCATCCCCGCCGCCACGCACTCGGTAGCACGCTCCGGGCCGAGGCCGTCCTTGGCCCGACCGCGGATGAGCCCGACTATCACGTGGGCGCCGAGCTCCGCCGCAAGGTCTACGTGGGCTTTCAGCCGCGACACGGCGCCCTCGCGCCGCGCGGCGTCTGGATGGGATAGGCTGAGCCCCTCTGCGTATGCGGCCCCCGTCCCGAGCGCCGGGACCTCGAGGCCGCGGGCGGCCAGAAGACGCTTCAGCGACGCGGGGTCGAGGCTCCTGGGATCGCCTATCGCAAGCTCGACGCCGTGGAACCCCACCTCTGCGGCGAGCCCCACCGCTTCTTCGAGCGGTATGTCCGCCGCGAGCGGTGTCGCTTTCGGTGTCGCGTTCGCCACAATGCTCAATTTCATTCCAGCGTCACCTCGGTCATTCTCGCGTCATTCCCGCGTAGTGCCCGCAGCCCCCGCAACGCCCCGACGGGAGGAGGGAGCCGGTTGCAGGCCCCTCACCGCGCTCACGCCGGCGGATACACCAAGGAATAAATGCTCCGCCCGCCGGGCGCAAGAGGCCCTTTCAAAACCGCCTCGATGTCCTCGCGGCGCCGCTGGCTCATGTCTTCGATGGGCGGGAGTTTGCCGGGCGGGAACGCCTTGAGGATGTCGTCATGCAGCTTCACCATGTAGTCCAGGAATGCTTCCACACCCGGCCTCGCCTTCTCGGGATCGGCGAGCGTGGGCTTGCCGACGCATCCCTCGGGCGTAGCGGCATATTCAGCCGGACCGCAACCAATGTGCCCGTACCACGCTATCGGCCTGTGAAGCAGGTTGCCCGCCTTGTCCACGTGCCCCTCGGGTAGATAGCCCCTAGGCGTCGTATCCACCGCCTTCGACTGATCCATGAGCTCCGGGAACAAAGCCAAGCTCCACGACGTCTCCACTTCGTCGGCGTGAATGAAAGGAGTCTCGTACACGCCGCCCTGGTCTCTCAGCTTGAAGTGGTCCTGCACGGCGTGGTACCAGTTGACGTTGATTATGATCGTGGGCACCTGGTACGTCTTCCCGAACTGGTGTATCGCCGTGGGAATAACGTACTCCTGGCCGTGCCCGTTGAGAAGTATCATCTTGCGGAACCCCATGTTCCAGAACCCGGCCATCATGGACTTGAGGAGCCCGCAGAAGATCTCCTCAGGTACTATCACAGTGCCCGGCATCCCCATATGGTGGAACGGATGGGAACCGTACCACACGGGTTGGGCGACAGTGCAGCCGGTCCTAAGAGCAACCGCCTCGGCCATCCTCGTCACGAGGAACGTGTCCTCGCCGATGCACGCGTTTGGCCCGTGGTTCTCCGTGGACCCCACGGGGACTATGAGGATGTCGTCTTTCTTGAGACGCTCCTGGATCTGGCTCATCGTCATGTTTTGCAGGTAAACGCCAGACGGTTCGTCCATGTGCCCCTTCTTTGGAGGCAGTTCCCAGTTGCCCATGTGACAATGCTCCTTCCTTCGAGGATTTCGAAAAACCAGCGCAAGGTCGGTCGCCCGTCCAAGGCGGGCTGCCCGTCCGTCGCGCAGTAACCGGCGGCCTCTTCGGGGACCGGCAGTCCACCTCTTGACGCCCGCTTCGCACGGTTCACCGCACGCCGCCCGCCGCGCACGACTGGTCGCCGTTCGTCCGCCGGCCTCGCCGGTCCGCCGCCGGGGCGTCCTCTCTATTCGGGCGTAACGACCACCTTGACGGCCCTGCCCGACCTCATCGCTTCGAAACCCTCGCTTATGTTGGCGACGCTCACCCGATGCGTTATGAGAGCGTCCGTCTTGATGGCCCCGCTCTCCAACACTTTGATGGCGGGCGGGAACGTGTACTTCGCTATGTAGGTGCCGAGCACGGCGACCTCGTGGCGGGTGATATAGTACTGCGCCACAGGGGGCGCGACCGATTGGTTCATCCCGAAGAGGAGCACCTTGCCGCCGCGCCTCACGAGATCCAGCGCCACCGGGAGCAGCGCGCCGACCGCGTCCACCACGACATCCGCGCCGATGCCCGTCTCGGCCATCACCCTTGCCTTGACGTCGGTGCCGCGCGGGTCGATCACGAGGTCGGCCCCGCTCCGCTTGGCGGCCTCCGCCCTCACTTCGGCCATCTCGGAGACGATGATCCTGCCCGCGCCGGCCGCCCGGAACACCTGTATGAACAGGAGCCCGATCGGCCCTGCTCCGAGCACGACCACAGATTCGCCGGGATGCAGCCGCACTTTCTCGGTGCCGTTGACCACGCAAGAGAGGGGCTCCGCAAAGACCGCCGCATCGGGCGGAACCGTCTTCGAGATCTTGT
>JBLNCC010000064.1:0-10056 GCA_050260395.1 Betaproteobacteria bacterium
AATACCTCCAATTTGTCCCTTGTCCTCAGGAAACCGTGCAGGACCCCACCTGTGACAGAGTTCATCCTGCAGCGAAGCGGCACGATCGCGAGATACACCACCGCCAGTGAGTCCTGCACACTGCGATGGAATGACCGTCACGGTGTTACGCCCTTTGAAATCCCAGGTGCATCCCGCTTCCGCAAATCGTCGTTCCCTTACATTGCCGATGAACTGGGATGTTGCGTATCTTGCAACACTATTGCCAATGCATGACAAATGTTCGACGTTGATCGCCCAACTCCTTCTTCCAACTGAAGATTTTTCATCACGTCACCGCAACCGTGGTCGCTCCGTAACCGTAACAACCTTCGCCTGCTGTAGCAGGGCTGTACTGCAAAATCGTTGCTGCGAAGGGTACACTAGCAGGAATCTGCTGATCCGTGATGAAAAATAGTTGCACATACCGCAGCGCGCGTTGCGCATGGCATGCAATCGTCGCAGTGATGGGCGGCCGGAACGGTCCGCTCGGGCGCCGCAGACGGCGCCCGCGGCGGCAATGATGCTACTGGGTCTACTGAGTCTGCTATTGGTAACCAAGCTCACAGTCCGCGGCTGCCCGTGCCGTGGGAGACGTGGACAATGGACGCCCTGAGTTGTTCCGTGCAGGCTGTTTCAACTTCGGCGCTGGTTACCTACAGATTCTGGATGGTCCCTGGACTGGAGGTGCCGGTATGGAATCAAGCAGGAACCGCGTCCTCGCGAACAGGTCAAAGGATGCAGCTCAACATAGGAAAAGGGGCCAGGCAATAAACTCCGTTGCTCGTGCCCTGGATATCCTCGATTGCCTCGCCGCGCATCGCGGCGAGGTCGGTGTGACCGAGATCAGCCATGAGCTTGGGGTCCACAAGAGCACGGTCTCGCGCATGCTGGCCACGATGGAGTCCAGGGGTTATGTGAGCCGGAACGGGGCGAACGGGAAGTACTGCCTCGGTATGCGCCTGGTAGAGCTAGCCAGCTACCGTCTGGAGCAAATCGACCTCCGCATCCAGGCAAGGCCGTTCCTCGAGGAACTCGTACGGGCCACAGGAGAGACTGCACATCTCGCTGTGTTCGACCAGGGCAAGGTGGTTTACGTCGACAAGGTAGACACCCCGCAGACCCTGATGATGCGTTCGAGGATCGGGTACCGCGTCTTCGCCCACTGCACGGCCTTGGGCAAGGCGATCCTCGCGGCTCTTCCGGACGAAGTTGTCGAACAGGTGATCAAGGACAGGGGTCTACCTCGTTTCACGCCAAACACAATCGTGGACCCGCTCGCGCTGAAAGAGCACCTCCGCAGGGTCCGGGCTCAGGGCTACGCGATAGACGACGAGGAGTACGAGGAGGGCATCAGGTGCGCGGCGGCGGCCATCCTGGACCATGCCGGGCGGGTCGTGGGGGCACTCAGCGTTTCCGGTCCGACTCTGCGGCTCTCTCGGCAGCATGTGGAGACCATCGGCAACCTTGTAAAGGACAGCGCCAGAATGTTGTCGGTCTCACTTGGCTATCGCGCACCTGAGACCGAGGGACCAGGAAAGTAGTCCCGCGTCATGACACGACCATGCTGTGAATGGTATCCGTCGGTCCCTAGGTTCGCGTCCGAGCAGTCCCCCAAGCCTCGTGGTTGCGGCACACATCCGCCCCGCACCAGCGACAAGATGGGAGAATCTTGTCAGTGATCCTGAAAGGTGTAGACCACGCTCCCCGCCGGGTCTAAGAGCTTCATCTCGCGGGCGCCCGGTCACGTCTCGTCAAGTGGTGCAAATATGGTTCCTGCGTCTTGAGCGTCGGTTACGGAGTATATGCGTGCAGTAGCAGGGCCTCGTCGTGCTGGTTTTGGCCCACACGCATCGAGCGGAGCTTGGTGGCCATCGACTCTCCTTTCTGAAGTACCGTCGGGGTACTGCAGCCGGCTCATCGCTCTGTCCCTGCAGGATCCCACCTGTTAGGCTGATGAGAGACGGGCGATTCGGAGAGACGCACACCACGCCTGCACGACGGCCGATCTCATGGTTCAGTCGCTCCAGAGTATTGGTGGAGACAACCGTTAGCTGCTCTATCCTACTTCTTCCAGGCGCACTCCCCGGCTGGTGAGATACTCGGTCAGTGCCTCGACGGTCGGAAAGTGTTTGTCCGCAATGGCAAGGTACTCCTCGACCAGGCTCAGGCTGTGGCTTGTGACCTGGACCATGAGCTTCTTCGGAAGCCCCAGGTGTCGCAGGACGAGGAACCGGTCGAACGCCCTCAGGAACTGGTCCACTTCATCAGGCAAGTGGTAGATCCTGCGCGCGATCCCCTGGGTGCTCATCCCAGCAAGCGACATCTCCACTACTATCGTCTTGTGGTCCATTTCTCCAACCCTTGCGCGTACCGCCCGTTGAGTTTTTCAGGCCGGTTTCACGTTTACGCTGCGTGCAGATAGACCGATGGTGATACCGCTATTGCCTCGAACATCTTGGTAGGGAATAGGCAGGGCTCGGCTGTGGCCCTGGTATCATCTGGCAGTACCGTGAGGATGCGTGAGGATGATCAGGTCAAATGAGTCAAGCTCATCTCTGCTTTCGGAGATCGAGAAATGCAGTGCCACACCGACTGCAGGTGCCATTTCTTTCGTCAGGCTCCAAAGCCACCTTTGCCTGATTGTTAGTTGTGCCTCATTATGCCAATAATGAGACACCGGACACCCCAGACTATCTGCTAACTAGTCGGGCCACCTTGGATTGACCTGTCGAGCGTAAAGGTGCTAGTGACAGCTTTGCCAATATTGCCCGTCATATCCTTCGGCACGACAGTTGCAGTGTAGACACCATCAGCCCATGACGACGGCACGAGGCGAATCTGGTTCTCGCCATTGCTGCACGCGCATTCGAGCGGGATGCCGCCCCTTGCGGTCTCAATGTAGGTGTCCGCCTCGTCTGCCCCCTCGGTGGCCCCACCATCGACGACATTAGCGAGGATGGCGTCAGGGGCCACATTCCGGACCGACCGGTCTCGAGGCACGACAGACGTGTCGGGAGGCTCGTTGTCGATGTTGACGGTGCGATAGTCTATCACGACTGCGCCTCGTGGCATTGTGGCCGTACCTGGGACTGTGACCCAGTTGATCCCGGTGAACGTCGTGTCAAAGACGTGGCGCTTGGCTGTGTATCCTTGCTGAGCACGTAGAATTGGCCTTTGAGGAGCGGGTTCGTTTTGCCAGCGCGTGTTGCGTCAGTGAGTGCGTCCATGACCTTGTCGTAGTTGATGCGCCGGAATCCCGTTTGGAAAGCGACGTCCCGCAGGCGGAACTTGGGTCCGGGGATGAACATCCCAGCTACCATGAGCTTGCCGGGATTCTCCACCTCCTTCAGGGTCTTTACGACCTCCTCCAAGAGTGCCTCGACGGTGCGGGTTGTTCCTGCGATGTATGTCCCGCACCGGCGCCGGACGAGGAAGCCACCGGCTTCGGCCTGCTCGGTGCGGAACTTCTTTGCGATGGCGGCGTATGCCTCTTGGGTAAGGCCTGAGAGTCTTGCGATGTAGAAGCAGCCGAACACTTCAGCGTGGCCGTTCTTGTATGCAGCCAGCAGGACCCGATCGCCGAAGTGCATAGCTTGCAGTGTGATTAGGCTGACGCGATGGGTCACGGGATATCCCCACTGGTGGATTTCGAAATCACAGAAGCACAAGCCCCCTTCTATGAAGAACAGCCAGGTTTCCATAATCATAATGACGTTATCCCTCCTCTCGATATTGTGCCTCTGTGCCACTGTATCGAGGCATTCGCGACAAGCGTGCCGTCTCTGTCATCAAGCATCGCCGACTCGCGTGCTTCCCCTCGCCCACCTGGCACGTGTCGGCTCACGCGGGAGGCAACCAGCCTCCCGACAAGCTTAAGAGGCGCACTTGCGGCTCACGGCGTCCTTTGGGGTGTCCAGAGAAAACCAAAACCCTCTTCCGCTGCGGAAGAGGGCGTACCAAGACGCAACCACATCTCCCTCATCTCTCAGCGGAAACGCCGCTGCAGGATTTGGCACCTTACCAGCACACGCGTCGCGAGACGCGCGTTCGGCAGGTTGCCGGGCTTCATCGGGCCAGTCCCTCCGCCGCTCTTGATGAGTTCTTTCAAGGATATACTAGGGTCGCGCTCCCCCTCCGTCAAGGGGCACATGATTGCGTCTGGGACGCGTGCGAGACTCTGCACACGCTGTCTTGACTTATGGCCGATTCTCCGCCTGAAGTGACACACAGAGCTTACTACGGAGTGGAAACGATGATGACGGACGGCCGACGTGGATGCTTCGTCGCGTCGCTCGGCACGCGGACTCCCCCGACCAGCCACAACCCTCAAGCAGAGCAGCAGGGGAAACACCGTGGCCTCGCGAATTCACCCGATGCGGGTATGGGCCCGCGCCCTCGGGCCAGGCTGACGCCCGGTCCGAAACCTGGGCCAAGGAGGTCCACGGAATGGTCATCTCGAACAACAGCGAGCTCCGCAGCAAGCTCCATGGCAAGCCCCATCTCCTCGGGATCGACGTGGGAACGACTCACATAAAGGCCGTGGTGTTCGACGAAGCGGGCGTGGAAGCGGCGAGGTGCGTCGCTGGCACGCCTTCGGTGCCCGGCGAGGGGCCGGGTCAAGTGGTGTGGGACCCTGAAGCCATTTTGGAGACGGTCGTCTCGGTCACCCGCGGTGCAATGGAAATGCTCGCGGCTCGGGCCGGTGCCCCGCGGGCCGGGCTCGGGCCCGCCGTCCGTCCAGGCCCTGAAATCGCGGGCGTCGCCGTTGCGAGCGTCGGTGAGTCGGGTGTTCCCTTGGACCGCGAAGGGCGCCCGCTCTATCCGATAATCGCGTGGTTCGACCCTCGCACCGCGCCGCAGGCCGCCTGGTGGGCGAAGGAGATCGGCCAGGAGCGCACCAGGAGCATCACGGGGCTGTCGGTCAAGTCCATATACTCGGCGCTGAAGATCCTGTGGCTCTTCGAGAACGTAAGCGGCCTCAAGGACGCCATGGACGCGTGGCTGCCCGTGTCGAGCTACGTGGCGTTCAGGTTGACGGGCGGAAGCTGCGATGCCTGCGGCGGCAACGGCAGCGACGGCAATGACAGCGGCAGTAGCGATAGCGGGGGCGGTAGCAGCGCCGGCGGCAGGTGTGTAGGAGGTCGCCGCGCCCAAGGCGGCCGGGTCCACCCCTCGGACTACTTGGTCGACTTCTCGCAGGCCTCGCGGACCCTCCTCTTCGACCAGACGAAGCTGGACTGGTCGTGCGACCTTGCCACCGCGGCAGGAATCCCTCTGAGGATACTGCCCCGCGTCGTCCCCAGCGGCGCCCTGGCGGGCTTCGTTACCCGCGAGACCGCCCTTGCCACGGGCCTCCCGGCCGGGGTGCCGGTGTTCATGGGAGGCCACGACCACGTGTGCGGGGCGCTCGCGGTCGGCGCCACCAAGCCCGGGATTCTCCTGGACTCCTGCGGCACTGCGGAGAGCATACTCTCATCGTGCCCCGACGCGTCCGTCCTGCAGGCCGTCTGCAAGAACGGGTTCTCTTTGGGGCACCACGTGGTCGAAGGGATGCGTTATGCCATGGGGGGCTTGCTCGCGTCCGGCGGGGCGGTGGAGTGGTTCATGCGCGAGTTTTGCGGCCCCTCCCCGTCGTACGAGCAAGTCATGGACCTGGCGCAGACCGCCAAGCCTGGCGCAGGCGGGGTCATATTCGTCCCGCGCCTTCTCGGAAGCGGGCCCCCGACCCGCGACGAGCGGGCAACCGGCGCCTTCGCGCGGCTCCGGGCGAGCGCGACGCTGGCGGACTTCGCCCGGGCGGTCTTCGAGGGTCTCGGTTTCGAGCTTAGGACCGCCGTCAGGGCGATGGAGGCCGCCATCGGCATGCCGGTATCGAGCGTCATCGCCACGGGCGGCGGGGCGAGGAACGCCCTCTGGCTCGACATCAAAGCAAGCGTCCTAGGACTTCCCGTCCAGGTGCCCGAAGTTACAGAGGCGACGGCGCTCGGCGCCGCGATGCTCGCGGGTATCGGGTGCGGGCTGTACCGGGACGCCGACGACGCGCTGGCGCGGACCTTGCGTATTGCCCGTCGCGTGGAGCCAAACGAATCGCTCCGCCGGGTTTACGAGGACACGTACTCGGTTTACTGCGCGGTCAGCGAGGCGCTCCACCGCGCGGACGAGGAGATCGACCGCCGCGGTCGCCCGCGCCCGGCCGGGGACACCTGAGACTCTCCGGCAGGAAGACGTCGCCCTCCGTAGCGCCCAGGGATTCGAGGAGGTCTAGGGCCCACGCCACCTCGCCGACTCGGTCAAGCGAGTGCGCGTCGCTGCCGATGGAGAATTTCACGCCCAGCCTGAGCCCGAGCCTGACCGCGTCAGGGTCGGGGGTGCGAGTCGCACAGTGCAGCTCCACGGCCTTGCCGCTCGCGGCGGCGCGGGAGAGCACAGCCTCGTACCAGGACCGGTCGAAGAAGCGCGCGGCGATCTCCCGCTCCATGGCTCTGCGCTCGTCGAATGTCGACCCGGGCTGAAGGAGCGGCTCCATGGGGAGGTACCCCGCGATGTGGCCAAGCACGTCCACCTGGGGGTCGGCCGCCAGGCGCAGGACGTCGTCGCGGTACGCGGTCCAAAATTCCTCATTGAAAAGGTCCCCGCGCCGCGCCGGCACGGCGCGCGTGAGGTAGTGAACGCTCCCTATCACAAGGTCCAAGTCTCTGGGCAGGCCGGGGATGTGGACTGGGCCGCGCTCCACGCCCACCAGGACAAGCGTCTCCCTCTCCAGCCCGCCACCCTCTTGCGCCCGCGGCGCTCGTGCCGCCCCCGGCGGGCATGCCGTCGGGCACGTGAGAGTCGCGCGGCTCTCGTCGCCCTCGTCGCTTTGGAGGGCCCTCCTGACGTCGAGTATCTCGCGCAGCCGCTCGGCGCAGTCATAGTCGCGTTTCGGGTCCATCGGATCGTAGTGGTCGGTCACAGCCACAGCAAGGAGCCCCTGCTCGCAGGCCTGTCGCCGGATGTCTTCGAGGGAGCCGTGGCCGTCGGAGAGCGCTGAGTGAACGTGCAGGTCGACAAGGGGCAGGCGAGTCATGGAACGCACCTCACATCACGGGACGCGCTCGGCGCCTGCCGGCCGCAAGCCACGAGCCGCAGCGAGCGTGCTGTCGGCCGCCCGCTCTCGGCTCCCTGCTCTCGGCTGCCTCATGTCGGCTTGCTGTCGACTGCCCGCTGTCTGTTCACGGCTGACGGCTAACGGCGTCGCGTCGAAGTCGCGCGTCACGATGGTTGAAGGTGGGGCGGGTTCCACCTCCTGGATTATACTAGTCTTTCCCGGGCGAGGCAATGCACAGCTTAGCGCGATCTCCCACCGAGCGTCGCCGGCCGCTCCATCAAACCGCCAGCTGCCGCTCGTCCTAGAGCGCCGCTGGCGGCCGCCTGCAGCACGCAACCGCTAACTCGCTGCATGATGTTCCTGAAGGCTCCTCGCCTGCAGGGGCTGACCACGCAGGGCTTTGATCCCCTCAAGAGCCGCAACGGCCGCGCGGACGGTGGTGATGACCGGCACGCCGCGCCTCAGCGCCTCCAGCCTCACATAGTAATCCTCGCACGAGGGCCCCCGCCCCGATGGGGTGTTGATGAGGAGGTTTACCTGTCCTCTCCTGATACATTCGACCGCGGCGGCCACGCCGCTGGGCTCCGTCGAGCCAGCCGTCAGACCACGTCCGCGTTCCGCTCTGCTCACGCTGTCAGTGGTCCCAGGCGCGCCCGCTTCCTCAACCCGGCAGCCCGCACCTTCGGTGCCGCCACCTCCTTGAGCGCCCCCTACAAGCTCCACCGCTACTCCCAAGCTGCGGAGGTACTCCGCGGTCGCTCCATACGAGAGCAGCGTGAAGCCCAGGGCCGCAAGCTCGCGGGCCACGGGCGCCACCGACGCTCTCTCCCTCTCCGTGGCCACCACTAGCACGGTCCCCGCTTTGGGCAGCGGCGTCCCCGCCGCCAGCTCCGCCTTGGCGAAGGCCACGCCGAAGGTCTCGTCTATCCCCATCACCTCGCCCGTGGACCGCATCTCGGGCCCGAGCACGATGTCGGTCCCGGGAAACTTGGCGAACGGGAACACAGCCTCTTTGACTGCCACGTGCCTGGGAGCCGGATCCGCGACGAGGCCGAGCTCGCCGAGGGTCCTCCCGACCATCACCCGGGTCGCCACCCTTGCGAGGGGCACGCCCACGGCCTTGCTGACGAACGGGACGGTGCGCGACGCCCTGGGATTGGCCTCCAAGATGTAGACCGCCCCGTCTTTCACCGCGAACTGGACGTTCAGAAGCCCCACCACGCCCAGGGCACGCGCGAGAGACCTCGTTTGCTGCTTGATCTCCTCGACGCACGCAGGTGAGAGCCCGAGCGGCGGGATGGTGCATGCGCTGTCTCCGGAGTGGATGCCGGCGTGCTCGATGTGCTCCATGACTCCTCCGATGGCGACCGCGTCGCCGTCGCAGACCGCGTCCACGTCGACCTCGGTGGCCCCGGTCAGGAAGCTGTCTATCAGGATCACTTGTCCGGGGGCCACTTCCATGGCGCGCGCGATGTAGCTCTTAAGGGACGCGTCATCGTGGACGACTTCCATCGCGGCGCCACCCAGGACGTAAGAAGGGCGAACCAGAACGGGGTAGCCGAGCGTCCGCGCGACCTCCAGCGCTTCCCCGACCGTCCTCGCGGTGCCGTGGAGGGGCTGCTGGAGGCCGAGCTCCGCCGCGAGCTCCGAGAACTTCTCCCGGTCCTCGGCCAAGTCGATGCTGTGCGGGGACGTCCCGAGGATCTTGAGACCTTCCTTCTCCAGCGCCAGCGCGAGCTTGAGCGGGGTCTGTCCGCCGAACTGCACTATGACCCCCCAAGGACGCTCGACGTCGGCGATGTTCAGGACGTCCTCCAGCGTCAGCGGCTCGAAGTAGAGCCTGTCGGAGATGTCGTAGTCGGTGCTCACCGTCTCCGGGTTGCAGTTGACCATGATCACCTCGTAGCCCTCTTGTTTGAGGGCGAACGCCGCCTGCACGCAGCAGTAGTCAAACTCTATGCCCTGGCCTATCCTGTTTGGCCCGCTGCCGAGGATCATTACCTTTGGCCTGCCGGAAGGCCGGGCCTCATCTTCCACTTCGTACGTGGAGTAAAAGTACGGGGTGTGCGCCTCGAACTCGGCCGCGCACGTGTCCACGAGTTTGAAGACGGGGCGGATGCCGTGCTCGAGCCTGTAGCGCCTCACGTCGAGCTCCCTGGTTCCCGTGAAGCGCGCGAGCTGCTGGTCGGAGAATCCACAGCGCTTCGCCTGGCGGATCAGCGCAGGCCCCAGGATATCGAGGACGGGCTCTTCTGTGGGAGCGGGGCCGTCGAGCACGGCTTCTGCTCTTGTAGGAGCGGGGGTATCGGAGACACCTCCTGGCTCTGCGGGAGCAGGAGTGCCGAGACCGCGGGCATCAGTAAGATGAGCTCCGGCGGCATTGGCGCGAGCGGCGGACGCGTCTGCAGCGCAGGCGTCGCCACAGGCGTCACTTGCTTGTGGCCCCTCCTCGCCCGCCTTGCTCGCCTGCCGTGCTCGCGCGCCAGCCTCGCGCCCCATGCGCGCCCCGCGCTCCACGCATGCCCCGCTCGCCACGCACGCCACAACCCGTGCTTTGATTTCCGCCTCGACGTCCGCCACCTCCCTAAGATGCCAGAGAAACCACCTGTCTATGCGCGTCAGGCTGTGGATCTCCTCGATGTCCATTCCCGCGCGGAGGGCGCGGTACACTTGAAAGATACGGTCCGGGCCCGATACCGCGAGTCTGGAGCGGAGCCCGCAAAGGAGGCTCTCGCGCTCACATTCACGCTCGCGCTCTCGCGGCTCGCCCGCCATTGCAGGGGCGCCGCCCTCGTCGCGGTCATCGGCGGCGTTGAGGCCGAGCCCGGCCGTCCCCTGGTCCAACGAGCGGATGGCTTTCTGCAGGGCCTCCTTGAACGTCAGGCCGATGGCCATGACCTCCCCCACCGACTTCATCTGCGTCGTGAGCGTGCTGTCGCCTCCGGGGA
>JBLNCC010000065.1:0-10126 GCA_050260395.1 Betaproteobacteria bacterium
GAGGAGGCCGGAAACGAAGCCGGGGACGAGGCTGCGAACAAGGTCGAGGAGGGATCGCGCGGCTTCCGTTGAATAGCAAAAAGGCCATGCTTCGCAGGGCACTGCGTGCAAGCGGCGCCCTGCGCGTGCAAGAAGAGGCTTCTAAACAGGGGGTGGGTGGGGACATGGCGGCGGAAATGGCGGCAGGCTTGGCGGCGAGGCCTCTTGTCCTGGGCCACCGGGGAGCGCCTCGCGTGGCGCCGGAGAATACCCTCGCTGCGTTCAAAGCCGGTCTTGAGGCAGGGGTGGACGGCTTCGAGCTTGACGTGCAGCTTTCCCGCGACGGGAGGCTGGTGGTGATCCATGACGAGCGGGTGGACAGGACCACGAATGGCAAGGGGTGGGTGAAGGACATGACCCTTGCCGAGCTGAAGGCGCTTGACGCAGGCTCATGGTTCAGGCGGGAAGGCGGCGGCGCGAGCGGCCCCGGCCCCGGCGGCCGCGTCGACGGCAGCGGCACCGCCGACGCTCCGTTCGCAGGGGAGAGGATCCCGACCCTCGAAGAGGTCCTCGAGCTGGTGGTCGCGAAATGCAGCCTCATCAACATCGAGATCAAGAGCGGGCTTGTCCTGTACCCGGGCATTGAGGAGAAGACCATTGCCGTGCTGAAGGATTTCGGCATCGTCGAGAAGACCGTGCTCTCGTCGTTCAATCACTTCTCATTGAGAGCGGTGAAAGCCCTGGATTCGTCGGTGAGGACGGGTGTCCTTTACATGGAGGGGCTTGTGGACCCGTGGGTGTACGCGAAGTACGTCCCGGCGGACGCGCTGCACCCGGCGTTTTATGCGGTCGCCCCGGAAATCGTTGCTGGCGCCCATGCCGCGGGTCTCGCGGTCAACACGTGGACCGTCGACGATCCAAACGACATGCGCAGGATGATGGCGTGGGGCGTCGACGCCGTGATAACCAACCACCCCGCGGCGATGATGGAAATTGCTAGAGCGGCGTCCGTTTCTTAGAAAAGAGGGCTTACAGCTCAGGGGCAGAGAGCAATAACGCAAAGGCCCTGTGAAGGCCCTGTGCGAAGGCCTGAAAGGAGGATGGCCCGGTGAGGCTCAATTACTGGAAGACGTTCGTCCTTGGCCTCGGCTTCTTCAGCATCTCCTTGAGCTGGTCGATTTACAACTCGTACGTGCCGATCTTTCTTTCGGATCTCTTGAAGGACGTTGCCTACCGCACCACGCTCATCGGCATCATCATGACTTTCGACAACATCGCCGCTATAACGCTGCAGCCTTATTTCGGCGCCTTGAGCGACAGGACCTGGACAAAGATCGGGCGCAGGATGCCGTTTTTGGTCGCGGGGGTGCCTGTGGCCGCGGTGTTCTTCGCCCTCATTCCGGTCACGAGATTCTCCCTGTTGGCGATGATCCCGGTCATCATCGTGATGAACGTCGCCATGACAGCCTTCCGAGCGCCGACGGTGGCTCTGATGCCCGACATCACCCCGTCCCCTCTTCGCAGCAAGGCCAACGGCATAGTCAATTTCATGGGCGGGCTGGGCGCGCTTCTCGCGTTCTTCGCCTTTTCGCAGCTCTTCAAGATAAGCCCCATCCTGCCATTTGTAGTGACCAGCGTGCTCATGGTCGTCATCCTCTTCGTTCTATTGAAGACCATTCATGAACCCCGTGATGCGGGCGGCACCGGCGGCGGTGCCGACGCCGACGGTGGCAAGGAGAAAAGCGTGGGGATCGTCCGGGCCATGGGCGAGGTCCTGGCTGATCGGGATAAGAGCGCGCTCTGCCTGCTTCTCGCGATATTCTTCTGGTTCGTTGGGTGGAGCGGCGTCGAGGCGCTGTTTACGCTGTACGGCGTCGAGGTGTGGGGCATGACCCCGGCCGCGGCGTCGTTCGTGCTTGGGTTTTTCTCGTTATCCTTCCTTGTGTTCGCCATCCCAAGCGGGTTCATCGCCACAGCTATCGGGCGACGCCGGACCATACTCGCGGGGATCGTGGGCCTTTCGCTCATGCTCCTCGCGATGACGTTCGCGCGCCCAGGCATGACTCTCACGGGGCTGCTGCTCGTGGGTGGGGTCGCATGGGCGCTCATAAACATCAATTCGTATCCGATGGTCGTGGACATGACCAGCACGGCTAAGATCGGAGCGTACACCGGCCTTTACTACTTTTTCTCTGCCCTTGCGGCCATCGTCGCTCCGCCGGTCTTCGGATGGTTCATGGACGTCCTGGGGAAGCGGGTGCTGTTCATGTGCGCTTTCGTGAGCTTCGCGGCGGCGTTCTGCCTCATGCTCGGGGTGAGACGCGGAGAGGCCGTGCAGACCGCTGCCCCTGCGCGGGAGGCGGGCGCGCCAGTGGGCACGGGGTTATAGAGCCGACGGCGCAGCTTGCCACGATTTCGTCAGATGGCTGCGGGATGGGCGCCTGGGTGTGCCCTCGCGCCTCTCGCGCCCTACGCCTCGTGCTCCTGCGACTCCGTGCCTTTGCGCCTCCGCGCTCTGGGCCGTGGCGCACCGGGGCCCCGGACGACGAGAGAGACAGCGCACGACCCTGACCGCCGCACCTGCGCCCCGACGCGGCGTCCTGGAGCCCCTCGGCCTAGTGACCGCCGTGGTGTGCGTGGGCTTGGGGACGGCAGCGTTCCCATACCGTGCGGCGACAGACCTTTACACGGCGCCGCGGCTATGCTATACTCTCAGTGCAGGGCAGTTGCCGGGCTTAGGAGAATGTTTCTGTTTCGGTGCCGACGTAGCTCAACGGTAGAGCAGCGCACTCGTAATGCGCAGGTTACCGGTTCAAGTCCGGTCGTCGGCTCCACGAGTTTTCAAGCGCCGCAAGGGTTTGCGGCGCTTCGCTGTTTTCCGAAACCGGCAAGATCGAGAGTCTTGGGACCAATTTGGGATCAAACTGGGACCAGAGGGGCGCGTCTACTTGGGTTCGCGCCTGCCGCTCGCCAGTATGCGGTCCATCTTTGCGGCGGCATCCTGATCAACGCTTCTGAGCGCGTGAGCATAGATGTCTGGTCGTGCTAATGTTCGAGTGCCCCAGGCGGCTGCTGACGCTCTTCAAAGGCACCCCCCCTCTCCGCTATTTGCGGGTCGTTTCTTTACAAGGTCCTTCAAGACCGCTATCTCGAGGTCCTTCCCGCCTAGCAGCCTCTTGAGGCGTTCATTCTCGAAGGCCGGGGCCCTGTAGGCTCGAACGTCCTCGTTACTACCACCGGTTTGACTGCACGCATCCGAACTCCCAGGATATACTCCATTTGCCGCTCCTCAAGCTCCTCGATGATATCTTTGCTGCGCATCCCCCGGTCTGCCACCCAGCACACCTTCTTGAGCCCAAACCGGGCCCTCGCCCTGTCCACCATCGGCAAGACGGCTGTCACGTCCGTCTGGTTGCCGGGGGCAACATCGCAGCTTATTGGCCTCCCCGTCTGGGTCAAAAGAACCATCCACCCAGAGAGAACCCTCCCAGGGCCTGTGAGCATCACCCCTGACGGTACCCCCATATGCCCCGCAGGATATCTCATGCGCTATTACGGTCGCGACCTCGTCAAAATGCGCCTCAAGTGGCGCTGCCCTATGATAACTGTCGCAAACAGCCTATGCCTAGCTGAGAATGCACGCCTACCGGCTCTGCAAAAGGCGACTCTGCCTGCAAATTCTAATCCCATCCAGGTTGTCCCAGCAGTTTCCGAAACCTCTCAGTGAGGCTCAATCTTGGAAACATGCTCTGGAAACGTACGGAAGGGCCAAGCCGCACCACGCCCAGAAGTTGCAGGTGTCCAGGCGCAAACGAAGCCTTGCTCTACTGGCATGAAATCGCGAGATGCGCTCGCAGCAAGACGCTCTCGCGCACGGAAGAGGAGGTATGCTTTCAGCGTCGAACAAGGAAGCGAGTTGGGTTCTTCAAGCCGAGTTCCAGGTCGTGTTTCCGGCGAGATCGGAGACTATAGCATGTGGAGGCGATATGTTTGAGCTTCGCGATACTTCTCGGGCTCACCGCCCTCATCCATATGATAGATACGCTGTCCTACTCGGTGAGGCTGGGTGGGATCAGGACTAGGCAACTGGCGCTTGCGCTATCCCTCTTCAATAGCATAGCGCTGATCTCAAGGACTGCCAATACGCTTCAGGCCCCTCTCGTCGGGAGGCTGGTCGGTGCGAATCTCGGAAGACCCGGCGTTCTCGCGAACGCGATCAGGATCGTCATCGCGAGCGCGAGCGCGGGTACGCTCCTTGGGATCGTCTTCACCCCGACTTTTCTATCTCTTTTCGTCAGAGCTATACGGGCTCTCGCGAAACGGGGGTCGATTCCCACGTTCCTCTTCGAGTGCATGACCCCCACGAAGCTGCGGAGCATATCGAGAAGCGTCAGACTGCCCGACAGGAGTCTGCTTGCCCGGCTCAAGTCGGATGGTATCCCGATGCAACTCATCCTTCTGAACGTAGTGATCACCGCCATTTACACTACCGGTGTGCTCTCGGCAGCGTACGCCGCGGCGCTTGTGCCACCGTCCAAATCCATAGCGGCGAGTCTTTCCTCGGGTCTCGTGAACGGCGTGGCGACCGTGCTGTTCACGGTCCTCGTCGATCCGAGAGCAGCGGTCATCACAGACCAGGCGATGAGGGGTGAGATCGAGATAAGGGTGGCCGACACGCTCGTAGCATATCTCATCGGAAGCAAACTCGTCGGGACGTTGCTCGCACAGCTGGTATTCGTCCCGGCAGCATGGCTGATAGCTCAGGTCGTCTAGCGCGCCGCGGATGACAGAGCAGATCTCGCGGTGCGGTCGTGCTTTGCTCGGGCGATTGCGGCTTCGTGCGCCCTCCATTCCAGCGTATCGTCGAGTGGGTCCGGCTCGATGTCGCCATACCTCCTGATCAACGCTTTCCAGATGAGGTAGTCTGCAAGGTGGGGGTTCTTCGGGAGAAGCGGGCCGTGCAGGTAAGTACCAAATACGTTCTTGTAGACGCATCCCTCGAAGCCGTCCTGTCCGTTGTTGCCGCGGCCCACGATCACCCTTCCCAGCGGATGTACCCCGCTCCCAAGGTAGGTTCTGCCCGAGTGGTTTTCAAATCCCACGATGGTAGCCCTTCCCCCGATGGGGATATTGGGTTCAACGACGACATTGCCGATGAACCTATCCTCGCCTGCCTCCGTCCTTATGGCAACAACGCCTGCGCCTGGCAATTCCTCACGACCGCGGGGGCGGTAGTACTCCCCTAGGAGCTGATAGCCGCCGCAGACTGCAAGCACCACGACGCCGTCCTCAACGGCGCTTACAAGGGAATCTCTTTTTGTGGTGACGAGGTCCTCGGATACGATCTTCTGCTCTTTATCCTGGCCGCCGCCAAAGAAAATGATGTCGAAGAGGCGCAAGTCAGGCGTTTCCCCAACAGAGACGGGCACCACCTGAAGTTCGACGCCACGCCAAGACGCCCGCCGGGTGAGGGTAATTACGTTTCCCCGATCGCCATAGGTGTTCATGAGGTCCGGGTACAGGTAGCACAGGGTGAGTCTCATGAGCAGTCTCGCTTTCTCCGCCGCATGTGACGGCGACTTCCCGTCAACGCCACAGGATCCGTCACGCCCGCCAAAACTCCACCGCAGCAGTTCTACGCCTTATGTGTTCCCTTATTTCAAGCATTGCAGTGTAGGTGGCGAGAATGTACAGCGTTTCGCCCGAGGCCACCCGGCTTAGCCCCAGCTCGAGCGCTTCGCTCAGATCGGGCCGGCAAGATATCTTCTCCTGGGGTATGCCTGCGTACTTGAGGCGGACCGCCATATCGTCAGCTCTGGTCCCTGAAGCGATCACACTCCGCACAGACGATGAATCCCGCGAGAGCGGCTCTATGTCGGCATCCCAGATCCACGAGATGTCCCTGCCATCGGCGAAGTTGTCGTTCAGGCAGACCAGTATCGTCTTATCCGAGCCCTCCTCCATCATCGACCGGACCGCCTCGCTGAACCCCACAGGGTTCTTCGCGAGCGCAATGAGAACACTTCTGTCGTGGACCTGGATCGTCTCCATCCTGCCGAAGGCGCTGGATGATTGTGCGATCCCTTCCTCGATGACCGTGCCGGGGATGCCGAGCGCAAGACAACACGCGCTGGCGGCCAGGCAGTTGTATACGTTGTAGATGCCGGGGAGGCCGAGGGACGCCTCGAGCGATCCGCATTCCGGGCCTTCGCCGAGTGCCACGGTAAACCTGAACCCGTGGGCCCCCTGCCTTCTGATGTTGGTCGCCCAGAAATCCAGGGCCGGGCGCCCAAACTGGCATTTCGGGCACCTGTACTTGCCCAGATGCCCGTACGCGACAAAGGAATACTCGTACCGCGCCCCGCAGAGCGGGCAATTTCTCGCGTCGTGCAACTGATACTGATCGACATCCGTCTCCACCATGGATTCCGGCGCCGGGCCGAGATCTTCGAGCCCGTAGAAGAGAACCCTGCCCTGGCTACTCCTGGCAAGGCTGACGACCAGGGGATCATCGGCGTTCAAAATGAGGGTGCTCTCAGCAGGCATATCCTTGAGCGCCACCCGAATCAGTTCGAGGACCGTGTCGACTTCTCCATAGCGGTCGAGCTGGTCTCTGAAGCAGTTCGTTACCACGATCGCTTCCGGTCTTATGTCCCCCACCACGTGTCTCAGGCTAGCCTCGTCGACCTCGAACACAGCAGCGTCGGCGATGAGGCGCCCCAGAACGTCGCACTTCTCGATAAGAGCCGAAACGATGCCGCTCATCATGTTTGCACCCGAGCTATTCCACACGACGCTGAGACCCGCGCGTTTCAGGATCTGAGCCACGATTCTCGCAGTGGTTGTCTTCCCATTGGTCCCGGTGATGATAACCGACCTCGGAGCGGATCTCTCGAGAAGACGCCGCAGAATGCGTGGCTCTATACGCCGAGCGAGCACCCCGGGCAGCGATGACCCTCCGCCTTGCTTCGAAAGCCTGCTTATGAGGGTACATATCTTGCCGACGATTAGTGCGAGCCAGAGCCGCACGTGGGAGGGCCTCCTTGAGCGTCACCTAGGTCTTAGTATAATCGTTTCTCCGGCTTCAACAACCCCGAATCCTGGCACCGGGGGCCTGCCATACCACAAGGACGTCAGGTCGCGCCTTTCGAGGTTTCTCGACCTCAACCGGCCTTGGCGCTGGGCATCGTATCTGTCCCGCCGTGCCGTACCCAAGGTGTCGAGCACCACGTGTCCGTCACGCGGGGTGCGGCTGCCCACTGGTACAAGGCGATAGAAAGCAAGGCTTCCAGTCTGTACCCTGGCTCGGCGGATGACGGGCGCGAGGCTCGAGGCGCAGAGCACAGGAGCATACGTTCAAGTAAAATGTAGTGGGCAGGAGACCGGGCTCTCGGGGTGGAAGTGCAAAGATTTCGAACTTTCCCGCCTTGAGAATAGTCTCCATCGAAGCCGAGGCACCCCTGGAGAAGGGGATCACGCTACTTCCTCCAGGGTCACCTTGTATCCGAGTGCCTCGAGTCGCTTGATTGCACGGGCGGTAGCGTTGGGCGTCTTACTGATGAGATGCTCAAAGACATTGATGATGTCATATAGGGGCCGAAGGGTGTGCCCTGTGCGATAGAAGCCAATGGCAGGCATGAGGGTCTGAATATGATAGGAGCTACAGAGATACTTCGAGACTACAAGTTTTACTACAGCTCCCACCCTTCGAAAGAAAGGCGAGGAAGCGATTTGAAGAAGGGCTCTTCAGAGGTTACCTGCTGGAAGTGGTGGCAAGGAGATACCCGTTGCACGTCTCGGTGGCCGGGACATCCTTGCTTTTTGGGTTGTTGCATTTCGCATCGTATTCGTGGAGCCGCGTTGTCTGGCTTGGAATTCTCAACGCAAGCGCATTGGGCGCGATTCTATCAGGATTTGTTCTAAAGACCCACTCCCTGATGCTTGCCTTGGGCTATCACCTTTCCTGGAACATGGTGCAGGCGTTACTCTGGGACAGCCGACGGCTCGGCGATCGACCGTGGGTGCGTCTTGAGGTGCAGGGCGGCCTTCTCGCTGGCGATCCGGCTAGTCCTGAAACCGGGTTGGCTACCACCCTGGCCCTTCTTCTGACACTTGCGTATCTCCTGGTCAGATTCGGGGCGGCAGGCGCCTCTCGGGGGGCGAACGGTCGGGGTCGTGACAGCAAGGACGCGATACCTTCACTCGGTAAATGAGGCAAACAGGAAAGGGTCCCCTGGCGCTGGCGTCGAAATCCAATCTGAAGGCGGGCGCAATCTTGAGTGATAGACCTACCACCTCGAAGCGCGATGAAGGTGTCTCCTGAGCCTGATCGGCTGCATGATTGCATCGCTGGGCCGAACACCGAGACGGTTACCGCGCTGGCGACACCTTCTGGGACTGGCTGTGCTGCTGGTTGTTAAGGACATCTTCACTTATGTCGGCCTCGCAGCCCTATTTGCCGAACTTGTGGATAACCTGGGGATGTCCCTGAGATAGCTGCGGTGGCGAAGAGAACTCGAGCGCACGCGCCGCTTCATCACCGGCTTCGCAGCGTTCTCGGCGCGCGAGGCTCGCAGGGCCGTCAGGATGGTGACAGTGTCTCGACAGCGGAGGCGGGACTGACCTGTCAACAGGAATGGCCTGCCGCTCAATGCCGTTTTGTTTGCCTCTCGTGAATGTGCAAGGCACAGTAAAGGGTGTGGTAACCGCCTTTACTACGGGTGAACACCTGTCGTATTAGGGACTTGAGTTTGCCGCAGTGATGACTAAGGCCGCCGCCCGCAGGGCCAGGAGGTCGTGCAGTGGAAACCGGGTATTACGGTGGAAACCCGAAGAGCTCAAGGAAGCAGAGCGCAAGGTTCCCACTGGACAGTCTCGATGCGTGCAGGCTATATCCGAAGGCACTGAAGCAGTATCTGGGATCGTCAGAGGCTCGCCGTCCTGCATACATGGGTGACGTGCATTGAGTGAGAGTGCAGGACGCTGATGAGATGAGGGTCAAGCCTGCCATTTGACAGTTCAGATGGAGTTGCGTGCGAGGTGGAAGAGTGGTACGCGCCGTCGTCTTTGATGTTGATGGAACTCTGGTAGACCACCTGGGGGCCGAAAGGGCGGCCCTGGAATCCATCTATCGATCGGTACGACAGGTGATCCATGACGCTCCGCTCCAGGAGTTCATCGAGGTTTGGCACGGCGAGACCGAACGCTACATGCAGCTTTATCTCGCGGGCGAGCTCACGTTCACGGAACAGCGCCTGCGGCGAGTGCAGAGCGTATTCGGCAGGTGGGGTAGGGTAATCTCAGAGGAAGAGGCCATGGAGACCTTCAGCAAGTACTTAGCCGAGTATGAAAGGAGCTGGCGCCTGTACGATGATGTGCTGCCCTGTCTCCACTCCTTGCAGGGCTACAGCCTTGGCATAGTGTCGAACGGAGACAGCAAACAGCAGAGACAGAAACTCGATTGTACAGGCATTGCTGCGTCCTTTGCTTCCATAGTGATATCAGGGGACATAGGTATCGCCAAGCCCGCGCCGGGGATTTTCGAAAGATGCGTAAGCGACTTAGGGTTTTCGCCGAACGAAGTGGTCTACGTCGGTGACTGCCTGGAGACGGATTGCGTTGGTGCCGCGCAGGCAGGACTACACGGGGTCTGGCTCAACCGACGAGGGACTGACGACGACACCGGCTCTTCCGTCACCGTCATCGCGAGTCTCAGCGAGCTTCCTGGCGTTATCAGGAATATCGATTCCACCCAGGTATGAGCGATCACCATGACCTCAAGACCGGTTAAACCCGTTAAGGAAAGGCGAACGTGGCACCTGAGTCTGCCCCTTAACCCGCGGCGTCGAAGACGCGGAGGTTCACGGCTCCACGGGTCCACAGTGGTGGGTACGCCGGCGTGGAAGGTGCAAAGCTTTCCATCGCCGAAGACGACGTCAAGGCAGAAGAGATGGACGACGTTATATACGCGGCCCCAACTGGCCCCATCTGCTGAGGTATCTTTGAGCATTCGCGTGGGCCTCGGCAACCTGCTGGAAATGCCTCCGGGTACCCATCGTCTCGTGCCAGACCACACTGCCGAAGGTTACCGCGACCAGGTAACCGGCGTCGATAATCCTGTTGTTGTAGTCCCACTCTTCGTAACCGC
>JBLNCC010000066.1:0-4381 GCA_050260395.1 Betaproteobacteria bacterium
CGTAATCCCCCACGCGGGGCCAACACGTTGGGCCCCGCGGCCTGGCGCCGGGGCCCCACGACCTCACACCCATGGTTTGGACGCACGGCCGACGAAGAAACTCAAGCTGTCGACTTGCCAACCCTACTCGCCGAGGCAGGTTCGCGCCCGGCTCACAGGAACTCTTCAATGGCGCTTTCAAGCGCCTGTACCTTCGCGTCCTGGACAAGGTACACGAGGCGCCTTCCCGTCACTGAGGCGTAGTACCCGTTTTCTCCCGCGGCCTTTGCCCCTATCTTGAGCTCGAGTACCTTGCCATCGCCGAGATCGAGCTCAACCTTCACGCGCGGTCGGTCAAGGCCGTAACGGGCGTCGTCGACTCCGGAGGCGGCGCCCTCAACTACATTGGCCACGGTCACGTCACGCACCGCCGACCACAGCTTGGACATATCGTCGGACGAGTACCTCTTCTCAGCCGCCTTCACCTGCCACCCCTCGCCTTCCTTGACGACCTGGGGTGCCTGCGGGGCGGGCGCAGGCTGGGGCAGGGCTCCTGCCGCCGTCCCGCCGGCCAGGCCGGGCGGTGCCGTCCTCCACTCCTTGCCGTCTTTCAGGAGGCCCACGGATCGCCCTTGCTCGGCGAGGGTGACGCGGAGAAGGTCGTCGTCGTTCCACGACAGAAGGTCCTTGTTCACGAGATCAACAGCCGCGGTCTCGAGCGGCGAGAACGTCGCGGGGTTGACCAGGTAAACCGAGGGCGAGTCGGACGTGCGCACATAGAAGCCCTTGCCGTCCGGAGCCCGGGAACCCACGAGGAGCTCGAACGCGGAAGCCCGTTCGGAGGTATTAGCCTCCACTCGCAACCTGGGACGGTCGAGCCCCCACCTTGCGAGGTCCTTGCCTTCATCATCAACGAACTCGCTTACAGTAAGGCCACTGAGGTCCCATATGAGATCGCTCACCTTCCATCTATCGGCCTCATCGCTAAACGGCTCTGTGATGCGCCATTCGGCCTCGTCGCGGTCCTTGTTCTTTTCAAGCTTTATATCGGTCGCGCCCGGTCTCACAAGACGGAGGGCGGTTATCGAGTCAGTCGACACCGCGAATATCTCGCGTTCGCGAAGATCGTCCAGGCCTTTGGCGAGAGCTGACACGGTGTCAGAGGCGAGCGTGTACACCGTGTCGGAGTCGGCAAGCTCTGCGTATCGCGCGCCTCCGACCGGCGTCTCGGCGCCCACGAGGACAGTCTTCTCGCCTTCCTTCGTGTGGAGAGTCACTTTGAGCCACGGCGAGCTGAGCCCAAAAGCCTCGAGCCCGTTGGCGTCAACCTGCTCCGCAACCTTTTTCTCGCACGTCAACTTGGCGGCTGCGTCGACGAGAGCCTTGACCGCCGTGTCGCTCGCCGCGACAGCCTTGGGAAACGTGATCTTCCATTCGTCCTTCCCGGCGCTACCGGCCGCCTTCTCCACCTCCACCCGGCCCGACGCCTGCTCCACGGCTACGCTACTGATGTCGCTGGCCGGCACGTTGACGAGGACATTCCCTGCGTTCTTGTCCGGGGGTTTCACCCCTTCGACGAAGAGGATGTACGCCCCAAGCACCGCCAACACTGCAAGGGCAATGAGAGTGCTCGCGAACTTCCTCATAGGTTGCGCCTCCTCAGCCAGATGCCGCCGCCCACCAACACGAACAGCAGCGGGAGCCCGACCACCGTGGTATAGAATACGAGGCTCGCCTGCTGGCCCGTGAGGTACACCTGGCTGAAGCTGGGGGATTTGGCCCTGATGGTAATGGATTCCTCCTTGCCCACGAGCCAGCCCACAGAGTTCATGAAGAAGTCAATATTACCTTGGAACGTCACAACGTCGTTGTCGAGGAAGCTCGCGTTTCCAACCACGAGCATCCTCGCCTTGCCAGCTGTATCGCCCGTGCCGGACGCGCCCGCTGCGCTCCCCGTTCCGTTGCTCCCCTGGCCCTGGGCTGCCGCCGTTGTCCCGCCGTTGTCCTTCGCCCCCGAGCTAGGCTCCAGCGCGTGCTCAACAGCATACGCGAGAACAAGGGGCCCCTTGATGTCCGCCTTCGGGTCGAACGATACTTGCTTGGCCGCGAGGTCTGTCTCTCCCCACGACTCACCGGATGTCTTGAGGAGCGCCGTCACCGTCACGCCCGAGTCTCTCTTGTCCGTGACCTCATACAAGCTCCGGCTCCTCGGCAGCACGCACCCGAGCTTTTCGGTAACGAGTTTCGTGGTGATGTCGTGATACTCCACTTGGGGAATCGGGCTCCCCGCATCGAGGAAGTAATGACTCGCGGGGTCGATCACCACGTCGTCATTCATGCCCACGCCCCACTTGGCGACCATCGCCTTGACGTTCGTAAGCTGCCCTTTCTCACGCAGAGGCTCGGCCAGCACCATTACGCTGCCGCCGTGCCTCACGTAATCCTGAATGGCCCCGACTTCCTTGTCCGCAAGGTCTTTCTGCGGGCCCGCTATCACCAATAAGGCCGCGTCCTGGGGCACCTTCCCTTCGGTCGCCAGGTTGAGCGTCTTCGTGGTGTACCCCTCGCCCTCGAGGAACGACCTCGCCTGCCAGTAGTCCTGCACGAGGTCGCGCTCGTCGTGACCGACCAGGAAGTACACGGACTTCTCTTCCTCCTGGGTCACGCCGATTATCGCGCGCGTGAACGCCTGCTCCCCGGCAAACCCCGGTGTTTGGGAGCCGTCGCCGTAATCCACCAGGTCATACTGCATCACCTTGCGGGACTTCGCTCCCGACTCGACCACCGACGTGCCGTACGCGGTTATCTCGTACTGCTTCGCAAGGGACGGGTTCTTGTCGGGATCCACGAAGGACACTGATATCCTCGGACACAATCGGGTGTATTCTTTGAGGAGGTCCTGCACCATGCTTCCCATGGAGTCCCCTTCGGGAAAGAAGGCCGTTATCTTGATATCTCTGTCGACCTTTCGAAGGACCTGGCGCGTTTCCTCCGAGAGGGTGTACATCTTGTTTTGCGTGAGATCAACCTTGGCGGGATGCCGGCCCACGACGAAGTTGACCATGAGGACTATGGCAATCACGGCGCACGTGAGCACCACGGCGTTCGATCCGTAGCGCACCTTGCGGCTCAGCAAGAACCTACGCACCGGGCACGCGCGAGGAATCGCCAGTCTCATGCGCTCCACCTCCTGGAGTCAATGGTGCGTACGGCGAGAAAGAGGAAGATGAACGCGAAGCTAACGTAGTACAAAGTGTGGGAAAGGTCTATTATTCCTTTCTGGAAATCGTCGAAGTGGTTCAATATGGAGAGCGCCGATATAGTGTCTCCGACAGGGCCCGTCACCGCGGCGCTGACCCAACCCAGAATCCAGAAAAGCAGGAGGATGCCGAACCCCACGACCCCGGCAACCATTTGGTTCTCGGTGAGCGCGGACGCAAAAGTACCCGCGGCAAGGCATGCCGCGCCGAAGAGGAACATGCCTAGGTATCCAGAGTAAATAGGACCCATATCAGGGCTGCCATAATGCCGGAGGATGGCTGGGTAAACGAGGGTCGCCGCAAGGAACACGAGGTATGTGAAGACGCTCGCGAGATACTTTCCAACCACGATGGACGTGATCGTCACGGGGGACGTCAAGAGAAGCTCGTCGGTGCCGAGCTTCTTCTCCTCAGCCAGGAGGCGCATGGTGAGCACCGGAGCCACGAAGATGAACGTGACCGCCATGTTCCCGAATGTGCCCTCCATGGTCGCGGTCCTCGTAGCAAAGAGGAGGATCGAGAAGAAATAACCGGACAGCACGAGGAACACGGCTCCCATGACGTACGCGATGGGGGAGAGAAAGTACGCCGCGACCTCGCGCTTGAAGATACACCACGTCTTAAGCACCTGCCGCCACCTCCGCCGAGTCCTCCAATTTCTCTTCGGTGGTCAACCTGAGGAACACGTCCTCCAGGCTTAGGTCGACGAACCTCATCTCCAGAATGGGCCACCCGCGTTCCGCCATTTTGAAAAAGAGCGCCTCGCGGATATCCGCCGAGAGCTCCGTCTCGACCGACAAGAGCACCTCTCCGTCACGTTTTTGCGCTCCATCAGCGTTCCTCGACGGCTCGGAGTCGTCCACCGAGACCGACCGCACGCCCGCGAGCGCTCCCACCTCGGACACGACCGCGTCCCGCAGCCCGCGCACACGCACCGCGAGACACTGCGACCCTCGCAGCCTGCGGGCAAGCCCCTCCGGTGTATCGATGGCGACCAGGCGTCCGTTGTTGATGATCACGACCCGGCCGCACACCATGCTCACCTCGGGTAGAATGTGTGAGCTCAGTATCACCGTGTGCTTTCCTCCGAGGCTCCGAATGAGCTGCCGGATCTCTATGATCTGCCTCGGGTCGAGCCCCAC
>JBLNCC010000067.1:0-3731 GCA_050260395.1 Betaproteobacteria bacterium
CCGAGCGTTGACGTCGCGGTCGAATGCCTCTATCTGCCGAGTAGCCTCCTGCATGCCGCGCGTAAGGCCTGCATAATTGAGGCCCATCTCGGCCCAGATTGTCCCCATCGAACCCCACGGCATCAACATCACCCGCCGTCAAAACGCAAACCGGGCGATCAGATTCTGTATCGCCCGGTTTGCTTCCATTGCGCCTGCCGCTGCATCATCCAGTCCAGCGACACGGGCCCCCTGGAGACAGGCTCCCGGCGCCCGGCCTTGGCTTTGATTTCTTTCTCCGCTTCCTTCCGCGCTTCTTCGCGCATGGCGATCAGCACGTGAGCGCAGGCCTCGTCGAGGCAGAAGGCCTCGTACGTGCCGAGTTCCGGCAGGTAGTCACTTGGCCTTACCCCGAACTCCTTTGCCGTCACCGCCAAGCGCAATAAGAGATTCTTGTCTCTTGCGAAAAAGCTCCAGGGCTCTTAGCCCCTGCTGAGTGTAGAGGAAGATCGCCGTCCGCTGAATGTCTGTCAGGTATTCCGCGACTTCCTCATAGGCCGGCTCCACGAGCACGGCCTTGCAGATGGCGTTCAGCATCTCGATGAACTGCTTGAATTCCTCCGACGTGGAATCGGTCATGGGGTTGAACTGCCCGCCCTTGGAGATGATCTTGTAGACGATCGGCAAGAGCTCGTTCGGAATGACCCCCTGTTGCACCAGAGCCAAAAGCGAAGCCCGGCGGACCTTCGCATAGAAGACCTCGCCGGGCTCCCAACCGGGAAGCGCCACTACCTGACAGGCTTTGTTCCGGATCTCCTCTATAGGCGTTACCTTAAGCTCTTCACTCATGAGCTACACTCCTTATACTGGCAGGCTTGCCACCCTGTCGATTGTAAACGCGGGCTTGCTCTGCGCCTTGTTCTCGCGGCCTTTGATGGTATAGCTCGGCACCACGAAGTTCCTGTCTTGCTGGGCGAACGTCGGAATACGCCCCTTTGCGTTCCAGAGAGTTACCTTGATGTAGCCTACGATGTCCGATGCGTTCTGGGCGCCCTCAGCGTATTCCGCCGCGTAGATCTCAGCCTTGAACGGAGGCCGCGGGCTTGCCTTCTGCTCGGCGATTGTAGGTGGGACGTAGCCTGTATAGTCAGGCGCAGTGCCCACCAGGGTCCCGCCGCCGATCATGGCCATCGCCTCGAAGGCGAGGATGGCGTCCTGGAATGTGGCATTCATCCCGACGAGGACGTCATCGTCCTCGACGGTAGCTACCACACTGTCCCCGCCCCGAAGCTCCTGCCTGGATCCCTCGATGATCTGCGGATCGTACGATACCTGCTGCGGAGTGGTTATCCGCACAACCTTCCCGTCCACTTTTTCTGACCCATCGGCGTTCAATTCGGTGAGCACCAAGAGCTTAACGCCGTAGGTCGGTCCAACTCCTGCCATCTCCGATCAACCTCCTAACGGAATGGTGAAGTCAATGCGCTTCGCCAGCGCCTGCAATGCGTCATCGTAGAAGTCTCGCCCGTCCTGGTCCCACTCGACGAGAAAGGCCCGCCCGTCCTCGGTGGTGAGCACCTTGCCGGCAAGCAGGCTCTTGATTTCTTTAACCGCCTCGTCCACCGGAAGGTAGCTCCCCGGCGCGAAGTACACCCAGATCGTCACGTCCTGGAACGCGCCCCGCCGGTTGAACGGGCTCCGAGGCCTCTCGCCGAACAAAGCGACCCCGAATGGCTTCGGGGTCGAGGCATTGGCCTGGTAAGGCTGCTTCCACGTCTTCACGCTCTGGCAATTCGCCGTGAGATGTTGATACAGGGCTTTTCTCACCTGCGAATCACCTCCTGGGCGTCGCGGATGAACTCGGGAGCGTTGCGTTTGGCGACAGGTTCAAGGATCGCATACTTCTGGCTGTGGGCGAGCTCGAGGTACACTCCGTACTCCATACTGTGTGATATCCGGACTCGTAGCACGTCCTCTGTCTCCTTTGGCTCGCCGAATAGCCCTTGCCGCGCGTTCCCGGTCCGGTCAGTCCAAGGAGCCTCCTGCTTTGCTTCTGACTCCATCTTAGCCCCGTAGTGTTGCCCGAGAGCAAAGAGAGCGGCTCTCGTCCGCCGCTCCCACTCCCGCATGTTGGCTATGACCTTGTCCGCCCCGGGCATTTAGCTCACCTCTTCGAGGTCAACATGGAGGGCTACCACTTCACCCCCGGTAGCCGCCTGGTCGACACCCCGGACCCGGAAGCTCCTTCCCTGCGCCGTGAACGTATCGCCGCCCCGAATATCCGCGTCCCACCCGGCGAGCATGCCCCATCGCTGGACCTGCATCTGCACGGCCTCGGTTGCAATCTCCTTTAACTGCGCATATGTGCTCATAAACACCCGCACAGTCTGGGCCGGAAGCGTTATCTCCTGCCGGATCGTGCCCCCGGCCCCGTCGTCCATCTCGACTATGCGCTTGATCCAGATGTCAGTCGGGTTGCGTGCTATCTGCCTTGCAACGTTCCGCCGCGCGACCGCTGGATTCATTTACAGCACCTCCGGCGGGGTGATCTTGAGAAGCACACTGCCGACCCCTTGGGCTTGCGCCATAGCCGCGTATTTGTCCGCCATCTTGAGGGCGTACTCCTGGCGTTCCTTCAGCGAGGTGAGGCGTTCCGTCTCCTGCCCGAGGGTCATCTGGTCTACGTCGCCCATCTCGGCCTGATACATGCCCGCCTTCATGGTCCAGCCCGCGGACGCGGCCTCGAAGATGCTATCAGCCTCCAGGAGCAGTTCATCAAGGTCAGCATCGGTGAATCTGGTGTCCGCTTCTGTCCCTCCGACAGGGATCCTCTCATCAAGAAGCTTGCGGAGCCTAGCCCGAAGGCTGTCATCAGGAGTCATAGACCATCACTCCTCAGAGCTGCACCGCCGCCACCGTTACCGAGGCAACCGCCGAATACGCCACCTCGACCTGGCCGCTCGCGTTGTTGAAGCGCGCGGGGTCCAGGGGCCCGATCCACCTCTCGGACCCCGCCGGCACCTCGACCGTAACGTCGTGATCGAATCCCTGGTCGCACTTGCGTTGCGAGTTCACGGTCACGGTCACAGGGGACGCCGAACCGTTCTTGACCACAAGAAGCGTCCGCCCGTTGTTGGCGAACTTGTCGCCCGCGACGTCCGCCGCGGCGAAGCTCGGCGTCAGCCCGGCGCTTGTGAGCCTCTGAATGGTCAACACTGCCATCGGTCATCATCTCCTCTGCTTGCCAGACTTCCTGGGCTTCTCGGGCTGAGGCGCGGGTGTCGCGACCTCGGAAACAGCCACAGGCGCCTCGACCGCTACTTTCTGGCGGGAATTGGCTACAGCCTGCGGTTTGAAATGCCCGCAGCCGTGCTCCGCCGTCACTCCGTCAGGCGTCCACCTCCGCCTCGGCGACCCCGGATAGCAGTTCATTGTCGGCAGGCTGGAAACATCAGCGCCTGGCTTCCAGGGAAACCAGGCGCAGTCAGCACACCTCGCCATTCGCTATCACCGCCTTATGAGGGCAGCGTGAGTTCCTCGACGGCATTGGCCGGAGAGGCAATCACGCCACGGCGCGCACGGCTCACGACCGTCTGCTCGACGAGCCGGAGAAGGTCCCCACTCTGAGCATCCGTCATGAGGTCGTGCTTCAGAAGCTCACGGAAGTACTTCCGCGGCTCGATCAAATACGCCTTGCCCGCGTCGCATCCGGGGTAGGTGTAGGTTTTCTCCCCGACCGCAGTCGCCCAGCC
>JBLNCC010000068.1:0-3596 GCA_050260395.1 Betaproteobacteria bacterium
GAAGGCGTACCATGACGTGATGCTGCACGCTATCCAGGGCTCGAAGATGCACTCGACGCCCAGGCTCAAGCTCAAGCTCAAGGACGTCGCGCGGTTCCTCGCCAACAACTTTGGCATCACCGACCCGAAGGCGTTCGCTGAACAAGGTGGCACCATCAACCTTGACGGCCATGAGCTCTTGATCTTCCTCGATGAAGAGGACGCAGAATTCGTCGAGGTCAAGAGCGCGATCGGGGACGCCGCAGAGCTTCTAAAGCTCCTGTTCTACTGCATCGTGGATACCTCGGAGACGCCGGAGTTTGCTTTTGGGGTGCATACTCCCAGTTCGCTCAGCTCGGTGAAGGAGCAGATGCCGATCCTGGTGCGCCGGATCGCCCGCAAGCGCGAGCATTTCACCGAGGCCTGGCAGAGGGTCGCCCGTATCGTGCTTGCCATGACGGCCCAGGCCGAGAGGAAGAAGTTCTCGACGTACGCGACCACCTTGGAGTGGGACGAGGTTGATCCGCGGGATGAAAAGGACGTGGCCGAAACCCTGGAGCGCATCGTGAATGCGCTGGTCAACGCGCTGCAGAATGGCCTGATAAGTCTTGAGGCGGCTGTCCAGTTCCTCGGCCAATATATCGAAACCATGAACGACTACCTGAGCGATGACCCGGATATCCCTGGAGAGCGCGAGCGGATAATCAAGACCAGGATCTTGATGGCTCGGCTAGAGGACGGCGAGCTTGCCGAGGAGGAGCAGAAGCTCATCGACAAGGCCCTCGGGAATGCGGGTGACTGAGCATGGCCGACAAGCGCTTTGAGGACATGCTCTGGAAGAACATTCTCCGCATCAAGAGCGAGAGCGACGAGCAGTTTGCCCGCTATATCCTGGAGGCCAGGAGCGAATTCCTCCGGCTGAGGCTCCGGCAGGAACCGGCGATACGGAAGATATATCTCGACGCCGCCGACCGGGTGGCCGAGGAGATCCGGCGGCTCAAGCCGACGATAGGGCCGCTCACCCGGAACCACCTCAAGGCCCTCGAGAAGTCCCTCAGGGCCGAGGCCGACCGGATAAGCCAGGCTATCACGAAGAAGCTCGAGGAAGACCTGCCGCTGGCCGTCAAGGCCGGGGCAAGCCCCTTGCAGTGGCAGCTGATGCAGGCCGTGCAGGACGCTGGGATTCGCCTGAGCGCCTGGAAGATCCAGCGGGGCTTCGGGGACGTCAACGCCCGGGCGGTCGAGGCGATCTGGGCCAGGACCCGGAACGGCATGAAGCTGTCTAACCGGATCTGGGAGAAGGGCACAGAAGCCCGGGAGGCCATTCGGACGATCATCTGGGACAGCACCGCCCGAGGCCGGGACGCCGTGAAGATCGCCCGGGACATCGAGAAGTACGTGCGCCACGGGCGAGGGACGCTGGCCAAGGACTACCCGAACATGATGGAGCGCATGGGGAAGCGAATCCCCAAGAACCTCAGTTACGAGGCTCTTCGGCTTGCCCGCACCGAGATGACGATGGCGTTCCAGGAAGGGACGTACGCGGCCGGCCGGGTGAACCCGAGCTACCGGGGCGTGAGGTGGATGCTGTCGTCCAGCCATCCTCTGCGAGACGTCTGCGACGACCTGGCGGAGGCGGACCTCTACAACCTGGGCCCCGGGGGTTATCCGGCCGGGGAAGAGCCGATAACGCCGCACCCAAACTGTCTTTGCTACCAGATACCTTTGGTTGAGAACACGGGCGAGTTCGTCGAACGGTTGAAGCGATGGCTGCGCGACCCCGGCAGTGAGCCGGATCTGGAAAAGTGGTATAATGAAATATACCAAGCGTAATTCGGACAGCAACTTGCGAGAAGGGATCCAGAGCGTGGCCATCGAAGGCGAACTGTAGACATGGGGGATATCCGCAGCCTCTACTACGACAAATGGCTTCGCGCGTCCTGCCGGCTCCTCGACTATGTGGTCGAGGCGGCCGAGGTGTGGGACGCGCTGCCGGACTATCGCAAAGAGGGCAAGCTGGTCTACTTCGATCAGCTCGTTTCGTATCTTGCGATCCTGAGGACCGGGGAGGCGACGGGAAAGCTGACCAGGGTGCAGGTCCGCAAGCTCAGGAACCTCGAGCGGCTCGTCAGGCAAGCAGAGGGCGTCATCAAGGCGCTTCGCGCTGATTATGAGGCATCCCGGGCGAGGGGTGGCAACGATGGTAGCTAGGTGCGACTCCTGCAAAGCCGAATTCGAGCCCCTCGTACTGACCAGGCGCGAGGGCGACATCGAGACGACTTACTTCACCTGCCCCGAGTGCGGCAAGGAATACATCGTCTGCCGGACCACCCCCGAGCTCCGCAAGATGCAGCAGCTCATCGAGCACAGGCGCTCAAGGCTCACTAAGCAGAGGGAGCGCGGGACGCTGAAGACTGAAGCCCTCGTGGCATTTCAGGAGCTGGTGAGGGAGTACAAGACGAAGATGGACGCCTTCGACGGAAGGGGCCCAGCAAGCCTGTAGTCCGGAGATATCACGAAATCGAGACACGACCGCTACTGCGAAAAGCAGAGCGGTCTTTTGTTTCGCCGGGAAGGAGGTGGGGACCTTGGGTCAGCAGATCGTCAGGCTTGGGACATCGCCGCCCGGACCCGTTAAGCTGGTCCAGAAGCAGGCGGAGGTGAACAGCAGGACAGGGAAGATCCTCATCAGGGACATGCAGACTGGGAAGTTCAGCGGCAAGGGTTGACCGCCGAGGCGCGAGCTGAGGCGGTTTTCTTATGCCCTGAAGGGAGGTGACAATGTGCCGAAGGGTCTCAAGATCGTGAAATCGGTGAGCGGCAAAGCCTGGGGCGACGTGGACAAGAGTAGGATCTGGCAGCTCTTGAAACAGGGTCTCCAGGAGGGTGCGGAGGGTGTAACCGCCGCCGTGCGCGAGGTCTACGCGGTGGTCAAGGCCGAAGTCAATAAGGACCTTACGCAGGCGGATTGCTGGGGCCCTCACCATGAGGTGCGGGACGACGGGACCGTAGTCCTGAACCGCGCCGGCCTCATTGCTGCGGCGGCCGCGCTCGCGGGCGGCAGAAGTGAGCCGAACCTGACCGCTGAGGAGAAAGAGAAAGCAAGGAAGCACCTTCTCCGGCATTATCGTGAGCTCGACATGCCGGCCCCGGAGAGCCTGGCCGGCGAGATGGTATCCGTCACGGCCCGTATCTGCGGGGAGATGAGCGTCGAGGAAGTTCCGGTATCCTCCGCGGTCGATACCAATGCTCTCAAGGCCGGCGACGACGATCCTCTCGAGATCGTGGTGGAGATTCCCGCCGGCAAGTCGAAGCGGGGTTGGGACTACCTCCCGCGTGCCCTACAGGACATCGTCGACGTGGTCAATGCGGAAGGGCTCCCTGGTTATGAAGGCCATCAGGACCCTGAAAACGTGGATTGGGAGTTCAGGACGCCGGTGACGCATTGGGTCGGCGCCCTGTGGCGCGATGGCAAGGCGTATTTCCGAGGCGTGGTGGACAAGGCGGCTTCAGACCTCAAGCGGTGGATCCGAGGGGGAATCATCAAGACCGTCTCGATATGGGGCATCCCCAAGCTCGCGTACGAGAACGGCGAGACCAAGGTCATCGGGTACGAG
>JBLNCC010000069.1:0-17103 GCA_050260395.1 Betaproteobacteria bacterium
GCTTGATCGCGCGTGCCAGCGACGGGCTTATTTGCTGGAGGCGCTCCTGCGCGAACCGGTAGATCAGCTCCGCCACCACGCGCGCCTTCACGAAGGTGATCGTCTGGACCCTATCCCGGACAAGCTCGACCAGGAGCCGCTCTGCCTCGACGCTCGAGCTTCCTCGCTCCACCCGCGCGGCGTCCACGAACGGGGGGTTCCAGAACACGAACTTCTTCGGCCCACGCGGCGCGCCGTCGTCGTCGATGAGCGTGACGGGGCGATTTATGAGCTTTTCTGCAAGCTCTTTCGGGTTTGCGATCGTCGCCGAGCAGCAGATGAACTGCGGCCTCGAACCGTAGTGCTCACAGATACGTTCGAGGCGCCGGATGACGCACGCGACGTTGGAGCCGAACACGCCCCTGTATGTATGCATCTCGTCGATGACCACGAAAGCCAGGTTCGCAAAGAACGGGCCCCACGACGGGTGGCGTGGCAGGATGCCCTGGTGGAGCATGTCAGGGTTCGTGAGGATGATGTTCCCCTCGTCGCGCAGCTTGCGCCTGGCGTTCGGTGGCGTGTCGCCGTCGTAAGTGCCTGCCACGATCGGCATGTCAGGATCAATCTCCCGGTAGCGGAGAAGGCCCCGGAGCTGGTCTTGAGCAAGCGCCTTCGTGGGAAACAGGTAAAGCGCCTTCACCCCAGGGTCCACGGCGAGCCTCTCGAGGACGGGCGCGTTGTAGCAAAGGGTCTTGCCGCTCGCAGTGGACGTCACGATGGCGACGTCATGCCCTTCCCGGATCACCTGTATAGCTTGGGCTTGATGGGTGTAGAGCCGCTCGATGCCCACCTTCGCCAGGATCGCGGCTACGCGCGGGTGAAGCGGCGGCACGACGTCGCCGTAGCGCGCCTGCCGCGCGGGAATGTTCTCGACGTGGACGATTTGACCCCGGTACTCTGGGGCAAGCTTGAGCCGCTCTATGAATCTTGCCGCATTCATGTCCTTTCCTGCGCGACCTCCCGACGACTATTCGATCATTACAAGCGAATACCAGTTCTGCTGCTGGTTTTCGTTGGCAAGCGTCTCTATCGGAAGCCCCTGCCTTCGCGCAGTGGCATACACATCGATCCCCATAGCCTGCATGGCGGGACGTGCCTTGCCCGGGAAGCGGCAGGGCTTGTCCTCCGGAAAGCTGCACTCGGCGCACAGACCGCAATCGCTCATGCTGAACGCGAAGTAGTACCCGTCCACGTACGCCCGGCTTTCCACGGCGAATGAGATCCTTTGAGAGGAGTCCTTGTCGTGCGTATGGATGAGCACAGCGTGCTTGTAGCGCGACAGCACCTTCTCAGCCTCCCACGGCTTCAGCGCCCCAGGGGCCGACGGGCACACCCAGCATTTTCCCCAGGTGGAACAGCCGTACATGCACTTGAGGTAGGTCCTGGGATCAAACACGATGTCCCGCGCATCGATCACAAGGGCATCGACAGCCCCGAGGCTCTTTGCCAGCTCAGCGTATTTCGCGTATTCGCCCTCCATTTCTTTTCCCTTCTTCCACATGGTGTTCCCGCACGGTATGATCCTGATAATCATGCACACGGTTGCCGCGCCGAAAGCGGCCTATTCTTAGTTCGACAACCCGGCCCAGCTGTCCTGCCGCGGCCCTGCTGGTTCCTGCGGCGCATAGATGTCACACTTATGTGTGATCTCTTATGTGTTGACAACGGTGTCTGTTCACGGTCTACTCTCATCGTAGACCGCCGTACGGAACGATTGGAAGCACTCCGATACCCGAGAAGATTCCCGCGTCGGTGCTAGATTTCCTTACACACAACGTTTTGCAGGTGACCGACCTCACGACGATCTCCTCGCGAGCAAAGTGAAGGCTAGGCTCGACGAGCCCGCTGACGCGCCTCTGGAGGGGTTGCCGGTGATCGCACGAGGGGCGTCAAAACCGGGCCGTTGGCCCAATGGGCCGGATTTTGACGAAATGCGCCCCGCTTGAGGTGCTGTCCTCCAGTGCAATCACCGGCAACCCGGTGACTACCGGGTCCGCGTGAGACTCACGGTTTTGCCCTGGTTCACGGGATAACGAGCGTGTCGCCGATCTCGATACGGTCGGGGTCGGGAATCGCGTTGGCCTGAACGATGGCCGCGACCGTGGTGCCGTAACGTTTGGCTATCTGGTACAACGTCTCGCCCACCTGCACTACGTGGACGCGCCCCGACGTAGATACCTGCCCGCCCGCGCCCGCCGTTTTGTCGCTCACGCCCACCACGGCAGACACGGTGTCGATGCGCGTCACCATGGTCCAGCCACGCAGCCCGACTCGCACATTTACGAACCTGGGCTCGACCGGCACAGCCACCACCCTGGTGACGTCCACGTCGCACACAGCGTAGTACGCGGGAATGGCGCCCAGCACTCTCAGCGTCAGCGAGAACGGCACCGTCTCAACGGTCGCGAACACTCTTTGGGACGGAAGCTCTGAATAAAGCACGGTGATCCGCAAGGTCCCCTCGACCAGCACCACACCGTCTAGGACCGTGGTCCTGGTCACGCGGGCTTGCGCGAACGACTGGATCACGCGGCCGACCGCGGGCAACTCGGCTGGCACGACGATCCGCACGGGAATCGTGGACGTGTCTTCCACTTGCCCGACGATCTCCTCCACAAGGAAGACTCGTGTCACAGCCACCAATGGCTCCGGGAGGTTTTCAACGGCTGTGACGAGCGTGAGGTCTTTGTCCACCGTGACGACCACGGACACGCGGAGCACCACCCTCACCCGCAGCGTGCGTGCGTTCACGATCTCGGCGTCCGCCGCCTCGACTTGCACCGAGGCGAACGCGAACATCCCCGGCTGCACGCCTGGCAGTCTCACGATGGCACTGAAGCTCAAGGCGCCGTCAACCGAGAAGACGGGCTGACCAGGACTTACGGCCACGTAAAGGACGCGCACGGATACAGCCCCGTTTACCACCACCTTGTTTTGCAGCACCTGCGTGGCGGTCACCGACGCTGCGGCGTCGGTGCGGATGATCTGGGACGCGCCCGGCTTGTCAGGCGGTATTGATATCGTCCCCGCGGCAACGGTTTCAGACTCTCCCTGCAGCACGGCCCGCTCCACGGTGACCACGCGCCGTCTCACCACCGGCGTCACGGGCACCGTCACCGTCGGAACGACGATGGTAGGCGGCGCCTCGACCACCACCTCGCTTATCTCCTCCCTCAGCACCCGCACACGCAGGGATACCAGCACATTCACCTCGACGGTCCTCGGATCGACGAGCCGCGATGTTGCGAAAACGCTTGTTACAAGCACCTCCGGGATCATGCCGCTGAAAACCCCAGGCACGCTCGCGCTACCGAACAGAGACAACGTGCCCTCAAAGGCATGCACCGGTTGTGACGGCGCCGTGGACACGTAAAGAATGTTCACGTTCACGTTCCCCTGGACGACCACCGCCCCTGGGACGACGCTGACCTGGGAGATAGCCACTTGTGCCTGGGTATCGAGGATCGACGCGATGTCCGGTTTCGGAGGCGGCACAACCAGGCGGCCGCTCGCCACGACGCTCGTCGTGACATCGGCGACGACCACCTCGACCTTCACTCTTCGCCGGGGAAAACCAGCTACGGTCACACCTGAAGACACCTCGCTCCCTCCCTCCCACCTGCAAGCTCTTCACCAGGATATGATATGCTCGGGCGGTGTCCGGCGCCACCACCACCGCCGCCACCACGACCGCCACCGCCGCTGCGAGCGCCGCCGCCACGCCGCCCAAGGCCGGCCCGGCCGCCGCTCCGGCTGCCGGACGAGCCTCGCGTCACCGGCCACTCGGTTGTCGCCCGACATGCCCGAAAGGTACGGCAAGGGACCCCGCGCGAACGCTTGGGGTCCCTTCCACCAGGATCCAGTTGATCGAAAGGCTGCTGCAGGGCGCCTGCCACGGTGGCACCCGTCCCAGGCGATCGGCCTAAGTGAGGGTGTAGAAATGCTCCCGACTGTTGGGAGGGGTTGCCAGTGATTGCACGAGGGGTGTCGAAATCCGGCCATTTGCCCGACGGGCCGGGTCTTGTCAAGGCGCTCCGCTTGGGGCGCCGTCCCCGAGCGCAACACCGGCAACCCCGGATATAGTTAGTTCATGTCCCGGAATTCCTCAGGCACCAGCACATCGACAACCACGTGCTTCTGCACGGTCTTCGTGACCTTGACGAATAGCTCGACTATGGCGTCGACAAGCACGTCCCGCGTGCCGATCTCGGGTGGCGGGGTAACCCCTACCGGCAGGAGCTGAGCGCTGGCGAACTCCACCCTCGGCCTGACGAGGATGTTCATCCCGGCAGCTGCGCCCGGCAGGTCCACGAAGGTAGTGAACGGCACCTCGAGGTGCATGTGGTGAACCGGCTGATCTGCCAGCGCCGCGACATATATCACCTGCAGGACGAGCCTGCCCTCGATGATCACCTTGCCGTCCAGGATGTCCGAGCGGGTTATCTCCACCGCCGAGCTGAAGACGCTGATGATCTTGGCGGCCGCGGGCTTCTCCGCGGGAACCGTGACCTGCTGGCGGACGTTGACCTGCTGGGTCGACTCGTTCACAACATCCTCGATGGCGACCAGCTGCCGCACGGCATTGATGGGTATTCTGTCGGACCTGACGTCGGTCACGACCCTCATCTGCTGGATCTCCGTGACCTTTGCGAATATGCTTATGACGACATCCTGCATGAGCGTCATCGGGTCTACGAGCGTCGCCTGGGCGAATTCCACAGTTGGGAAAAGCTCGACCATAAGGCCGGGCATGGCCCCGGGGATCCTGATGTTCACGAGGAAGTTGACGGTCTGGTGCATGTGATGCACCGGCTGGTCCGGCAAGTTCGCGACGTAGAGAATCTGGGTCCTGATCTGCCCCTGGATGATGACGAGGTCGGGGATCACCCTCACCTCAGTGGGCATCACCTCTGTGCTGATGATGCCGAGGATCTTCATCATCGGCGGCTTGCCGGCCGGCACGGTGAGCGTGTTGCTCAGTATCACCTGGCCGGTGTTTTCGCCAACCACGCGTTCGACTCGGACGAGGTTTTTCTCCACCTTGACCGGGATGCTCTTGAACATCACGTCGGTCACGACGTCAAGCTGCACGAGCTGAGTAACTTTCACGAAGAGCTCTATGATGAGTTCGATCTCGACTTCCCTCGGGTTTCTGATCACTATGTCCGAGAACGTAACCCTCGGCCTCACAAGCACGGTCATGCCCGGCTGCGACCCAGGAACGTCCGCGAACTGGACGAAGCTGATGGTATGCTCCATGTGGTGCACGGGCTGGTCAGCCGTGGCGGCAACGTAGATCGTCTGGACCGTCGCCGTGCCCTCCACGACCACTTTGTGTGGCAGCGGCGTGCCGGTGGCCGACACCGTCACGTTCACGATGCTCAAGATCTTCTGGACGTCGGGCTTCCCGTTGGGCACCGACTGCACGCTTCTCAACGTGACGCTGGTCAGCCGCTCGCCGACCACCTCGAAGAGCTTCAGCCGCTCCCTCCTTAGAACCATCTCGTTTCTCCCTCCCTTTCCCACAATCGTGCTTTCCTGAACCCCGCGAAGAAGCGACGACCGGTCGCGTCCCACGGCCGGGCTGAGATCGCGCTCCTCCTTCGGGCAAAGGCCACGGGCACGGTCCCCGTGGCCTTTGCCCAGGCGCCCGACGCCCGGAACGGAAGTCATGACGGGCCTGAAACGCTGCTGCTTTGGCCGGTTTGGCTCAGCCCTTGGGCGCCGGGCAGGCGGGGATCTGGATCACCTGGCCCACCTGGAGATTCTCCGGCTGAATGCCCGGGTTGGCGTGGATTATCGCGGCCACGGTCGTGTTGTACTTGCGCGCGAGAGCCCAGAGCGTATCGCCCGGTTGAATCGTGACCATCACAATTGTGGGCTGCGCGCACGGCACCTCCGGAGGCGTCACGACCACCACGTTGACCACGACGTTGAGCTGGACGGGCTCGGTGACCTTCGCGAACACGCCAATGAGGACCTTCGCGGTGAAGTGCCTGTCATCAAGCACCTCGAAGTCAACGTGCTCTATCGCGATGCGCGTCTCGGCCAGGAATCCCTCCTGGGTCCCGGGCACCTCAACCACCTGTGTGAATTTCAGGCGGTGGGACATGTGGTGCACCGGTTGGTCGCGCTCGGGGGTCTGGGCCACGTAAAGCGTCTGGAGCTCGACGACGCCCTCGACGATCACCTTGCCGTCGATGATCCTGTAGGATGCCTCCTTGACGGAGCTGTCGATTCTGAGGACACGCTCGATGTTCGGCTTCTCTCTCGGAACTTCGAGCGCCTCCTTGAGTATCGTTTGCACCGTGTCCTCGCCGATGACGTCCTCCACGCGGAGCAGCCTCTTCTCCACGTCGAGCACGGTGGTCTTGGACGTCACTTCCGTGACGACCTCGAGCTGCCTGACGACGGTCACTTTCGCGGTCAACTTGAGGACCACGTCGACGCTCACCGTGCGAAAATCAAGTTCGGTAAAGCTCACCGCCTCGAGCACAAGCCTTACCTGTGCCCGCATGCCCACAGCCGCCCCGGAGACCTCGATGACCTGCGAGAACCGAAGTTGAGTCGAGAAGAAATGCACCGGCAACCTCGGCATGTAAGGATCGTGAGGCACCGCCGCGTACAGGACGTCAACATCGATGAGGCCTTCGGCCACCACCTGGCCGTCGAGGACTTGGACGTCGGTGAGGCGTGGCTTCGCTTCCGCGCTGATGACCGACTCGATGTCCGGCTTCTCAGGCGGGACGGCAAGCCGGCTGCTCACAAGGGCCTGCGCGGTCGCCTCTCCTATCACGTCCTCGACTTTCAAGAGCTCCCTGGCCACCTGGAGGTCCGGCGGGCCGGTGACCTCGGTCACCACCTCGATCTGCTCGGTCCTCGTGACCTTCACCATCGCGGACAAGACGAGTCGGACGTCCAGGGTGCGGACGTCAACCAAATCGAACGACACATCGTGGATATCCACATCGATGAAAGCGTTCATCGAGGGGTCCGTCCCCGGAATCTCGGCGATGACCTCGAAAGATACATCCTGCTCAAGGAGTTGCACCGGCTGGGTGCCGGCAGCCACCCGTGCTACATACAGCGCCCGCACCCTGATGGTGCCCTCCACGAGCACCTTGCCCCTTATGAGCTGGAACGAACTTGTGAGGATGTCCGCGTCGACGCTGATGACCTTCTCGGCGGTAGGCAAGTTCTCAGGAACCGTGAGCATTTCGCGCAGGACCTTACGGGCCGTGGTTTCGCCCACGACTTGCTCGACCTTGAGGAGCTCCTCCTTGAGCTCGACACCCACAGCCATCTCCTCTCCCCCTTTCTCGTGACAGGCATGAGACCAGTACACTCGCTTTTCATTTCTACTATATGCGGGCGACTAAACAAAATGTGCGCACATTTCGATACGCGACGCCTCTGCGGGAACGGAGCGGGCCCGCAGCGCATCGTGCAGGTGCGGACGCCCCGCCGCCGGGGCTGCGGGCGGCTGGCGCCGGGCGGTGGGCAGTGGGCGGTGGGCGGTGGGCGGCCGGCCTCTTCTGTCGCTCTACCCCACGAGAGGTGCCGAGAGCCCGGGGTCAACACACGTCCACGCCCCGATCGCGCTTGAGGGCGCCACGACCATCGAGTCCAAGCAGCATGCGTCTCCAACCCGCACACCCGCCGCAAGCACGCACCTGCGGATCCTGGCGCCCTTGCCTACCTGGACGTTCTCGTGAAGCACCGACTCGGACACCTGCGCCCCCTCGGCCACGACGCACCCGTGGCCCAGAACGACCCGCGGGCCTACGTGCGCCCTCGCCTGAATCGACACGTGGTGTCCCATGACGACCGGTCCGGTGAGACGAGCGGTCCTGTGGACCACCGGGTTCTTGCCGCTCCATATCCCCCGTCCCACTTTGCGCCCCGGGACCACCACGTCGATCTTCCCGTCGAGAACGTCCATGTGAGCCTTCAGGTAGTTGCGCGGCGTGCCGATGTCCAACCAGTAACCCTGGCTCGAATGGGCCCGCACCGCGGCGCCATTCACAAGGAGAGCCGGGATCACTTCGCGCTCGAAGGAGACCTCGCGGCCTTGCGGGAGCGCAGCGATGACGGAGGGCTCGATCACGTATATGCCCGCGTTTATCGTGTTGACTGCTGCCTCGTCCCAGCCCGGCTTCTCCAGGAACCCCGTGACGCGGCCTTCCCGGTCGGCGAGCACAAGCCCGTACGCAGCGGGGTCATCCACCGTGGCGGTGGTTATGGTCACGTCGCTTCCCCTCTCCTCGTGCTCGGCGAGGAGCTTCGCGAGGTCGACATCTGTCAACACGTCGCCGTTGAGCACCAGCGCCCGCTCGCCGCCCAGGAACGCCTCGCAGTTCTTTATGGCCCCCGCCGTCCCCAGCGGCGCCTCCTCCACGGCGTACTCCACGGACACCCCCCACTTGGAGCCGTCCTGGAGCAGCCTCGAGAACTCGGACGCCATGTAGTTCAGGCAAAGCACAATCCGGTGTATCCCGTGCGTGCGGAGGAGCTCGATCTGGTACTCGATGAACGGTCTGGTCACCATCGGGACGAGACCCTTGGGTGTGTCGTGCGTGAGGGGCCGCAACCTCGTTCCTCTGCCGCCCGCGAGCACCACCGCTTTCACGGCCGGTCCCCCCCGCCTCCGCCGTCGTTCCCGGCGGCGCAGTCCCGGGCGCCGTCGTGGTTCCGGCAGCCCGCCTTGTGTGCGACACACCGTACCGCCACCTTGCCGCGCCAGTACTCCAGCAGGTCGGCAAGGGTCTTCTCGAACGGGATGACGGGTTCCCAGCCAGTCCTCCGCCGGAACTTCGTCGAGTCGCCGAGCAGGACCGGGACGTCGGACGGCCTCATCCTCGAGGCGTCCTGCTCGATGCGTATCTCGGTATTGGACATGGATAGCAGCATGTTTGCGACTTCGGCGATCCGGTAGGCCCGGCCGCTCGCGATGACGTATACCTCGCCCGGCTCCCCGCGCTCGAGCGCAAGCCAGTATGCGCGGACGACGTCGCGCACGTCGGTGAAGTCACGCCTTGCTTCGAGATTCCCCACTTTGAGTACGGGTTCGGCCAGCCCGTGCTCTATCTCGGCGATCTGCCTCGCGAAGTTGGATGTCACGAACACCTCGCCCCTCCTGGGCCCGGTGTGGTTGAAGGTGCGCGTGCGGACGACCCGCAGGCCGTAGCTGCAGAAATACTGGTAGCCCAGGAAGTCTTGGGCGATCTTGCTCACGGCGTAAGGGCTCTGCGGGCGGAGGGGGTTTTGCTCGTTTATAGGCACTTCGTCCTCGTACACGAGCCCATACTCTTCCGACGAGCACGCGATCTGGATGAGCGGGTCTATACCGGCGCGCCGCACCGCCTCGAACAGGTTGAGTTCTCCGAGGATGTTGTTCATCAGAGTCTCCGCCGGAGCGAGCCAGGACGTCGGCACGAAGCTCTGTGCGGCGAGATGAAAGATAAGGTCCGGTCGCACCTCGCGAATGACCAAGTCCACTGAGGTTGCGTCTGAAAGGTCGCACTCGACGAGCCTTACTCGGTCGCGGATGGCGTCGATGTTCTCAGTCCTGCTCCTCCACCTCAGCGTGCCGAATACTTCCACATCGTTGCGGCTCAATAGGTACTCAGCCAGGTGGCTCCCGGCAAAGCCGGTGATCCCGGTGACAAGGGCCCTAAGCATCTTACCTTGTCCTCCTCGGCCGTCGCCTTAGAGCGGCTCCCGTCAGGCGGGCAAAACGGACTCGCGGAGGGCTTTGAACTTGGTCCTGAAGGCGTCCCATACGAGGGGGTCCTCGTCCCCGAGGTCCGCCACGGCGAGCCCCGCCAAGTTGAACTTGATGGCGAGGTCGGCGTAGCTTCCGGCTGCCGCTGCGTCCGTGAAGAACACCGTGTGGTTGACCCGGAACGACCTGTACCTAAACATGCAAGCGCCGCCGGCCTCGACCCGGACCACCGAGGGTTTGTAAATGTCCAGGATGTCTTTCGTCTCGAAATGGGCCCGGCGCATAGCAGGAGCCCCGGGCGCGGCTGAAAAGTCCACACCGAAGAGCGGGATGCCGAGGATCATCTTCCACGGTGGGATGACGCGCGTCATGTGCTTGATGACGGCCCGGGCGAGCGCGGGGGACGCGGGCGGGCCGGGCATCGCGAGCTGCTCGGGCTCTTCGTGCAACCGCACTATGAGGTTTCTCGTAACCCGCGCGAGCTCTTCGTACTCCAGGAAGCTTCCCCCGGCGCCGGCCTCTTTCCCGTTGTCGCCCGCGGCTATGCGCGGGGCGGGGATCTCAAGGGTGAGGTCGCGCTTGTCGCGCTCGAGGACGGACGCAAGCTCACGCACGAAGGAGGTGAGCGCGTAGGCGTCCGCGGGCCCCGGCGCCGCCGCCACCGAGAGGATGATACCGTGGGCACGGCTTCGCACGGCGGCCGCTGTTATGCCCTTTATCGCGGCGCGGCGAGCCGCGGCATCCATCAACACCGCGTCGAGGGCGGAGTCTCCCGCCTCGTCGTCCTGCGGGCTCGGGGATCCGTCGTCGCCTGCCACGCCGCGATCGGCGCCGGAACCACGGTCGCCACGCTTGGGTTGGTCGCAGTCGCCCGTCGCAGGCGGACGGCGGCGTCCTGGCGCGACCACCGGCACGACGCGGATGTCGGCAAGGGACGCGAGAGCCACGACCCGCTTGGCTGGCTCGCCTGCGACCGCGCCGTCGGCTTCCAGGGTGAACCAGCGCGGGGCCACCGTGGAGATGAACGCCAGGTGACGCTCGTAAGAGCCCCAGGACCTCTCGGCGGCGTCGCCGCCGGCGAAGTAAGCAAGAAGGCGCGAAACGGGGATGTCGAGCCGCTGGCCCTCATGCACCTGCGCGTCACGCAGGCGGTTGGCGTGCAGGAGAAGCTCGATCGGGATGTTGTAGCGCCTCGCTATGTGAGCGCACGTCTCCCCTCGCGCGACGCAGTGCCTGAGCACGGGCTTCGCGAGCCCGGAGCCGATCACGGCAAAGACTTCCTTGCCGGCGATGCCGTCCACGCGGAGCCTGTGGGCCTTTTGCAGCTCCCTCACCGCTTCCTTAGTGAGGATGCCGAAGACCCCGTCGATATCGCAAGTGTAGTAACCCAGGCGCGACAGCTCTTCTTGGAGCAGGGCCACGTCACGGCCTTTCATCCCGAACCGGAGCGTGCGCCTCCACCTGGTTGACCCCTGGGACCCAGCCATCCTTCAGGATACCCTCCGCACAGCGAAGTCCATCTCCGCTGCAGGCTCATGCTGCATTGTATGCCCGGACACGCCGGGGTGTTACCCCGCCGCGGCCGAAGGCGTACACGCTTCGCCCGCGCTCAAACGCGGGCCGCCCTCCACTTCGCGCACGAGCGAAGCCCCTCCAACACGCGCCGGGCCCATCCCCCGCGGCGAGGAGTGGCCTCGACGCCCTCATCCCCGACAGCTCCCACACCCTCGATGAGTCTGGCGGGCTCGACGGGCTCGACGGGCTCCACGGCTTCTACACACACGACGACCGGAAGCACCTTGGTCTCGAGCACGAGCGCTTCGATGTGGACTGCCGCCAGGACCACTATTTGCTGGCTACGGCCGTGGGTCGCGGCCGCCGCGTGTGGCTCGGCCTGGGTCTCGGGGGCGGCAGGGTACCCCTCGACGATCAACGCCTCCTGGGGCTCCGCACGAAGGCGCGCCTCGACGCGCATGCCGGGCCGCAGCGCGGCATCTTCCACCAGAACGCGAAGGTCCTCGGCCCAGGAGAGCGCGCGCACGAGCCCCCTTTCCGTCAGACAGTACACCCATACCATGACGGTCGCCGAAGCCAGAGCCGACCCGCGGAACACGTCCCACGACGGTGCTAGCACGTCGACGGCGACGCCCACGGCTTCGCGTGCGTCCGCGGGCGTCTGGCGGCGGGACTCGATGGTGACCTCGCGCGCGAGCCGGCACACTACCCGCTCGACGCGGAGGGTCTCCGTCTTCACGTGTAGACCCTTGTGCGGGATCCCTGTGCTCATGCTCACGGTGAAATCCTCGTGCGCACACCGCGCTCCTTCGTTAGAGCGCTGTACTGAAATGGGTATTCGCGGCTGGAAGCCTGTATTCGACCTCACGGAGCCGCGGCCCCCAGGCCCCTTCGCCCCCGCCTCGCCAGGACCTGGGCATAGGCCTCGGCGGTCTCCCGCGCCGCGCGTTCCCAGGTGAAGCGGGTGCTCACAACGGCCGCCAAGTCCCGCCGCCGCGGCGCCCCGTACGCCGCCGTCACCGCCGCTCTGATGGACCCCACGTCGGCGGGATCGCAGTACCAGGCGAGATGCCCGAAGTATTCCCGGGCCGTCCCCCTGTCCGTCGACACGACGTTGCACCCGGCCACCGCCGCTTCGAGACTAGCAAGGCCGGGCGTTTCGAACCAGCTCGGCAGCGCGTGGACGCGGGCCGCGGCATACGCGCTGCCGAGCTGCGTCTGGGGCATGAAGCCGAGGAAATGGTGGGACGGGTCCGCCTCTTTCTTGCAGGCCTCGAGGTAGAACGGGTCGTTCACGGGACCTATGAAGACCACCGGGAGCCCCAGGCCGCGCGTTGCTCTCACCAACGCAAGCTGGTTCTTCCTCGGCGAGATCCTAGCGCAGCAGAGCACGAAATCCGCCAGCCCGAACCTTGATAGGAACTCCCTCGCGTCAGCTCGCGCGAAAGCCGGGTCGGCGGCGTTCGGCACCACGCGAAACGGAGCTGTCACCCCAAGGTCCCTCTCGATGAGGCGCGCCTCGGCTTCGGCATTGGGCAGGAGCATGGCCGCAGACTGTACCACTCTGCGACGCAACGGGTCATCCTGCCGCCAGTATTTCAGCAGCGCCCCCTGCAACCGGGGGCTCTCGTGGAGAATGTACTCCTCGGGGTTCCAGTAGATGGGCGACACGACCACCGGCTTGCCGTGGCGCACGGCGTTCTCACACTGAGCTGCGGTCTCGGCCACCCTGGTCAGGTTGAAGAGGTGCACCAGGTCGTAGCCCTCGAGGTCCGGTGCAAGATCTCCGCTGTGGTCCGCATCCACCCCGAGTGCCCGAAGGGCTTTTTTCGTCTCTAGGATCTGGATGGTGTCGCCCGCCGGAAGGGTGAGAAGATCAGCCCTACTCTGCAGAAGAACCCGCACGTCCTCGCCTCCTCCCCCGTTTTTACCCTGTTATACGTGGGAAAGGCAGGTACCATTCCGGATACCTGCCCCGATGTGCCCCGCCCGGCCGTACGGCCGGCCCGCCGGCCTGCCGCCGGCCCCAGGTTCGTCGCGGCGCGGCGCCCGGCGGAGCTGTCACGAAGCCGTCCTGTTGCGCCGCGCCGCGAGGTCTCGCTACGGGTCGATGACCACCCCGATCTGACCGAACTGGGTGACCTTGACGTCTATACGGATCACGATCTTCTCTGTGAAGCTGCCGGTCGCCGGGTCGAATTCCCAGACGATGTTCTCGATGAACGAGTGATCCTGCTCATCCATGCCCTCGCGCACGGGCACCTCTGGATTGATCGGCGTAACCTCCACCATCTCGCTGAAGGGCAGGTCCTCCGCGACGTGATGGACGAGGTCGTCGGTGCCTACGTAGAAGATTTGCTTGTGCACAACCCCCTGCACTATCACCTTGCCGTTCTTCACGATGGAGCTGATCTCGCTGATCCTGGCCTCCACGTCCACGATCTTCGTGGCCGCCAAGGTCTTCGTTTCCTCGATGAGCTTCTGCTTCGTGCCATGCCCCACCACGAGGTCCGCCGCGACCACCGTGCCGTACGGCTCGACGGCGACCGGTATCTGCTCCGTCTCGGTGACCTTCACGCCCAGGAGAAGGATTATCTTCTGCATCAGAGTTCCGGTGGCCGGGTCGAACTCGAATACAAGGTTATCGACGATGGAGTGGTCCTGCGAGTCCATGCCCTCCTGCACCGGGAAGTTGGGGTTCAACGGCGGCACCTCGACGAGGTCGCTGAACCCTATGTCCTCGGCGATGTGGTGGACGAGGTCGTCGGTGCCCACGTAGAATATCTGCTTGTGAAGCGTGCCCTGGACTATGACCTTCCCGTTCTTGACTATGTGCTTTATGCTGGAAATGCGCGGGATGATCTCGATCACCTTGGTAGCCGGCAAGGTCTTCGTCTCTTCGATGAACTTCTGTTTGGTCGCCTCTCCAACGACCACGGCAGCCTTGATGAAGGTGCCGTACGGCGACAACGCAACCGCGAGCTGCTCCGTGTCCGTCACCTTCACCTGGAGCCTGAGCACGATCTTCTGAGTAAGGGTACCGGTCGCGGGGTCGAACTCGAACACGTTGTTCTCGATGACGGACATGTCGCGCTGGTTCATGCCCTCGGTTACCGGACGGGCCGGGTCGAGCGGTACCACATCGACGAGCTCGCTGAAATCGATATCCTCCGCAAGGTGGTGCTCGAGGTTATCCGTGCCGATGTAAAAGATCTGCTTGTGAACGGTGCCCTGTACGATGACCTTCCCGTTCTTTACGATGGACCGGACGTTGGTGAGAACGGGGACGATCTCAACTATCTTGATGGCCGGCACGGTCTTCGTCTCCTCCAGCAGCACCTCCCTCGTGCCGTGGCCGATGACCCTCTCCACCTTGATCGTTGCTTTCTGGTCCACGATCTGCGTTATGTCAATCATCTGTGAGCCTCCTTTCAAGCTCCTGAGGGAGCTCTCTCTTGAAGACCTGAGGAAGGCGGGCCCAGCCTTCCTCCCGTCCCCCCTTTCTTTAGGCAGTCCTCTATATCGATCGGACGGGCCGCGATGCCTCCGGGCTGGTTCACCCACGTGAGCGCCACTAGGCGCAACAGACGCCACGGCTCGCTCCAGGCGCGTCCCGAGCGCAAGCGGTGCCTCCGCGGCGACCGCAGGCGCGACAGCAGGCCCCTCATCCGCGCGCGCGACCTCGTCCGCATCCGGCGGCGCCGTACCCGCATGCGCCGGCTCTGACTGGCGCGCCGCCAGTGCCGAGGCGCTCGCCACTTTGTCGCTCTTCCATGACACGCTGGCAGCGAGGAAAAGGTTTCTAGCCCTTCGAACGGGCGGGGTATCTTGGGGATTCTCTGGATCAGGCTCCGCGCTTCCGGCGCATCCAGGCCCGGCGCCACTGGGAAGCGCGTGAGGGGGATGTGCGGCTTGATGTGATGGTGGGCCTCCTTCGCCGCTCCATGTGGAGGCCACCTTGTGCACGCCTGAGTCGTCGGGGGATGAGCTCGCTCTCGGCCGGTCGCCCGCGCGCTCACCGTGGGTGAGCCCGGGCTCGGACGGCGACGAGGCAGCCAAGGCGAACGAATCGGGACGCCCCGCAGGCGTCGCTCGGCGAGCTCGCCTGCGGCGTGCGAACTCGACCGCGATCTCCAGCACGGCGAACGCGATCGACAGGATGATAACTAGTTGCCAGGCTGCACCAAGCGCCACGGCCGGTCCCCTTTCGGTGCATTTCTCCCTATATCGTATTGACGTCCTCGCGCAAGTGTGATGAATCACGAGCTGAAGGTCGCCCCCGTAACCACCGACACCGGCTCCGGGCCCACCGTCCCGTCCACGATCCTGATGAGAGGCAGCGTCTCCCGCGTAACCGTCGCCACTCGCGGCCCGGTGAGATCGGTGACTATGTCGAGCGGACGCCGTGTGACCGTGCTATCCTCGATGACGTCCACGAGGAATCTTCCCTTCGTCACCACGACCCCGGGCCCGGTCACGTTCGTCACCACCTGGTGGACCTGCTGGGTAGAGGTGCTCACCGTGACCAGCAGTATCACGAGCTGGTGAAAGGCCGCGCCGTCCTGCACGATCTTGACGATCACGTTCTCGACGCGCACCGACGCGGTGACGTTCGCGCCGGGCGCAAGCCCAGGGAACTCCACGAGCACGCTGAAAGGCAGCGTGTCCTGGACGTGGTGAACGATGTTGTCCGTTCCCACGAAGAATATCTGCTTGCTAACCACGCCCTCCACCAGGACCTTGTCTCCCAGGACGCGTGAGGTCACACCCTCAGCGGCGGCGTCGACGGCCCGTATCTTGATGGCCGTCACGGGCGACGCGACCGTCGCTTCGAGGAGAGCCTGCCTCGAAACCTCCATCGCTTCCGCTATCAGGATCCTGGCGAACTCGATGCTGATCGGGAGGATCCGCGCGATCACCTTCTCGGCGAGGACCTGCGCGGTCCCCTCGCCTATGACCTGCTGCACCTTGACCAGCGGACCGTACGGCTCTATCGCCACGGGGATCTGCGCTGTCTCGGTGACGGTCACGAAGATGTCCGCTACGATCTTCTCCGAGATGTTCGTGCCCGTCTGGGCGGGATCGAACACCACCGCCCGTACCTCGGGCCTCACGAACACATTCAGGCCGGGCCTCGAGCCGGGCACGTCCGCGAAATCGCTGAAGGGGATGGTGAACGTCTCCGTGGCCTGCGTGCCCGCGGCCGTCACGTAGGTCACGTCCTTGACGATCGTCCCCTGTAGGATCACCTTGTTCTCGATAGGACGCGCGCGCACGCCCTCGAACCGGGCCGTTATCCCCGCGAGGCTCGCGGCGGGTTGCGCCAGCGTGACCGTGGCCTCTTCCATGAGCTCCGTGGATCCGTGGCCGAGCACTCGCTCGGTCTTGATGAGAGGCCCCTCACCCACCGCGAGGACTAGCTCCACAGTCTCGGTGACCTTCACGAACACATCGAGGACCACTTCCTGCGCCACCAACGTGCCCGACGGATCGAGGGAGAAAGCCACGTCTCTCACCGTCGGGTGCACCTGCACGTTCATCCCCGGCTGGGCCCCAGGGATCGCCACGGTCACCGAGAAAGGCGCCGCGACCCCCTGGTGGTGATCGACCCCGTCCGTGCCCACAAAGAATATCTGCTTGAGGATGTTCCCGCTCACAATCACCTCGTCGGGGTTCACGGTGACACCGGTGATCTCGGGCGTCGCGCGGATCTCCGTTACCTTGGTGGCCGGCACGGTCAAGGCCACCGTACCCGCTTCCAGCACCTGCTCGGTTGCCTCACCCACCACGGCCTCGGTGATGACCGGCGTGCCGTAGAGGTCCTC
>JBLNCC010000070.1:0-23639 GCA_050260395.1 Betaproteobacteria bacterium
GCCCCCGACTGGGCGTCGGCGGCCAGCACCAGGGACTTCATCGATGTGCCCTTGACGGATTTTTAGGCCCGTCTTCAAAGATGGTGGTGCTGACTAGAATACTGCACCACCTGCCCTGGCAGAAATCATTATAACATAGGCACTCTTTGCCTTCAAGCAACGCGGCCGCCAAGCGCCCGGGCGAGCGCGCACAGCTCGGCGGCTTCGCCTGCCGCAAACAGAGAGAGCGCCTCCTCAGCCTGTGCCAGCAGCTCCTCGCCGTAATGCCTCGCCGCGGAAGTCCCCATCGCCCGGGAGAACGTCAGCAGGTTGCCTTCCTCAACGTCGTCCAGGTCATCGAAGACCTGGAAAGCCCGGCCGAAAAGGCTCCCGTAACGTGTCAGCGCATCGAGCTCGTCGGGGCGTGCCGCAAGAGCGATCGCCCCGCACCGCACGGCAGCTCGGATGATCGCGCCGGTCTTGAGGTCGGCGAGACGCACGACTTCGCGCAGGAGGAGCTCCTCGTCGCCCCGCGGCGCGCCAGCCTCGCCGGCCGCACCTGCCCCAGGCGCACGACGAGAGCACTCAGGTCCCCCCGTGCTGTCGCCGATGTCAATAGCCTGCCCACCAACCATGCCCAGGCTTCCCGCAGCGCGCGCGAGCTCCCAAGCAGCACTTGCCGCCGTTTCCGGGCCCATCAGACCACGGGATTCATCCCCAGTCAAGACTTCAAAGGCCAGCGGCAGGAGCGCGTCGCCCGCGAGGATGGCCAGCGCCTCTCCAAAAGCCTTGTGCACCGTGGGACGGCCGCGTCTGAAGTCATCGTCATCCATCGCAGGAAGGTCGTCGTGGATGAGGGAATACGAATGAACGAGCTCCACCGCGACCGCGCAAGGCATGGCGCGCCGCACGGCGGCTTCGTCCCCGCCGTCGAAACCTTCCCCGACACCGTCTCCGGTTGCGCGGTGCCTGCGTTCCACCGCAAGGGCCGCGCCGAGGGCCAATAGCGGCCGTATTCGCTTCCCTCCAGGAAAGACCGCGTACCTCATGGCCTTGTGAAGCCCACCGGGGACAGCCGTTTCAGGAGGCAGCGCGCGCTCGAGCGCCTCGTTCACGAGCTCCCTCATCCTGTGCGCCCACTGGTTCATCCCGCATCTTCCTCGACACGGAACGGCTCGGTGGCAAGCTCGCCGCCTTTCGTCTCTACAAGCTTCGCGATCCTCGTTTCCGCTTCATCCAGCTTCCTTCGGCACATCCTCACCAACGACATGCCCTTCTCGAAAGCCTCCAGCGATTCCTCCAGGGTGAGCTCGCCGGCCTCCAGCTGCGATACCGTCTCCTCGAGCTCCTCCATGGCTTTCTCGAAATCAATCTTTACGTCCTCTCCCTCCATCGGGGCCCCCCTCCTTGACTGTGGTCACGACGCACTCAAAGCTTCCGTCGACGAGGAGCACTTCCACTCCGTCGCCCTGTGCAACGCCCCTGACGCCACGGACAACGCGTCTTTCCGGAAGAGTCCTGACCACACCGTAACCGCGCGCGAGCGTACCCAGCGGGCTCAACACATCGAGCCTCGCGGCGAGCGTCCCAAACGCCTCACGCCTTTCGGATAGCCTGTGCGCAATGGCTGCCACCATCCTCTGGTGCGCGTCACCGAGCCTCTGCCGGTGCTCTCTCGTCATATCCTGGGGAAACCTGAAAACGTGAGACCGGGCGACGCGCTCGAACCGCTCTTTGCGCCTGCGCACTTCCGCTCTCGCCGCTGCCTCCAACCGCAGCGAGAGCTGAAGAAGCGCCTGTCTTGTCTCGGCCAAGTCGGGGACGGCCATCTCAGCGGCGGCCGAAGGGGTCGGTGCCCGGCGGTCGGCCACGAAGTCGGCGATGGTAAAATCGGTCTCATGGCCGACAGCGGATATCACGGGAACCTTGCAACCTGCGATGGCTCGGGCGACCCTTTCGTCGTTGAACGCCCACAGGTCTTCTATAGACCCGCCGCCGCGTCCCACGATGACCACGTCGACAAGCGCAGAGGCGCGGTTCACGAGGTCGAGGGCCTTCACTATGCTCTCGGGGGCCTCGTCCCCTTGCACCTGCGCGGGCACCACGAGGACCGTGGTGCCAGGGGCCCGGCGGCTTATCACGGTGATAATGTCCCGCACCGCGGCGCCGGTTGGAGACGTCACGACCCCAACAACCGACGGAAACCTCGGCAGGGGTCGCTTTCTCGAGGCGTCCAGGAGGCCTTCCGCGGCAAGCTTCTCACGCAGTTGCAGGAAGGCGAGGTACAGCGACCCCGTGCCCGCGGGCATCATGTCCTCCACGTAAAGTTGCACGTCACCAGCCTTTTCGTACACGCCCACCGCGCCATACGCGAACACCAACATTCCGTCCGCGGGCGTGAACTTGAGACGCGTGTTGTTCCCGCGGAACATGACGGCCCGAAGCCTCGCGGAAGCGTCCTTGAGGCTGAAGTACATATGCCCCGATGTGTGATAGGTGAAATTTGAGATCTCGCCGCGCACCCAGATACCGGAAAGAAACTCGTCACCCTCGACGATCTGCTTTATGTGCCTGTTGACGTCGGAGACAGAGTAGATAGAAAGCATAGCAGCACCTTCACACAGCGTTCTACGGGCCTTTCCAGGCGTGGGGCGGACCGGAGATCCGACAAGGCTTATTCGGGGGCATCATCGGGATCTGCGGCAATCTCCCGGGCAAGCCTCCCCAAAATGCCGTTGACGAACTTGCCCGACTCCTCATCCCCGAATTTCTTCGCGAGAGCCACGGCCTCATTGATGGCGGCCCCGACAGGGACGTCGTCGAGATGGAGGATCTCGTACACAGCAAGCCGCAGCAGATTGCGGTCGACGGCGCCCATTCGGTCGAGCGACCATCCGATCGCCAGCCTTGATATGGTGGCGTCGATCTCAGCCCTGCGCTCCACCACCCCGGATACCGTCCTTCGGACGTAGTCAAGGCTTCGCTCATCCACGCGCCTGCCCCCCGTAGCGGCGTGGATGGCCGGTTCCATCGCCGCCCGGCCCACATCCATCTGGAAGAGCGCAATAAACGCGGCTTCGCGCGCCTCTCTTCTCGTCAAACCTCTCACCTCACGCAACCTGCGCCACATCTAGACCAGAGCATCGTAGCCCCCGCGACTTCGGGAGGGGCTGCCAACAGCCCCTCCTCATGGACAGGAGCGTTTGCGCACTTCCGCCTGGTTCCGCTTAGCGTTCCTGAGGCGGCAGAAACTCTCCGAGGACGTCCCTGATGCTCCTGCGGCTATCGATGTGCCGGCCGATGAGATAGCCCGCGGCGACACAGCCCGCAAGATAGAGGCCGGCAATGGGGCTGAAAAGGATCATCACCCATCCCACAATGAATCCGAATATCGACCCGAACACCTTCCCCGGGTGTTCGAGGGCAATGCGCACTATCTCCCTTACCTCGGGCCGCATTAACCTGCCCCCTTTCTCCGGCTACACTACTCTCGGGGTCTTCTGCTCGTGGCCGATGTTCCTCACGTTCACTGACACCTTTGACACGTCCACCCCTACGGTGTCGCCGATGTAGCGCGCAAGCTTCGCCTGGATCTGCTCGGCAACGGACGGAATGGAGATATCAGGGCTGACGGTCACGGATACGAATATCTCCAGTTCCTCACCGGATAAGTCGACCACTGTGTCAACGTCCTGAGTCCCTGGAACCTCCCTCGCCGCCCGCCGGACCAGCGCTTCCACGGCGGTTTGCGCGATCCTGACCTCGCCGAGGCTTGTCCCACGGATGATGGGCCTGCGCCGCCCGCGGCCCCGGGTGGCAAGCCACATGAGATAGAGTCCCAGGGCCGCAACGAGGGCGGCGCCCACGATTACCACCGGACGCAGGCTGCCGAAAGGCCCGGTGAGGAAGACATCGGTGAACAGCCTTGTGGGATTCGGCCCGAAAGCCATCACCAGGAATAGCAAGCCTGTCCCGATCATCGCAAGGGACGAAGCGAACACGGCGACCCGGTCGTACAATCTCATGGTGGAAGCTGCTCCTTTCACCTTCCTGGTCAGCGCACCCTCGCAGTCTCCTGTTTCTCCTCGTGCGGGAAACTTACCCCCTGCACGTGAACGTTTACCTCCACGACTTCGCGCCCGGTCATGCTCTCGATGGCCCTCTTCACATTCTGTTGCACTTTCCAGGCGACATCGGGGATTCGCACCCCGTAATTGACCACGACGAAGAGGTCAACGGCGGCTTCCTTCTCGCCGACCTCCACCTTCACTCCTTTGGATAAGTTCCGGCGCCCGAGCAGCTCAGCTATGCCTCCAGTGATGCCGCCGCTCATGCCGGCTATTCCCTCCACCTCGGTCGCAGCGAGGCCGGCGATCACTCCCACGACCTCGCTTGCGATCTTGATATTCCCAAGGCTCTCATGATCGTCGTGCGAGCGGGTATCGTCATAATACTGCAGGTCGCCCGGCTGCATGGCATTTTGGCCCTCCTTCCGGCCGTATTATACCTGTTCACGCTTGTCTTGGCAAATTAGGGCCCGCTCCCGGTGGCAACAGCCAGAACGTCGTCGTTACAATAGATCGCGGCTTCGCGGAACCGGGAACTGCCTATGAGCCTTCGCTGGAAAGCGACGTTCGTGAAAACACCCTCGATCTCGATCTCTTCGAGCGCCCTCGCCATCCTCTCGATGGCCTCACCGCGGTCACGGCCCCAGACGGCCACCTTTGCGATGAGCGAATCATAGTGCGGCGGCACGCTGCAGCCCGGGAAAAGCGCGGTGTCGACCCGGACTCCAGGCCCTCCGGGAAGAATGACAGAGGAGACCCGGCCAGGCGACGGCATGAAATTCCGGGAAGGGTCTTCCGCGTTGATTCTGCACTCAATGGCATGGCCGGAGAGCATGATGTCGTTTTGAGTAACCGCGATGGACTCGCCCGCGGCTATCATGAACTGCGCCTTAACGATGTCGATGCCTGTCACGAGCTCCGTCACGGGGTGCTCCACCTGTACCCTTGTGTTCATCTCCATGAAATAGAACGCCCCGGACGCGTCCACGAGGAACTCCATGGTGCCAGCGTTAGTGTAACCCACGGCGAGCGCGCCCCGCACCGCGGCGTCACCTATAGCCTTTCTCACCCGGTCGTCCACCGCGGGCGACGGCGATTCCTCGACGAGCTTCTGGTGCTTTCTCTGGACCGAGCAGTCTCGTTCCCCAAGGTGGATCGCCTGTCCATCCTCATCGACCAGCAGCTGCACCTCGACGTGTCTCGGGCGGTCAAGGATCTTCTCAAGATATACCCCCGCCACGCCGAACGCAGCCTCAGCCTCGGCCTGCGCGAACCTGATAGCGGTTACGAGCTCCTGTCTGCTGGACGCCGCGCGCATCCCCTTGCCACCGCCGCCTGCGGCCGCCTTCACCATGACTGGGAACCCATATTCCTCTGCGAAGGCAAGCGCCTCTTTTTCGCTCTGTATCACGCCGGACGTGCCAGGGATCACGGGCAGCCCGGCCGCGGCCATTGCGCGTTTCGCCTCGGCCTTGTCGCCCATGATGTTCATCACTCGCGCGCTGGGGCCTATGAACTTCAAACCATGAGACTCACAGATCTCGGCGAAGTAAGGATTCTCGGCCAGAAACCCGTAGCCCGGGTGGATAGCGTCCGCCCCAGACAGCATCGCTGCGCTAATGATACTAGGTATATTGAGGTAACTCTGGGTGCTGGGTCCAGGCCCGATGCAGTAAGCCTCATCAGCCAACCTGGCCGCGAGGGACCCGCGGTCGGCTTCCGAGTACACGGCGACAGCCTTTATACCAAGCTCCTTTGCTGCCCTTATGATTCTGACCGCGACCTCGCCCCTATTCGCCACGAGGACCTTTCTAATGGCAAGCTCTGACACGCTGTACCTCCCGCAATACCCGATTGAGCACCCACGAATGCAGCCTGTATGAAGAGAATTGCCTCGATGCTTGCCCTGCCCTCAGAGGGTCTCGAGGACGAAGAGGGGCTGGCCGTATTCCACAGGCTCCGCGTTTTCCACCAGGATCTCCAGGACCCTTCCCCTCACCTCGGCCTGTATTTCGTTCATGATCTTCATGGCCTCGATGATACACACCACCTGCCCTGGGGAGACAGTATCTCCGATCTTCACGTAAGGGTCGGCGTCGGGGGCGGGGGCCCTGTAGAACGTGCCCACCATCGGGGCGGTGATCGTGATGCGGTTGTCCCGCGCGGCCACCTCGGCTCTGGGTTCAGGTGCGGCCTCGGTGGGCGGCGTCGTCTCTTCCAGCGAAGCCCCGAGGTCGACGGCCTCTGGCGCCCGCCGGACACGCACCTGGCCCTCTGCCCTCCTCAACTTCAGCGACATTCCGTCCGCTGTGATCTCTATCTCTGCGATGTCGTGCGCGTTCATTATCCTCGCGAGCCCGGCGATCTCGCGTCGCAGTTCTCTGAGTTCCAACTCCTGCAGCCTGCCTTCCCTGAAACTGGATGAATATGCGCATTCATAGCCTTCCCGGCAATTGGAACCATTAACCATGGCAACAGCACCGGGACTTCGGGTCATGCCTTGGTATATTCACCACAAGTACCGCGTTTCCTTCTTCGGCGGCTGCCCCCGAAGTCATGAGGTCGGGCTCGGCGAGGCTGGATGTCGCGCGGCTGCGTCGCCTGGAGCCGCCGGCCCTAGTTCCCGCGTTCGATTATGGTTATGTTGGCGAGTTCGACCCCGAGGCACCTCGCCACGATGTCTCCGATTTGCTCTGCGTCGGAACGTGTCAGCTCCGGCCCTGAAACGACCACGTCGCAGGTGTCCCCGCGCACAAACACCAGCGCGTCTTCGTAACCTCTCGCCCGTATGAGCGCTTCGGCCTCCGCCTCTGCTTCTGTCTTCTTGGATAGATCCACGAGCTGAGTGCTTGCCGCAGCCCGGGCCTCTTCCGAGGCCTTTTCATCGGCCACGACTTGCTGGAGGAGCTCGATGTTCTTGGACCGCGTGCGGGTGCGCTCGAGCCTGTATTCCGAGAAGAAGTCGTCGCTCGTGGTATCCGCGCCCTGGGCGGATGCGCTGCTGCCGGTGGGCGAGGCGTCCCGTGCAACGGCGGACCCCGTGGATGCTGGGACGGACGTGCCCGCGTAAGTGCGGCTGTGGGCCCCGTCCCCGGCCGCGAGGCCGGCACCCGCCGGACCGGATGACCCGTCGCTTGCCGAGCCCGCGCTCTCAGCGGCGACAGGCTGGGTCTCGCCGCCCGTCGCGAGCCGCGCGCCGTTGGCCAACGGGCCCCCGACGTTCCTCGTGCCTATCAGTACTCCGAGGACGACAGCGATGACCACCATCAACGCGAAACCCGATCTCGCCCTGTCCTTCATGAACGTCACCTACCTCTGCCTGGGAAGTACCGCAACCTTGTGCGGCGGTATGTCGAGGACGGTTGCAACCGCCTCGGTAAGAGCGGTCCTCACACGAGCGTCCCTTGCGCCGTCCGAGACTACGAGCACCCCTTGGACCCGGGGCTCGAGCACGTTGCGGACCACGGGGACCGCATACCCGGTTCCCCGCTCCTGCGTCGTGACCACCTCCCCGCTCGTCCTCACCTCGGTAATCTCTCTTCTCACCCCAGACGAGTCTTGCTCCGTCGTGCTGTTCTCCTCGCGGGTGGCGTTCTCCGCATACTCATACATACGCCCCGTTGCAAACGTGAGCTTTACGCTTACCCTGCCAGCCCCCTCAACCTGGCGAAGGATCTCCTCGAGCCTCCGTTCGAGGTACGACTCCTGGGACCCGAGAGGATCAAGCGCCTCATCGGCCCCCGGCCCAGCGGCAACCGGCGCGGCACCACTCGTTACGTCGGTACGCGGTGTGCCAGGGGCGCCGGACGGGCTCTGCAACCTGGGCGAGAATCCGATGATCAACAGGAGCACGCCTACGAGGCCGGCAAGGATGAGCCACCCGATCTTGCGGACTTGCGGCGCTTTGAGGCCGCTGCCCGAATCGCCCCTCCCTTCCAGCAGTCTTGCGATGAAGTCGGCGATGGTTTGCGCCACCTCAGATCACCTCGCATGGTCTACCCACGCACCTCGACTATGACAGGGACGTCTTCATTGAGCCCGTAAAAATCCCGTAGGGCCTGTTCCACTCGCGCAGCGACCGCCGCGGTCCCCGTCATGCTCCCCTGGCCTGAAGAGGTATATCCCCCCGCTGCCACGACGCCGGCGGCGGCGCCGCCGTCCTCCGGCGCACGGGCCTGGAGAGGAGCAGGGGCCACGCGCACCACCACGCTGATTCCGGAGACGTCCCCCGACGGCCCAAGTTCAACCTGGGCGTCTGTGGCCTCGCTTCCGGAGGCTAGGCGCGCGAGGGATTCGACCTGCCTTTCAAGACGCGCCTGGACCGCCCGGCTGGCGACCTCCAGGCCGGCCTGGGCTATCCTGTTGCCTTCCGCCGCGTAGTCGTGCTCCCCACCGCCGCGGGCTCCGGGCAGGCCCAGGGTTGAAGGCGTTGACAGGGTGTCCTCTACGGAGGAGAGATCGACGAGGGACCCCAAGACGACCGCGACGAGCACGAGCCCGATGACCACCCTCGCGAACTTGCGCAGGTCGTTTCGGGGAAGCAGCATTTCCGCGAACGCGAGGACGAGCGCCATGACCGCAAGGTCCCGCACCCAGCTTGATGTGGCATCTATCATCTTGCGACACCCCTCGTTACCGTGCTCACCTCATTGCAGCTGTCAGGTTTGCGAGGCCAGCTACCACCGTCATGGCCGCGACGAAAGCGAACGCGGACACAGCCAGCGACACGAGAACCATGACGAGCGTGTTCCCGAGGGCTCCGAGACAACGCGCCAGCTGCTCATCGCCCATGGGCTGGACCACGGCGGCGGCTATCTTGTACATGGCCGCGACGGCTAAGATCTTCGCGGCAGGCACCAAGCAGATCATGAACACGGCCACGAGACCGACCACCGTAAGACCGCTCTGGATGAGCACAGAGCAGCTTGCGACCATGGCAACGGCGTCGGAGAACATCTTTCCCACGACGGGGATGAACGCGCCGGAGACGAACTTGGCGGCCCGGATAGCCAGGGTATCGCTGACGGCCGCTCCGACGCCCCGCACGGCCATCACGCCCACAAAGAGGGTCGTGAACCCGCCGAGCGCCGCCACCGCCCCGTCGCGCAGGAGCGCCGAGAGGCGTGTGAGCTGGACGCGTTCGGTGATCATGCTCGTTACTTCGAGGACCGCTGACAAGAATATCAGCGGGAAGACAAGGTTGTTCACAAAGCCGCTCGTGGCGCCCGCGGCGGCCACCACCGCCGGGCTCATGACGGCTGCGGACGTAACCCCTCCTGCCGCTGCGAGCAACGTAAACAGCAGGGGCGTTGCGGCGTGGACGAACGAGGTCATCCGGTCAACGGCGGCCGTAGCGACCTTCGTGGTCACAAGGAAGCTGTTTATGGCCATGACAGCCAGCACCATGAAACAAGCCGCGCGCGCGATCCCGGTAGCCTGCTCCGCGCCCAGGCCCGACGCAAACTCCGACAGCACCGAGCACATCACCGCGATCACTATTAGCTGTCCGAGCAGGGCCAGGCTAGCGCGCACTTCCGCCGCGACCAGTCTTACAATGCCGGCTGCGATCTCCCCAGGCTCGAGGCCCCCCAACGTATCCCGGGGCGCCCTGAGCATGGCGACGAGGTCGAGGTTCGGGAAAAGCCCCTTGACGTCGGCGTCCACGTCGCGGAGGAACCCTTCAAGCGCCGCCGTGTCCATGGCGTCGATCTGCGCCTTCACGACGTCGTCCAACGCCGCGGCGGAGCCGGGCTCCGAGCCGGGAGACAGGGTGGTGACTCCCCCGCTCGCCGAAGCCTGCACCCGTGCGGCCGCCTCGCCTCCCTCCGCCCCTACGGTGAGCGCCGTCGTCAGGAGCGCCAACACGGCGGCGAACACGCACGTTGCTGCCGGGAAGCGGCGTGCCGCCGTGCGACACGCACGCCCAGCCCGCTTAGGTCGCAGACCGCCAAGGCGGGTCGGCCGGTGGCACGGCAAGTTTTCCATTCCTGCGGCGCTCTGTCCGCGTGTCACGAGCATCCTTCCCGAGCTGACGGCGGGCCCGGCACCGTGCCCGTCATCAAACCCCACCGGTGGGCCGGGGTTTCGAGCTCGCCGATCTACCTCAGAAAGCGGGTGATCGTTTCGAGCACCGCAACGAGCACCGGGAGCGCCATCACGAGTATGAGGACCTTCCCTGCGAACTCGAGCTTCGTCGCTATGGCGCCCTCCCCCGCGTCCCGGCACACTTCTGCGCCGAACCCAGCAAGGTAAGCAACGCCGATCACTTTGAGGACGGTGGTGAAGTACACGCTGCCTGACTTGGTCCTGGACGCGAGGTCTATCAGGGTGCGTACGAGGTAACTGATGTGTCCGAGCATGGCCCCGAACACTATGACGCCGGTCACGATGCTGAGCCAGATGGCCATCTCCGGCCTCTGCGACCGCAGGAGCACCACAAGGACGGTCGCCACCACACACACGGCAAGCACCTTAGCGATGTCCAACGCCCGCACCCCGCACGGCCGGGTTCAGGGTTACCAAAGCCTGAACACGGTCAGGATGTCATCCAAGAGCTCCTTGAACTGAAGGAGCGCGATGCCGAACACCAGGGCTGCGCCGATGACAGTGGCGGCCCAGGCGAAGTCCTTCCTGCCTACCTGCTCGAAGATCAGGGCGACGACGATGGAGATGATGCCTACCCCGGCGACCTTGAAGACGATGTCTATGCCCGGCATTCCGTCATCTCCCCCCATCAGCGCGAGCCGGCACCCGCGTCTCGAGGGTTACAACCCGCTCAGTACAACAGGAGGGCCACCATGGCTCCCACGGTCACACCGAGATACCGCCACATCCGCGCCATGCGCTCCGCCTCATCGCGCGCCCTGACCTCGTTTGCGCGAAGCCGCTCGCGCGCGAGGGCGAGGTGCCGGAGCTGGTCTTCGGCGCCGCACGCACCGAGGGTATCTCCGAACGCGAGCAGCGCGTCGCGGTCCTCGGGCGCGAGGGCCGACCACGGGTACACGCGGTGCACGGCCGTGCGCCAGGCTTCGCCGGGCAAGGACTCGGAAGACCCGATGAGATCCGCCGCAACACGGAATATCCGCGTCCCGACCCCCCGACAACCACAGCATGCGCGCGACAGCGCCTCAGCCAGCGGCGTCCTTGCATAGGAGATCTCCGTTTCCAGTACCGCGAACGCGGACGCGATCTCAGCGAGCTGGCGCGGGCGCTCCGAGTAATTCCGCGCCACTGTGTTGCCGACGAGGGCGGCGGATCCCACGACCAGGGCCGCCCCGAGGAGCTTGAGCACGCAGCTCACCTCCTTGCGACTCCGGACCGGACCCCGGACGCTACGTGAGGGTGCGTTAGTCCTTGCCCCATTTCCAGTAGTTGCCGGTTGCCGGTGTTGCACTCGGGGACGGCGCCCAAGCGGGGCGGCTTGACAGAATCCCGCCCGTCAGGCCAGTGGCCGGATTTGACACCCCTCGTGCAGTCACCGGCAACCGCTCCCAAAAGTCGGGAGCGTTTCTGCACCCCCACTTAGCGTCCGGAGCGGGTGAGCAGGAGTCTTTGCGACCTGAGGTCGAGGATGGCCTCGACCGTGCCTGGACCGTCAGCGGAGCTCAGGGTGACCATTCTCTCGAACATCTGCGCCTCGAAGAGACACCGCAGCGCGGGGCGTCTGGTGACATCCTCTAGCGACTCACCGTGGGCCGTCGCCACGATGCTCACTCCGGCGTTCATGACCTCGCGGACGGCCCGAGCGTCCTCCTCCCTGCCGATCTCGTCTGTGACCACAAGGTCTGGCGACATAGATCTCACAAGCATGATCATTCCCGCCGCTTTGGGGCACGCGTCGAGGACGTCGGTGCGCACGCCTACGGTGTTCTGGGGGACCCCGCCGTAGCAGGCTGCTATCTCAGAGCGCTCGTCGACAATGCCCACCCGCAGACCGGCGAGGCCGAGGGACCCAACACCATCGCTCGCCTGTCGGGCTATGTCGCGCAAAAGCGTCGTTTTGCCGCAGCGCGGAGGTGAGACGATGAGCGTGTGGAAAAGACGGTTGCGGGACTTGACAAGGTGGGGCATCACCGCATCCGCCGCGCCCAGGACTTCGTGGGATATCCTGATACAGAAACCCGAGATATCCTTGATGACTTTGACGGCGCCGTCGTGCACCACAGCCCGACCCACGATGCCTACCCTGTGGCCACCCCGCAGGGTGATGTACCCCTGGCGGATCTCGTCCTCGTACGAGTAGACGGATGAGCCCACCATGAGCTGGAGGGTAACGAGCGCCTCCTGATCGCTGAGGATATAACCCTCGTCCGGCCCTGAGGCGACTCCCCCGCGTGATGAGACGAACACCTCGTCATCCCCGGCAACCAGCATCACTGGACGCCCCCGGCGTAGGCGGATCTCGTGAGTCCTCCCCAAGACCTCCGCAGGCAGCATCTGTATGGCCGACCGCAATTTGACTGGAAGGCAGGGAAGGATCTCGTCTAGGATCACCTGGTCCATGGGCCTCCCGCATCGTCCTTCCGGCAGCAAGGCACGTCCCTCCCTCGTATAACCATGCTTATGCGGGAGCCAGGGTTTTATGACAAGAATAACGCGGAGACGGCAAGCGAATCGCCGTCTCCGCGCCAGGTCTTGTCACTCTCTACCGATACGTCCTTGGATAAGAAGGCGTCGAGCTCAGACCCGTTCCAGGTACTGGCCGGTGCGTGTGTCAACTCTTATGACATCGCCGACGTTCACGAAGAGGGGCACTTGAACGACAGCGCCCGTCTCGAGGGTGGCAGGTTTGGACCCGCCAGTCGCTGTATCTCCGCGCAGGCCTGGGTCGGTGTCCACCACGGCGAGCTCGACGAAATTGGGAAGCTCGACCCCGATGGGCGAGCCCTCGTACATCTGAACGCCGATGACCATGTTCTCTTTGAGGTACTTCTTGGCGTCGCCGAGCGTTTCATTGTTGAGGACGAGTTGCTCGTAAGTGGACGTGTCCATGAAATAGTTCTCGTCGCCGGAACTATAGAGGTATTGCATTTCCCTATAATCTATGTGAGCCCGCGGAAGCTTTTCTCCTGCCCGGAAGGTCCTCTCTATGACGTACCCTGTCTTGACGTTCTTGAGCCTCGAACGAACGAACGCGGAGCCCTTTCCGGGCTTCACGTGCTGGAAGTCGACCACGGTGTAGACCTCGCCGTCGAGCTCGATAGTAAGGCCGGTATGGAAGTCGTTAGTAGAGATCATGCACCCACCCCCAAACTGGATCAAATACAGACATATTTCGCGTCGTCTCTAGATTATCCTCTCCCGTCGCCGGATATTTGGCGCATTTGATGAAACTACACTTCGATGAGGTCCTTCGGCGACTTGGTGAGGTTCAGGACGCCTCCATCTTCGATGACAACGAGGTCTTCTATTCGCACGCCGAGCCTGCCTGGGAGGTAAATGCCCGGCTCGACGCTCACCACCATGCCGGGTTCCAGCACCGTGGAGGACGAGGGAGCGAGGCGCGGCTCCTCGTGCACCGCGAGGCCCACACCGTGCCCGAGCCCGTGGCCGAAGTTCTCGCCGTAGCCTGCCTGCGCGATGACCTGCTGTGCTAGCGCGTGTGCCTCCTCACCTTTGATACCGGCCTTTATGCCTTCGAGCGCGGCATGCTGCGCGCGGAGGACGATGTCGTAGATCCTGCGCTGCTCTTCAGAAGCCCGGCCCAAAACCACGGTGCGCGTGGTGTCGCCCCGGTACCCGTCGACGACGGCCCCGAAGTCGAGCACGACGAGCTCGCCCGGGACGAGCCGTTTGTCGCTCGCCACCGCATGAGGCATGGCCCCGTTCGCGCCGGACCCGACGATGATGTCGAATCCTAGCCTTTCCGCCCCGTTCCTCCTCATGAACCATTCCATCTCGAGGGCGACCTCGATCTCGGTCATGCCCGCTTTCATCACTGTGAGGATGTGCGAGAACGCCGCGTCTCCGAGCGCCTCCGCCCGTCGGATCTTATCGATCTCCTCATTGTCCTTGACCATCCGCAACCTCTCGACGAGCCCTTCCACAGGGACCAACTTGATGCCTTGGAGCTCCGAGGAGAACGTCTCGTACTGCTTGTACGTGACGACGTCTTTCTCGAACCCGAGGCTCGTGACGCCGATCTCGGCAAGGACCTCCTTCAGGGTGTCGGTGAACTTCAGGCCGTGCTTCACTATGCGAAACTCAGGCGCCTGGGAGGCGGCCTGCTCGATGTACCGGAAGTCCGTTATGAGCACGGCATGATCCTGCGATATGAGCACGAACCCTGACGACCCTGTGAACCCCGTCATGTAACGCCTGTTTTCCGGGCGCGTCACAAGAACGGCATCGATACCGTGGTCCTCGAGGGCGTTCCGCAGCTTAGCTATTCTGCTCGACACGCACGCCATACCCCATCCCCTCCACCTGGCTTTCCTGGGCTTCTCCGCTCCGGCCCGGCTCGTCGGGAACCAGGTCGCCTGGCACCTCTTCCCCAGGAGCTACCGGATTCGGGATATTCTCCTCCATGTGGAGGTTCTCCTTCTCGATCCCGGCCTCTATCCCCGTCTTTGTTGCGGTCGGTGCGGCCGCGTCGTCCACAGTCACTATAGTCGGGGTTATGAATATGACCATCTCGGTCTCTTTGGCCTCCACCTTCTTGTTCCTGAAGAGCTCTCCCAAGATGGGGATGTCGCCGAGGATGGGGAGCTTCAGCATGCTCTCGATCTCCTCACGCTGCAACAACCCTGCGATGGCCAAGGTTTCGCCGTCCCGGACCGTGGCTACGAAATCGGCCTCCCGCGTCCTCACGTGCGGGTAGCCCTGGGTCTGCTCCTGCCCCAAGATGGAGGACACCTCCGGCTGGACGTGCACAGTTATGAGGCCGTTACGGTTGACGCGAGGCGTGATGACGAGCTTCACCCCAGCCTCAATGAACGACACGCTCTGGCTCGTCTGCCCGCCGTTCGAGCTCGTGATGATGACCGGGATCTTATCGCCGATGAACACCCGCGCCTCGGTGCCGTCGAGGGTTGTCGTGCCAGGGCGGGCGATGGTCACAGCCTTCCCCGAGTCCTCCAACATCTTGAGGAACGGCCCCACGCCGAGTGAGAGCCCCACAAATGCGCCTGTGGCGGGGTCCGTTCTTATGTACACCTTCCCGAACTCGCCGGCCTCCTGCCAGTTTATCCCGTACTCGTCGAGCGCATCCTTGGCGATCTCTTCCAGCCGCGCGTCTATGCGGACCATGGGGATGGGCACGTCCAGCTTTTGCACGATCCGAGCGGCCTCGTCAAGCTCGATTTGGGCGCCCGACGCTATAATCGAGTTCGTACGCGCCTCGACTTGGAGTCTATCGGCGGGGATGACAAGGCTGAGAGCCTGCTTGATGTCATCGGGGGAAGAGTAGTTCAGCTTGAACACCCTGGTCTCGACCCTGTCGAATCCCTCTTTGAAACGTGCGGGGGCGGCGACCACAAGCGTGTTGCCGACGTATCTGTAAGCAAGCCCCGTGGCGAGCGTAACGAGCTCGACAGCGTCGGTCACGGGAACCGCCTTGAGCGTAAGCGAAACCTCACCCCTCACGGATGGGTCCGCTATTATGTTTACGCCGCCGAGCTCCGCGAGGATCTTGAGGACGTCACGAATGTCGGCACCTTTAAGATCGACTGTGACAGGCCGCGGGCCGGGTTGAGCCTGGGCTTCTGTTTGAGACCCCGCTTCAGGCTGTGCCTGCGCTTGGTCCTGGGCCTTGGATGCTGGCGGAGAGCTCTCCCCGCCACCGGCGGTTGCTGCCGCCTGCGCTTCCAGGTGCGCGGGCTTCACTAAGCACACGAGCATGAGCAGAAGCGCGATCGCCAGGGCGACGCGCCTGGCTTGGCGCAGACCGGTTGTCATCGTCCACTGCCTCCCCCGAGTTCCAGCACGAACTCCTCGCCTTCTTTGACCACGGTAACGGATTTCTCGCCGACGGCCTTCACCAAGGCCCCCTCGACCTCGTCACCGGGGCGCACGATGATGCTGCCCTTGGCTGTCCTCACTATCGCGTACGCGGCCGAGTCCCCCGAGGTGATGATGCCGGTCACGAGCATCGGTGGAGGCTCCACAGGCCGCCTTTGCGTCTGCGTGGCGGCGGACGCCCCTTGCGGCCTCTGGGCGCTGCCACCCCCCTGGTGGGCGGCCGCAGCGGGAGCGGGAGCGGCCGCGGCGGGCTCTTGCGCAACCGTGACGGCGGGCACACCCGCGTCTTGCTTGTCGCCCGCGCCCTCCGTCGCGGACGTGGGCTCAACGGATACGTTCGGCGCTACAGGAACTGGCGAGCGGGCGGTCTCGGTTTCAGCAAGCCCGGCGGCGGCGCTGCGCGCCTCAGGCGCGCCTGCCTCTCGAGGCTGCACAGGCCCGACCGCTTGGGCGCCCCTCCCCGCCACGTCCGCGCCGTCCTCGGACGGCACGGGCTTGTCCGCGCCTTGCGTCGCTGTCTCCTCGGGCACGGGCGCGGCCGGTGGTGTGTCCGCAACCTGCGCCGCACTCACGGGCTCCGAAGCCCTAGCCTCGGAGGGTGACGGGGGAGCGGATGCTGCACCGGCGCCTGAAGCGCCTGAAGCCTCGTCTTCCAGGGGAGCCTCTCTTTCGGCCGCGGTGTCCTGAGCACTCGTCATCGAGGGCGCTGCGGCGATTCGCGAGATGCCGTGAGGTCCTGCCTCGGGTGTCGCGGCCTCGGGACCTGGGCCTACCTTCTCGGCCGGCTGCTGCAGAACGATAGTCCTATCCGCCGCGAAAGGGTCCGCGGCTACCCTCGCCCGAAAAGGAATGGTCTGTTCATCCTTCCCGGTCTGCACGACTTGTGGAAGCGGCTCCTGTAGCTCGCGCCACTTCTCAGGAACGGCTGAACGCCCCGCTTCAGTGGGGAGCGCTTGCACTGGAGCTCTCCCAGAGGGCTGCCGCGCGATCTTCACGCCAGCGAACACCGCGGCGGCCGTCACGGCAAGCGCGACCGCCGCGACCGCAAGCCAGATTTCCCGGTCTCGCGGCGGTTTTGGAACACCGTGCCTGGGGGCCACACGTGCCCCCTCGCCCAACAAAGGTCTCATTTGCCACCCCCGCCTTTCGGCAGCGCGTACAGGACCACAGAAAACGTCGCCTCCAAGGCCTCCGCCGTTCCAGGATCGGCCGTGCCTCCTGACGCAGCAAGGCGGACCGCCTTGACGCTCATCGCCCGCCCGGCGGAGAGAATCTCCGTGAGAAACATCTTCACTTGGCGATAGGAGCCCCTGACCCCTATCGTTACGGGGACCTCGACATATGGGCTGGATGCGGACGGAGGTTCTAGCGAAAGAGACTGCAAGGTCGCTCCCGAGGCCCACGAGGCTCGTTCCACGTCCCTGAGAAAGTACGGGATGCTCTCTTCCTTTGTCACGGTCGAGTCGATGGCTTGGAATGACTTCAAAGCCTTCTCGTAGTCGTCACGCAGGGTCCGGAGAGTCTCGCTCTTTTCAGCGACCGATCCGATCCTAAGGCTCACCTCGTCGAGGCGCTGGGAAAGCTCGGCGGCCGTGCGCGACATCGGCAAGAACATACGCGCATAAAACACATATCCCGCAATACCGAGACCCAACGCGAGGACAACAATGTACTCGAGCATTCGGCGGCTCGGAACCGTCATGGCTGCTCACCGCCCGCCCTGGCGAGGGTTGCCTGTGCCTCAAAGACGAATATGCTCGCGCTTTCATCTGCCCTGCTCGTGCGGGCCAACCACACGTCCTCGAAAAAACCGGAGTCCTTGAGGGCCAGCGCGAGCGAGGCGACGGCTTCGAGCGAGGCAGCCTCCCCGTCTATCACCGCTTTGCCGTCGGTCCCAAGTGTGAACTGCCCGAGTCGCACGCCCTCTGGAATGAAGCGTGGGAGGACGTCCAGGATCTCCTGCGCCGGGAGCCCGGCCTCGACCTGTCGCTTGGCCGCCGAAAGCTTGGCGAGCGCCTCGTCTCGTCTCTTGCGAGTCTCGTCAATGCTGCGGTCCAGCCAGGCGTAACGCGCGTAGTCCTCTTGCTGTGTTTTCAAGGAGCGGCGCAGACCCGCGATCTCTTGGGCCTTGGCCACGTAAATGAGAACGGTCACGAGCACGAAGCCCAGGACCGACGCCACCACCAGTATCCGCAGGACGCTTGTCCTCGGTGGCTTCGGCAGCCCTTGTGGGAGCAGGTCAACACCCTTCACTGTTCCTCCACCCCCCGGAGCGCGAGCCCGATGGCAACAGAAAGAGACGGTCCGTGCACGGCGAGCACGTCACCGAGGCCAGGCCTGTTTGTGGGGGCCACGTTTCTGAGAGGATCACCATGGATCACGCGCACGCCGACGCTGTTCTCGAGGAACTTATCGAGCCCGGCGAGCCTCGAACCACCGCCGGTCAGGACGATCGAGCCGATGGGCGCGCCAGCGCCCCGCCTTGTCCTGGCCTGCGCGTTGCAGTAGTCGAGAGACCGCCTCAGCTCAAGGGCAAGCCTCGCCGCGACCCCCGCAAGCGCCTTTGGAATCACAGCATCGTGGTCGTGCGCTTCGTCAGGGCCGCCCGCGTCAGACTGCGCGTTGACTGCTGCCTGCGTCGGCGCTGGCAGCGCCACTTGGGAGCTGCGTTTCGCCGCTTCAGCCCAGTCGAACGCGCGCCCGGTGGCTTCAGCGACGGCGGCGGTGAAATCATTGCCGCCCAAGGGAACAATGCGGGTAAACCGCAGGACCCCACCATCGGAATAGGCAAGGTCCGTCGTCCCGCCGCCGATGTCCGCGTAAAAGCCCGACGTCTCGGCGCCGTCGTCGCGGAATATGCGGTCCAGAGTAATGGGTTGGATGTCGAGGGCAAGCGGGTACAGCCCCGCAAGCTGCATCGCCTCGACATGGCTCTGTACGAGCTTCTTCGGGGCTGCCACGATCATGACCTCGAGCTTGTCCGGAGAATCAGGCGGGGGCCCGATGATGTCGTAGTCTATGCTCGCGTCTCTGGCGGGGTACGGGATGTAGGCCCCCGCGTCCCACTTCACTGCCTGGGCGAGTTCTTCCCTCGGCATGCGCGGGAAGAGCGCGTGACGCACCACCACGTCGTCGCCGGCGATGGCGGCATAAACTTCGTTGGACCGGATGCCCGCCGCGCGCATGGCCTCCCTCACGGCATCGGCGACCCTGGGAGGATCGAGAACGCTCCCTTCAGAGACCGTGCCTTCGGGCGTGGGATGCACACCGGCCCGGGTTATCTCGACCGCGCCCTTTGTTTTTGTGATCTCGACCACCTTGATGAGCGTTGTCCCGATATCTAGTCCCACGGCGCGCTTCGCGCCGCCGAACGGGAGAAGTGGGCTCAGACGACCGCCTCCTCTCGCGAAGGTGGATAAGCGAGCAACTCACAGCCTGGCCTGGGGTTTTCGCGCGGCCTACCCTCGCGCGCGACCACCTGGGCCGATTGCCCGCGTGCTGCCGCATGCTTCGCACGTCGAATTCTCGCTTCCCCGGGTGCAAGGACCGGCAGCCGCAGCACCATTGACGTCCTCATGAAGCGCGACTAAGACTCGCGACGCCATGCCTACGCTATGCCTGAGCGTCCCAGCTCAGCGCCAAACCTGGACGAGCCACGGAAAGAGCAGGGAAATCACACGGTTTCCCGCGATGCAGACGATGATCGTCCCTAGTGCGATGAACGGGCCGAACGGGATCTCATCCTTCCTCTTCTTAAGGCCCGCGGCGATGAGCCCGACGCCTACCGCCGCTCCGATGAAGCACGCCATCATGAACGAGGCAAGGCCCCCCCAGGGCCCGAGAAAGCTCCCTACGAGCGCCATCAGCTTGACGTCCCCGCCCCCCATACCGCCCCGGCTCAAGAGGGCGATGAGGAACACCAGCCCTCCACAGACGATAATCCCAACGGCGCGCATGGCAACCTCATGCAGGCCCCAAAACGCCCCCGCCGCGACTCCTACGACCATCCACGGAAGCGTGAGCCTGTCGGGTATGACCGCGTGGCGTAGGTCGATCCCGGCCGCAACAACGACCAAGCTCGCCAGCACGAGGTAATTGAGCACCTCGGCTGTAGGCCCCCGCCCCATCACGATCAGGAGGAAAACGAGTCCCATCCCGATTTCCATCGTGGGATAGAAGACGGATATCCCTTCTCCGCAGTGCCGGCACCTGCCACGGAGCGCCACGTAGCTCAGCACCGGAACAATCTCCAGCGGCCCGAGCGCCGCCCCGCACCTCGGGCAGTGCGACCGCGGCCAAACCACCGACTCCCCACGCGGGACGCGCCGGATACAGACACCGAGGAAGCTACCAATGACCGTCCCGAGCAAGAACGCGAGGATCTCAGCGATGACGACGTCACCCCATTCTTATCGAAAACCGTGCCCCCGGCCGTCAGCCACTTCATGGGCGGTTTGGCCCGGCCGAGGAGTTAGCAGTGCTGACGAGTGGTGCCACACATCGGCGGTCGCGGCCCGGTCCACCTAAGCTCCGTGCTGAGGTTGTTCCTCAGTCTGCTCCCCAGGGTTCTATTGCTCAGTCTCAGGGTGCTTCTCACAACTGACTTTTCCGGTGTCGGTATCGATAGAGTAAGCGCCGCCCTCGGGGCACTTCACCTCTTCAGACAGATATTCTTTCAGCAGCGTCTGATCAAGGTTGCCCTCCGTGTTTACCGGCCACTTTCCTGTGTCGACATAGTACATCCCGGCAGCAGCTTCAAGGGTCTTGCGGTTGGCTTCGCACGCCCTCTTCTTCGCTGCAGCGGTCATCCCCGCAAGATTGGGTACTGCAATGGCGGCGAGAATGCCTATGATGGCAAGCACGATGAGCATTTCAACTAGGGTGAAGCCGCGGCGGTCTCTAAGGATACGCCTCACGCTTCCTTTCACGCGCCTCATCACGAGTCTCATCCTACCCTTACCTCCCTGTTCCGTCGTGTTTTCCTCTCCCAGTCCCCTATCTTGGGGACCTCACCAGCGCTACCGACTCATGCCAGAGTAGAGTGATCCCCCCTTCCGTGGAATGACGCCGTCTCGGCAGCTGTGCGTGCCGTCAAAGCACCATCTGTGTCATCCGGAACATCGGCAGTATCACCGATGCTGCCACGAGGGCGACGCACAGCCCCAGGAACACGATGACGACCGGCTCTATCAAGTTTGTCAGCGACTTGATCCCCCGGTCGACCTCCTGCTCATAGAACCCCGCCAGCTTCGTAAGCAAGCTGTCCAGGGCGCCGCCTTCCTCGCCCACGGCCATCATCTGGGTGACGACCGGGGGGAAGATCCCTGCCTGCGCCAGCGGAAGGGCGATCCCCGCGCCTTCCCTCACACCGGAGCGGACCTGCCGTAACCCCATGGCGATCCGGCTGTTTCCCACAACCTTCTCCACTATCTCGAGGCTCTGGAGGATCGGGACGCCCGCTGCCACGAGGCTTGCGAGGGTCTGGGCGAACCGCACCACGATGACCTTCTCCATGAACCTCCCGATCACAGGAAGCTTCAGCACAGTCGAGTCATACCAGTAGCGACCGCGATCCGTCCTGAGCCAGTATCCAACGGCCACCGCTATTAGCGCTGGCATGCCGAGCACCACATACCATCTGGTCTGGACGAACTTCCCCACGCCGAACACGATCTGCGTGATCTTCGGCAGCGGCACGTCGGACTGCGAGAGCACTTCCACGAACCTCGGGATCACGAATGTCACGAGCACCCCGACCACTATCACGGCGAAGCTCGCCACGACCGCCGGGTAGGTGAGCGCGCCCTTGACCCTCTGGCGGAGGTCGTGGTCCTTCTCGTAGTAGTCCGCGAGCCGCGCGAGCACCTCGTCGAGCCGGCCGGTCACCTCCCCCGCCTCCACCATGTGGATGAAGAGCGGCGGGAACGCGCCTGTCTCGGCGAGCGCGCCCGCAAGCGGGTTGCCGGCATCCACGCGCGCCTTGGCCGCTTCGAGCACGCGCTTCTCCAGTCTAGTCTCGGCCTGACCCGCGAGGGTGTGAAGGGCTGCCGAGAGCCCCACGCCCGCCTGCATCATCACGGAGAGGTGGCGCGAGACCCTGGCCAGGTTCTGCACGTTCAACTTTCCGCCAACCGACGACCGCCGCGGCGCGACCTGCGTGCGGCCCTCCGCCTCGCTTTTCTCCGCACCGAAAAGGCCCGTCACGAAGAGGCCCTGCGCGCGCAATAGCTCGGCCGCGGCGGCCTCGTCGGCCGCCTTGATGGTGCCCTGTGTCAGGCGCCCTTCGGCGTCACGCGCCCGGTATGTGAATACCCGATCCACTCCCGCGACCTCCTATGCGCCCCTGATGAGCCGCTTGAGCTCGTCCTGGTCCACCGCTATCGTGAGGGCGTCCTCCAGGCTCACCACGCCCTGTTCCACCCACTGTCGCAGGGACTGGTCCATGGTCTGCATCCCGAACCTCGCCCCGGTCTGGATCACCGACCGAAGCTGGTGCGTCTTGCCTTCCCTGATGAGGTTTCGCACCGCAGGCGTGCCGACCATGACCTCCACCGCCGGGACCCGCCCGGGCTTGTCCTTCCTCGGGATGAGCTGCTGCGAGATCACCGCCACCAGCGTGGCGGCGAGCTGGATCCTCACCTGTTGCTGCTGATAGGGCGGGTAAACATCGATGATCCGATCGATGGTCTGCACCGCATCGCCCGTGTGCAGCGTGGCGAGCACCAGATGCCCCGTCTCTGCGGCCGTGATCGCCGTGCTCATGGTCTCGAGGTCGCGCATCTCACCCACGAGGATCACGTCGGGGTCTTCCCTGAGCGCCGCGCGGAGCGCCAAGGCGAACGACGCGGAATCCTGCCCGATCTCCCGCTGGTTCACCATGGCCTTCTTGTGCTTGTGGAGGTACTCGATGGGGTCCTCGATGGTCATCACGTGACAGCTTCGCTCGCTATTGATGAGGTCTACCATCGCTGCGAGCGTCGTGGACTTGCCGCTCCCCGTGGGGCCAGTTACGACCACGAACCCCCGGGTTTTGCGAGCTAGGGTTTCGACGATGGGCGGGAGCCCGAGTTCGGCCACGCGCGGCACCTCATGCGGGATGACCCTTATCGCCGCTCCGCACGTCCCGCGCTGCCGGTATGCGTTTATCCTGAACCGCCCCACCCCGGGCAGGCCGTATGAGAAGTCTACCTGGCCTTGTTCCCCAAAGACGCGCTTGTGCTCCTCATTCATGAGCGCGAGCACGAGCGCCTCCGCATCCTGCGGGGCAAGCGCGGGCATGCCCTCCACCGGGCGAAGGCTTCCAACCACCCTGAGCACCGGCGGAAGGCCTGTGGTGATATGTAAGTCGGACGCACCGTTCCCCACTGCGAGTTTCAATAGCTCCTCTATGGACAAGACGAAACATCCCCCTTGCCATCCGGCACCGCGCATACTTTTGTAAGCTCATCCGGGGTCGTGATTCCCAAAAGCACCTTGCGCGCCCCGTCAACCACGAGCCTTGTCATGCCCGCCTTCACCGCCGCGTCCTCTATGTCCTCGCCGGGCGCGGACCTCATGACGAGGGCCCGGATGTCGTCGTCGACCACCATTACCTCGGCGATGGCCGTTCGCCCGAAGCATCCTGTGTTCGCGCAC
>JBLNCC010000071.1:0-3802 GCA_050260395.1 Betaproteobacteria bacterium
TAAGCCAGTACGCTTCGGCCGTGCAGTCCTGGCACGATGCTGTGAATTTGCTATGGCTCGACGTGAGCATTCCGCTCGCTACCGGGTCCTCCGATTATGAGAGCATACTAAACGCGGCTGACCAGGCAAGGGAGCTTGCAGCACAGTTGGGCGCCGACGATCTTGTGAGAAAGGCGGAGGCGAGCATAACTATGCTCAAGCGCACGAGACAGCCAAGTGAATGAGTAATTCGAGAAGTCAAGCGAGGACATGCGTAACTCAACCATGGGCCGTTCAGTATTCCGCTAAGTGAGGGTGCGTGAGACTGTTGAACTTCCCCAGTACATACCAGTTTGGCCGAGCACAGTGCCGGTTTTGCGCGATTCCGCCGGGCGGCGGTGCCATAATGTGGAAAACATCAACAGCCTCCTGCACCCCGACTTAGGTCCTCCATGACGGCCTGCGGCTGCCACCATCGAGCGGAGAGGGTCTTGTTCGCCTGCGAGTCGGAGATATGGCTCCCGTTGAGAAGATGCTGTCGGGGGCTTACGCCGTCAGAAGGTTCGACGACCGCCTGCTCGTCGGGTGCGGCGAAGACCACAAAGTGGAAAGGGTCCCTGGCGCTGGCGCCGAATGTGACGGTGAGCGCGATCCTGAGTTATGGGCCTACCACGTCCAACGGCGATGAAGGTGTCTCCAGAGAAGGGCGGTTCTACGATTGCGATGTGGACATTCCTCAAGCCGACGAAGCTGAAGATGCTGTTCCTCGTGGAGTGGGCTGTCTACGTGCTAATCGAGCTCTCGCGGGCGAAGCTGAGGACGGCGCACCAGTTGATGGTGGCTGGCTACCCCGCTCATAGTGTTCTACCTGATCAGCTGCACAGTGGCGGCGGCAGCGCCGGCCCGAACACCGACACGGTTGCCTCGCTGGCGACACCTTCTGGGACTCGCTGTGCTGCTGGTTGCTCTGGAACAGCTCGTCAAGGTGGCGATCAGCGCGTTCATTCCATACCGGGCGTCGGTCCCGGTTATCCCGGGCTGGCTGCACCTTGCCCACGCGCGAAACATGCACGGATCGTGGCTGGCCAGGGAATTCGACATTGGTTTCATGGGTCCCGGCGCGCTGGGAGCGATGTGGGCAATCGCGCTACCCTGTTTCGTGCTGGGTTTCCGCTACTACGCTGCGAGAAAACGCAGGAGTCTATGGGTGGACGTTGCCTTCGTGACCATCGTTGCAGGAATCGGCGGCGCGCTTTCTGACCTCGCCCTGCGCGGGTACATACTGGATTTCATCAACCTGCCCGGTGTTGTGACCGCAGACCTCAAGGACATCTTCGCTTACATCGGCCTCGCAGCCCTATTTGCCGAGCTTGTGGATAACCCGGGGATATCCTTTTAATACTCGTCATGCCCTAGTCGGAGTATCGTCGGGACGCTGGCCCTGTTCAGCGCTAGCCTCAGCCGCGGGTACCTGCCCAGGATCTGCTCCTTCTTCACGACCCTCCCCGTGTCGGCGCTCCGGTTGTCCCCTATCACGAAGAACTCGTCCTCTCCGAGGAGTGTTGGTTCGAAGGAGGTGCTGTCGGAGCCTGTGCGGGAGCTGTCGGCCTCCGCGCCCACAGCAGGCGAAAAGATTTCGCGGGCGCCCTCAACGTATACGACGCCGTCCCGGAGCGCCACGGTCTCTCCAGGGCAGGCCACGACCCGGCCCATCCTCGCGTCAAACCGAGGCCCCCCGGCCGCCAGGACGGACGTCACGCCCCGCACCGCCAGCCCCGCCAGCCCGGTAAGCCTGGTGAGGCGGGGCACCATCCGCGCGAGGCCGCGATCCAGGCTATGACCAAGGCCACGGCGAAGACTGAACCCCAGGTCGAAGCCGCTGCCAAGATCGAGGTCGAGGTCAGGATCGCTTTCAGGGACGTACAGCACCACGTCGCCCCGCTGTGGGTTTGCGCGCATGTATGGAGTCCTCACGAAGAGGACGTCCGCTTCTCGGATGGTGAAGGTGTGCTTCGCGCCCGGGCCGGGATACGTGCTGAACAGCGTCGGCTTCATCAGCTCGAAGAATGCAAGGTCGGTTGTGGAATAGGTGATCGTGGCGTAGCCCGAGTAGAGACCCCACGGGACGCTCATGACCACCCCGAAAATGACGACCGCGGCCGCGATCCGCCACCAGGGAAGCCCCATGACGCGCTCGAACACCGCGTATCTGAGGGACAGGGTAAGGAGGGCTGCAACCACAAGAAGCAGAAGCACCACGCCGCCTACCGCCGCTATCGGCGCGGTGAGGACTTGCAGGAACCCGTTCCCGACCACCAGCATCACGATGGCGTGCGGGACGGCGACCGCCGCCACTGGGAGCAGCGAATACCCCCACGCGTTCACGAAATGGGCCCACCCTGCCTTTCCGCCCACCGCTTTGCACGCGATCCACCATACGGAAGCGTTCGCCAAGAACACAGCCACGGCAAGCACGACGCCTACGGCGCCAAGGAGAGCGGTAGACCTCGCGAACGGGAACGCCACCTCAGCAAGGACGAACCCCACGCCCAGCGAGAAGAAGGCGCCCGTCGCGACGGCCAGGAAGTGAAGCCGCCCACCGGATTTCAAGCGCTCGAAGAACGTCTCGGGCTCGTCGAGGATTCCCCTCACAGACTCCGCTATCCTCTTCATCTTTGAACACCTCGCTCCTGGTCAAGTCGGACGGACCCACAACCGTGGGCAGCAGGCCGGGGTCCGGGGGCTGCCGAGCGACCGCGCGTCGCACCAGATCTTCTACCCGCGTGTCGCGGAAATCACGCGGACTGGGCGGATCGGGCGGACCAGGTGAACTGGTCGTGCCCCTCCATATATTCGCCGCTCGACCCCGAAATGTTCGCACAGATGCCCATGAAGGGACAAAGACCTGGCAGGTTACAGAGGCGCCGACCGTGTTCGGCCGCGCACCGCACCACGCGCCGCGCGGCCTGGCTGAAAGCCGTCCTCGCTGTGCCAGGCGAACGCAAGTCTTGTCACCGCGTCTCCGCACACAATGACACGTCCTATACTATACTGTCTCAGGGACAACCGGCCCAGGACCGACGAGACAGCGGCACCACAGCACAGCACAGCACAACTAGGACAGACGAGACGGCAGCACCATAGAGCGACAGGCCGAGAGAACACAGGACCAAGGGGACAACAGGACAAAAGGATGAAGGAAAAGCGAGAACGCACGGCGGTCCCGGGGCAGGCAATGAGAGACAGCCTCCCCCGAGGGGCTGGGAAGGAAAGGATGTGGTCGTGAAAGTGTCGGATCGCTGCGATTTGTGCAATGGGAACGCGGCAGCGCCCATTCTCGAACTCCCGCCCCACACCATCGTGAGGTGCACGGTTTGCGGACTCGTGTACGTCATTCCGAGGCCGACGCCGGCGGAGCTGGCGGCGCTATATGACGAAGCCTACTTCAGGGGAACAGGCCCGGTGGGCTACAGGCCGGACGAGGACTACATCGGCAACGACAGCCGCCTTGAGCTCTTCATAGAAAGGACCGCCGCCGTGGAGCGCTACCGCCGCCCGCCCGGGGTCCTCGTGGACGTCGGCTGCGCGACCGGCTTTGCCCTGCGCGCGGCACGCGACCGGGGCTGGGACTGCCTCGGCATAGACGTGTCGGAGTTCGCGGTCAACTTCGCGAGAGAGCACTACGGGCTCAACGTCGTCAAGGGCACGCTCCGCGAAGCCGCTATACCGTCCGAAAGCGTGGACGCGCTCACCATGTGGGACCTCCTCGAGCATGTCCCTTCCCCAAGGCAGGAGTGCGTGGAGGCGAACCGCGTCCTCAAGC
>JBLNCC010000072.1:0-3709 GCA_050260395.1 Betaproteobacteria bacterium
ACCTCGTGACCGTGCCCGTCCAGGTCAACGGCAAGCTCAGAGGCACCATCCAGGTGCGCCGGGACGCGCCGGAGGAGGAGGTCCTCGCCGCGGCCCGGGAGGCGGGCACGGTGCCGCGCCACATCGCCGGCAAGCAGATCGTGAAAGAGATGTACGCTCCCGGGAAGATCGTCAGCATCGTGGTGAGGTAGGGGCACACCCTCCGGTAGGAATCCAAGTTCACGGAGGCACTCCACGGAGGGAGCCCACGGAGGGAGCCCACGAAAGCGGTCCACGGAGGCCTGGCCATGCCAGGCCTCCGCTCAATTCGGTTCCCGTCACCGTTTCGCGCCCCTCGCGTCGCTCGGGCGCAAACACCAGGTCACGAGAACTCCACGCCGTGGCGTCGCGCCCGTGAGAGTTGCAGCGAGAAGAGGGCGACCCCGGCGAACAGGTATGCGGCGCCGACCCTGGCCTCCGCGAGCAGGTGCGGCACGACGTCGGCATAGGCGGCCCCAGCCGCGATCGCTCGAAAGGCCAGCAAGCCGTTGGTAACAGGCAAGCACCTGCCGATAACGCCGAGGGCTCTCGGAAGGGCCTCCATGGGCACGTTCACGCCGGCTAGAACCATCAGGAGGCTGCTGGCGGCGTTGGCCAAGACGACCTCCACCCTCGCCGTGAACGAGACGCACGCGACCGCGAGGGCCAGCCCCGCCACGGACGCGGAGATCAGGAGCAACACGGGCAAGGCGCGCAACGCGCCGACCAGCACGGATGAGGACACGCCAGCCACCGGGCCGATCACGAAGAGCACCACGAACGTGGTTACGATGCCTTCGACGAAAGACGCCCCTTCCCGGCCGAGAATGGTCATGACCTTGCTCGCCGGCGTAACCATCACGAGGGTCAGGTTGCCGCTGGTGCGCTCTATGTACACCATGTTTGAGATCGGGACCATGATCGCGACAGCGATTGCCTGGACGGCGTTGCCTATGAGAGCGAACTGCCCGAGGGCCGCTCCGCCCGCGTACGTCGCCGCCAGCATGAAAAAGCCCGCCCTCATGAGCAATTGCGGAATCTCTGTCCCGAGATAGAAGCGCAGTGGCGTGTCCACCAGGAACATCTTGAACGACACCCTCACGCTGGCGAGAAAAGGAGTCAAGAACCTCACCATTCGGCCAACCGTCCTTCAGCTCGAATTCTATCGAGGACCAGCCTGTACGACCGGTACGCGACGCACGTGTACGCACAGGTCAGGAGGCCGAGGCTTGCCGCGATCGTTACGGGGCTCATCCTTTCGGCGACCCCGAAGGAGGCCCTCAAGCCCATGAGCCCCCATGTGGGAGCGAGGATGTAGCTGACCATCCTCAGCGCGGCCGGAAGATACGAGACCGGGAACATGACGCCCGAGAGGATGTACGCCGGCCAGTTAATCAAGCCGACCACACGCAGCGCCTGCCGGAACCACACGAAGGCGCAGCCGGCCAGCAGCCCGAGCGCCGTGACGGCCGCCACCGTCATCAGGAGACTCACGATGAGGAGGGTGTAGTCGGTAACGGGCATGGTCCGCCGGGCAATGCCCGAGGCAAGGAGGAGAGCGATCACGACTGAGCAAGCCGAGACGGTGGAATTGGCAAGACTTCTACCGAGAAGAACCCATATCGCGTCTGTGGGGCTCGCAACGAGGAACAGGAGCGTGCCGTCGCGCCGCTCGCGCTCCACGATCATCCCTGAGCTGAAAAGGTTGGCGTTCCAGATGCCGATGATCCCCGCGCCGATGACTGAAGAGGGCACGAGGTTTTCGCGCCCGGCGTGCCTGAACAGGAAGACGCTGAGAGCCATGAAGAACACGGGCTGTCCGACCGTGATGTAGAAATAGTGAGGACGCAAGACGAACTCTTGCACCTGACAGCGGTAGGCCGTCTTCATCACCCTGAGGATGTTTCGCACGCTCATGTCTTGAGTGCGTCTCCTCCCACCATCTTCACGTAAGCTTCTTCCAGGCTCGGCTCCTTCACCCTGAAGACCAGGACCTCCGCCCCGGCGATGGCCCTCAGTATGCCGTCGATCCTGTTTCTGACGTTCGTCCCGTGAACGACCAAGGTGCGCACGTCGTCCTCGCTGTCGTTGCTTTGTTCCGCGACCACCTCAACGCCCGGTTCTTGCCTCAGCCCTTTGAGGTGATCCTGGGTGATGTGCCTGGCCTGGATTTCGACCGTACACCCTCCCGCGACCACCTCCTTGAACTCCTCGGGCGAGGCGACCTTAAGGACTCTACCGCGATGAAGGATGGCGACGCGCTGGCAGAGCTCCTCCGCCTCGTACATGTAGTGAGTCGTCAGGAGAATCGTTTTCCCCCTCGAGCGGAGTTCTTTGAGCAGGTTCCTCACTGCGCGGGCGGCCACAGGGTCGAGGCCGATGGTGGGTTCGTCCATTATGAGGAACTCGGGGTCGGCGACAAGGCTGCGGGCTATGTGCAGCCGTTGCTTCATGCCGCGGGAGTACGTCTCCACGAGGTCGTGGGCCCGCCCGCTTAGGCCGACCATCTCCAGGAGCTCCGATATGCGCCTCTTCGCCACGGGCGGCGGCACGTGGTAGAGGTCGGCGAAGTACTGCAGGTTGTCCCAGGCATTGAGCCGCCAGTACAGCCCTCTCTCGCCGCCAAGGACGAGGCCTATGCGCGGCCTGATTCGCTTGTACTCGGTCGCGACGTTGTGGCCGAGCACGAAGGCTTTACCCGCGCTGGGCAAGAGGAGCGTGGACAGCACTTTCGTGAAGGTGGTCTTGCCCGCTCCATTCGGGCCGAGCAGGCCGAACAGCTCCCCGTGTTCTATCGTCAGACTGACGTCCTTGAGCGCCTCAACTTCTGCGGGCTGTCCCGGCGAAAGCCTCCCTATGCGGAGATACGTGCGACAAAGACGGTCAGTCACTACGACAGGCAATTCACACCACTTCCCCCGCGACTGTCCTGGGGACTCCCAAGGTTCGCCGGCGGTTATGAGTTGACGTGACGAGTCGGTCTGTGGAGAGGAGACGCTTGTGGCGCGATAACGCGCCGTCTTGTGGGTTTTGCGTGAACAGGGCTGCGTGTGACTGGAGTGTCGCGCAGGGCGCCCCGAGTGCGTCTGGGCGCCCTGCCCCGGCTCTTTTTTTCTCGGGTTTTCTATTCGCTAAGGATACTGGGAGTCCTGCAGGGTTCGTACGTGGAATGTCGCGTCATTTCGGGATCCGGACGCGAGTGCGGGCCCGGCGGCGTGGAGGCGCCGGGCCCCGGGTGACAACGTCGAGTCCTCAGGCGCATCTGGCGGTTCAGCACTGGGCTCAGCACGGGCCGGCCGGCGACGGCCGGGAGCTCTAGCGGCCCGCCAGCGTGAATGGCGCCTTGGCCGCGACCAGCTTGGGCTTGGTGAGGATCTCCGCGTAAACCTCGTACTCGCCTGGCGGCAACGAAGCACCAGTCGAGCTCGCCCCATCCCAGACGACTGAGTGGACTGCGAGCTCGCCAGGAGCGATCTCGCGTTGGGTGAGCATCATGATGGCCGCCTTGCCGGCGGACCAGCGCCACACCTCAGCGCCGCCTTTGGTCGTCACGACGAAATCGACCTGCAGACCGCTGGAGAACTCAAGCTTGATTGGGTCTTCGCCCGTGTTCAAGGCCGCGAGGGTGAACACTTTGAAGGTGCGGCCGTCCACGCGGATCTCGCTTACGCCCACCTGGGTCTTGAGGCTT
>JBLNCC010000073.1:0-41057 GCA_050260395.1 Betaproteobacteria bacterium
GTGGTACAGGCGTCTTTCGGCTTTGACCCGGTGGTTGTGTACGGCGGAGGGCTGAAAGAAGAAAACGCTGGCATGATTTCTTCGATAAAGACCGTAGGCGGCGGCTTAGTCGCACTCACTAGGTTCACGGGCGACATTGCGTTCACACCGGAAGGGCTCGCTGCAATAATCGCTGAATACACGAGCAAGGGCCAGTAAGACCTGCGACCTACTACCACGTGGTGCCCTCTTTGTGGCGGGCAAGAGCACAATTGTGTTTGTCACGATCATGGTGGCGTTTCGTGTGGCGCTCCGCCTGCATGGTTGTTCATGTTTATGCTGCGTAGCCCGTGGCGGCAGAAACTCCAACAATCGCTAATTGATCTATCCATATGGGGGCAGCGTGCTGTCAGACGAAGCAGGCGAAAGAAACGCAAGTCATTGGGTCAGCCCTGGCGCTGGCCTGACATAAGACGCAACGACCGCCTCAGCAAGGCCAGAAGGCGGTCCATCTGTGCGGCCCGCCTGGTCGACCCTGCCGGGCGAAGCAGGTGGAAATCACCTGACGGGGCCCGGGTGAGACCTTTGGCCCCACAGGCTGCACCTCCATAACTCAAAGACAACAGTTATACAGGATGGCGCGGGGCTTGGGACGGAGTGGCGGGCGATCCTACAAAAGGGTCGCGGCCTGGTGTGGTAACGGAGGGTGGGCTTGTGCAGAGGTGGGAAGTATGGGTCGCAGGGGCATCTACCGACATCGTATCCGAAGCCAGGCTGCCTCGGTGTAGGCGAAATCCCTTCTTGCACATATTGCAGGCGAGGTCCGCGCCCGCAGGGAGGTGTCGGGCGATGAGGCGTACCTCATCGCGCTCGACGCATACCGGTTCCTGGAGCGGGGGCTTCTTCGCCTGGGTCCCGGGCAGGTGGAACTGCCGTGCATAGCGGGGCGGGAAAGCCACATGCGCCGCGCGCGCAGAGTCAAGAGGTGGCGTAGTGGAAACCAGGTCTTGAGGTGGACACAGGTGGCGGGGCTTCATGAAGCAGAGCGCAGGTTCCGACGCGTGGCAGGTCACCGAGAATTGCCGCTCTCACGGACGCGTCTTAAGGGCGAGGTTCTCAATACCACTGCAAGCGAAGCAGCAAGCGCATGAAAGATCAAGCGGGGGTGTGCTACGCGAAACCTCACGACGATTGGGACAAGCTCGGTCCTGGGGCCTATGGGGCTTGAAGGGTGGGGCATTGAACTCGGCGGCCCCCGGTGCGATAGCCAGGGTATCTTCCGTAGGGAGACTTGGAAATTCAGACCTCTTATGGCTTCCATACTATCCCACATGGCACACGGGTATTTTTCCAAGGTGACGGTGCGCCCCCAGCCCTCCCCTCGCCCAGCGTTAGCCTTTGCTGATCTTGCCAATCCTGTGCCAATCTAGTTGGCGGTACGTGGCGGTACGACATGGGAGGAGTGGAAACCGGAGGGTCCCACCTGCCCAGCTAGATGGGATTTGCCGAACTGGACAGAATTAGGCGGAATGCCGCCTAGCGGACTACGGACCAGAGGGTCGGGGGTTCGAGTCCCTCCAGGCGCGCCAGGTTTTTAAGGGGTTGGCTCCTCAGCGTGTTGTGGTACTCAGGCAAGCGTACAGGCTGAGTACCTGGAAATCGAAAGCCTCGGGGTGGGTTGCCCGGAGGCTTTCTTTATGCCCGCAAGTAGACTCCCAGTGGGCCAGACCATCATTGGCTTCCGGAATCCTCGTCGAAATAGACTACGTCGCACGCCTTGTTGGCGCACATCCAGTACTGCCGTTCGGGTTCAGCCTTGCAAGCGCGTCAGGCAGGAGAAGGCTCTTGAGCGTGATGAGACCCACTCCGAAGCTCTCGGCTCCACATTCGGGGCACCGCGCATTGGCGCGAGTCTCCTCGTCCCCGTTGGCATCGAGACAGCAGTGACATTGCGACATGACCGTCCCCCCAGCCGCGGTGGGCGGCGTTGTTTCGCATTCCTTCATAGTATATCGGGGACCATCCTGCTTACCATCACCGGAATCGGTGGTGAAAGGCGCTGCCCGGGCGCCTCTGCCGTCTACGGAGAGGTGGAATCGCTCGGCCGGTGCGGTCCATGGCGGCCGAGGTCGGCTTGGGACTCCCAAAACAACCACAACGCGAGGGCGGAGTTCCCCTCCTTGCACACCAGACCCGCTTGTGCCGCTGGCGATGCGGCGCTCGTATCACCTCCGCCAGGTTCAAGCGCAAGCGGGAGACGCGTGTCGCACGCTCGTCCCGAGCCGTTCCGCAAATCAGCGCGGTCCACGGGGCCACATGGCTTGTAACTTCGCCGTCTGGGGCCTATAATGAGGGTGTTACGAAAGCTTTTCGGCCATGTCCGGACCTTCCTGAAAAGCGCTTATCTCGACGGCTCCAGAGTCGGCGCCTCCGGCGCTGAAGGCAATAAACCGGCAATCAGAGGTGCGGTAATGAAGGACATCAAGAGCAGCGCCGCGAGGAGCGGAATTGCGATCGTGACGGACAGTGGCGCAAGCCTGCCAGAAGAGTTGGTTGAGAAATACGACATAGCGGTCGCGCCCATCGGGATACAGTTCGGGAGCGAATCATACCGCGACGGCCTGGACATCACACGCGAGGAGTTCTACGAGAGGCTCAACGGACCTGACATCCCGCTCACTTCCCAACCTGCCCCGGCCGAGTTCATCTCCATATACCGCAGGCTGCTCGAGCGTGTCAGGACTATTATCTCGATCCATATCACATCTACGGGGAGCGGCACGTTCCAGGTCGCCAACCTCGCGAAAGCAAGTTTCCCTGACGCTGACATCGAGGTCGTCGACTCGTTGTCCGCGTCCATGGGTACGGGATTCATGGTGCTCGCCGCCGCAGAAGCCGCGCAGCGTGGGAAGACGAAGGAGGAAATCCTGCGTCTCCTGGCGGAATTGAGGCCGCGCATCAGCGCGTACGCGGTCATAAAGTCCGTGAAGCACCTTCTGAAGAGCGGGCGCATTCACAAGGGTCAAGCCCTCATCGCCTCCTTGCTTGCGATAAAGCCTCTGATCTCCGTGAAGGAAGGGGTCGTGGAGGTGGTGGACAGGGTCAGGACTTATCAGGGCGCCCTAGACAAGCTCGTTGAACTGACAAGAGAGGCCGCCGGAGATTCAAGGGTGAGAGTCTCGGTCGTCCACGGAAACGCTCTTGCCGAGGCAAAGCGGTTGCGCGACCGGCTTAAGCAGGTCCTGAACTGCGGAGATGTTGTTCTATCCGATATCGGTGCTCCCCTCGCGGTTCACGGTGGGCCGGGCATCATCGGGGTCGTGTTCCATCCGGTGTGACACCGAGAACGCGGGCCGCTGCCGGTAGCTCATCTGGTTTAGGCCGCGTGCCGCGACGAATCGACTGCCGCGAGGACCTCGCGCGCATGGAGTGCGAGTGCGCTCCCGGGGCTCGCTCTTCGTCGCCCAGAGAACACACCACAGGAACGGTGATAGACTCAATGAACTACCGCGAGTGTGGGAGTCTTCGGTTCTCAGAAGTGGGTGTAGGCTGTTACAGCCTCGCAGGAGTCTATGGCAGGAAGGACCTGGACGAGTTCGCCCGGATGATCCGGCGTGCCTACGAGCTCGGGGTGACGTTCTTCGACACGGCGGACGCATACGGCGACGCGGAGTCGATCCTCGGGAAGATCGTGCGCGACTTCCGGGGCGAGATACATATCGCCACCAAGGTGGGCGTGGTCTCAGGCGCAAGCATGGACCTGTCCCCCGCGAGGGTGAGGAAGGCGTGTGAGGAAAGCCTCGCGCGGCTCGGCACCGACTATATCGACCTATACCAAGTCCACTTCGACGATCCGAAGACTCCCATCGAGGACGTGGTCGGTGCCCTGGAGAACCTGCTCGCTTCGGGCAAGATCCGCCACTACGGCGTCGGCCACCTGCCCGCGGACAAGATCGCCAGATACGCCGAGGTCGGCCGCCCCTTCTCGGTGCTCATGGAGTTGTCAGCAGCGGCCAGGGACGCCCGCACAAAGCTCCTCCCACTCTGCAGAAGGCACAGGATGGCCGCTATAGCGTTCAGCACGACGGGCCGCGGTATCCTTACCGGGACGATCCGCGAGGGTCACGTGTTCCCCGATGGCGACATCCGTCAATACGACCCGCTCTTCCAACGTGAGCAGTTCCGTTCGGCGTTACGGGTTGCAGCAAGACTCGCGGAGCTGGGGCGCCGCTACGGAAAGACCCCCGCCCAAGCCGCAATAGCATGGGTGCTTGCCCAGCCAGGCGTGGTCTCGGCACTCACAGGCCCTTCCAGCGTCTCGCATCTCGAGGAGAACGTGGGTGGCTCAGGATGGACGTTTTCAAGCGAGGATCTCGCGTCTTTCGAGGCGTTTCTCTCGGAAGAGGACGCCAGGCTGGACCGCGAACGAAGGGAAGCGGTGGTCGCAATCTCGAGCTCACCGCTCCCTCGAGACCCCCAAGCCGCTTTCAGGGATCTGGTGTACGCCCTGGACACCGCAGCCGCAATAGGGATGTGCACCGAGGCGCAAGTCGTGCCTCTGTTCGAAGAACTGCTAGCTTTCCAGAAGACGCCCGGTGAACATGCGCAACATGCGCAAGGCGGCAGTCTCGAAGAGATACGCCGCCGGCTGGAGGTACTGGTGACGGGGGGATCTTGACCTCCCTCCGGCCGAGGCTCGACTGCCTCGCGGGCGAGAACGGGACTGACCGCCACAGGAGCGGCTTCCTCGTGAGGGACCACGCATGGGCATACAACACGAGCACGGGAAAAGCACAACGGAATTCACGCGCATACCAGGGATCGTGGGGCTCGAGGCGGACACGGGCATTGTGCACGTCAATCGCGCCGCCTTGCCGCGCGCGGCAGACCGGATAGTCTTCGGACGCGGGCTTGCCGCGAGCGTCGTGCCTGAGGCGGTGGCGGCGCTCGTGGAGCCGGCGCGCCCGGGCATCCTCGTGGTCGTCGGAGAATCGAGTTCCAAAGCGCCAGGGATAGCCGCGCTCGTCGACGGCATAAAACGCCTCAGTGTCAGGGTCTTCGTCGTCCGCGGCCACGCCGACCACGCGACCATTCGCGCCGGGATAGAGGCTGTCCGGCGGGAACGCACGGGTCTCGTGGTCGCTATGGGCGGCGGCACCGTAATTGACGTGGGAAAGTCTATCGCGGCCCTTGCGCATCAGGACCAGGACGGTGAGGACAACACGTCGCGGAGGTCGGGCCGGACCTCTCAGGAAGACGCAGGCGCGCGGGTAAGTCCCGCTGTCTGCGTGGCGGACGAATCCGGCCTGGAACCGGAAGCCTCAGTGGACATAACCGCGTACCAGGTCGGCCGGAGGCGCCTGTCACCTGAGAGGGCGCTCCCTTGGGTGGCAGTGCCGACCACGTCCGGCACAGGCTCAGAAAGCACGGACAACGCCGTCATCGAGCTTGGCGAAGAGAAGAGGAGCCTTCGCGGCATCCCGGCTTCACGTTTCATCGCAGCCGACCCCGCGCTCACAGATCCCCTCCCTCTTACCCCCACGATCGTCGCGGCTGTGGACGCTCTCGCCCAATCGCTCGAGGTCTTCACTAGCTCCGCCGCGTCAGCGGAGGTGCAAGAAGTGGCGTTGGCGGCGTTCGTCGCCCTCGCGCGCGGCATGGAGGATCTGCGCGTAGTCGCGGCGCAGATCATTCGGGAAACCGAGCCTGGTGGAACGGCTCCGGCCACGCCCGACCGGCAGCGCATGTCCGCGGTCAGGGCCGCGTCACCTGAATCAGCAAGCAAGGTGGCTCCCGTCACTCGAGACACCTTGTCCTGGGGAAGCCTCCTGATGGGCATGGCTTTCGCCAACGGCCGACTCGGGTTGCCCCATGCGCTCGTGCACTTCTGCAACCGCTTCGGCCTATCCCACGGGAACATGGTGGGGATGCTGCTGGCGCCGGGGCTCGCGGTGCAAGCGCGCGACGCGGAAACCGCGAGGCGTCTGGCGCGAGCGGCCCAAACGCTGGACGAGGCTTTGCGGGGCGGCGGCGCTCCCGCGACGGACGGAGGCGCGTCGTCCTCGCGCCTCGCACCGAGGCGCGCTCTCCGTGGGCCCGAACCGCTTTTCCGGTGGCTGGCGTCGAGAATCCCGGCACTCTTCGAGGCGATCGGCCTGCCCCGCACCCTAAGGGAGGCTGGTCTCACCGGCGCCGACCTGGATTGGATAGTCGCCCGGGAACTGGAAAACCGCCCGTCCTTCGGGACCCCGGCGCGGCCAGCCACGCCTGCCGAACTCAGAGAGGTGCTCGAAAGAGCTGGCTATGCGCCCGGGCAGAGGATATCGTCGAAGCGTGGCTGAAGGCCGAGAGTGCGGCGCGCGTCGCGAGACTCGCATGGCCAACGGCCCACGAAGACACTAAAGGCGATGCGAGCCGGGTTCTACGACTCGCATCGCCTCGGCCCCACTACAACACCCGCCCGCCGTGCGTGCTCTCTTCTTCTTCCCTCGTGAGCTTCTGCTTCGCGCTCTCATACGCGAAGAAGAAGCGGCCGATGTTCTCAAGGCCCACCATGCCGACGAGCCTCCCGTCCTGAACCACCGGGAGGGACGAGCAGTTGCAGCCGCGCATCTTCTCATACACCTGGGCCAGCATGTCGTTGGGGTTGAGCGCCAGGAACTTTGTCTGCATCGCCTCAGCCGCAGTGATCTCAGGACCCTTCTCATGAAGGGCCGCAAGCACGGAGGCTTTAGTCAGGATCCCTTTCACGACGCCGCCCTCGACGACCGGGAAGTCGTCCTGACAGCCCCGGTATGCCCGCTCAAGAACCGCGGCCAGAGGTTCGTCAGGCGATACCATCTCGAACCTCGTCGTCATCACCCGGTTGACCGGCACACCGCCCAGGACCCGCCGGATCTCCGCCGTGCGCTCCTCAGCGCCTGCCCCCATGTAGATGAAAAGGGCAATGAATATTAGCCACGGGTTGGTGAAAAGCCCAAGGAGGGCGAACAGGAACGCGAACCCTTGCCCCACCGAGGAGGCGATGCGCGTAGCTTCCAAGTAGTTCATCCGCATCACGAGGACGGCCCTCAAGACACGCCCGCCGTCCATCGGGAACGCGGGGATGAGATTGAACAGCCCCAAGATGACATTGGCCGAGGCAAGGCTCGCCATGAAGCGCCCGCCCCAGAGATACTGGACCGCTCCGAGTCCCATCGCGATCCCGGTGGCATGCACTGCCGCGACGAATACCGCGGCAAGCCCCAAGCTTACGGCGGGTCCAGCGATTGCGACGAGCAACTCCTGCCCAGGATCGTCGGGGATCTCCTCGAGCTGCGAGACGCCGCCGATGGGCAGCAGTGTGATTTCCCTCACCTTGATGCCGAACCTGCGCGCCACAAGGCTGTGCCCGAGTTCGTGCAGCGTGACCGAGACGAAGAGCGCAATGATGAACCCCAGGCCGCCTAGGCTCGAAGCGAGTCCGGCTCCAACGGCACCGGAGATCAACATGAACACCAGGAACAGGAGAAACGTCCAGTGAAGGCGGATAGGGATCCCGGCGACCTCTATCAAAGTGAACGACTGACGCAAGGTCTCACCTCCTACGTGAAGACACCGTTTAGTGGCGCCGGCGCGCAGCCTTGTACCTCCTTTCGGCGCCCTTTGCACTTTCACCTGCCTGTAACATAATATGCCGCCTGTCCGGGCCTTGCGAAAACGAAGGCTCAGCGAAAGTGCACGAGGTGAGCAGCGCCCCCGGGACCCTCTTGATGACCGACGATCTCTCCTGGCACAATGGTATAATCACAGGTACAATCGCAGTACCGGCATAATGACCGGTATGCTGTCGGTACCGCTCGCTAGAAGGAGCACGGCAACCCGTGCGCGAGCGCGCCGCCCGAAGGCGCCCGCGCTCCGGCGATCGGCCGAGCGGCATCCCCGCGCCCAAACACGCATGGTGCGCACAGCAGCGCACACAGCAGAAGGGAGCATGTCCAACTCCATGAAACGAGGGATTTTCCTCGCGTCAATTGCCCTGTCCGTCACCCTCATAGCTGTGGGGCTTCTGAGAGGCGATCCCGCACGCGTCTTCGCCAACGCGGTGGTCGTGTGCCTCTCCTGTATAGGGATACAGTGACCGCCCTTGCTCGCGTGGGGAAACCCTCAGGACAGGCCCGCGACGGGCCACGGCAGATGGGCAGATGGGACACGTGAGGCCCGGCCAGAGCAAGCAGGCCAGGGCCGACAGGGGCGAGTCGGACGGGGGCGACAAGACGGCGCTCACGCACAGTCCCCGTTTCAATTGTCTTGCCTCCGGCGCCCCGGCCTGGCCTGGCCTGGCCGCGCCGACGAGGGGGGATATGCAACGTTGCGGAAGCGTTCTTCGCCGGACCATTCGTGGTTGAACCAGCCTCATGAACCCAAAGCAGCATCAGGACCTGCCAGCATGTCGATACAGTCGACGCGGCCGGCCGCCGCCAAGCTCGCGCAGGCGGAAAGCGCACCTCGGAGCGCGACGGCAGCGCTCCCACGGCTCGCCCGCGCGTACGGGCCGACGACACGCAGGCGAGGCCTCTGGCAGGCCTTGAGCTTCGTCCTGGCCAATTCGTATTTCTTCAAGTTCCTCAAGTACGTCCCCTGCCCCACGCTCAACTGCTACGCGTGTCCCGCCGCAAGCTTCGCCTGCCCCATAGGCACGCTCCAACACTTCGCGGCGACGCGCCGGGTTCCGTTTTTCACCCTCGGCATCTTGGGAGCGATCGGGACAGCCGTCGGAAGAGCGGTCTGTGGCTGGGCGTGCCCGGTAGGAGGGCTTCAGGAGCTCTTGTATAAGGCCCCGGTACGAAAGGTTCGAGTCTCGAACCGTCTCACGTTCGTGAGATACTTGGTGCTCGCAGGGCTCGTGTTTGCAGTGCCCTTCCTTACTGGAGAGCCTTGGTTCTCCAAACTGTGTTTCGTGGGCACGCTCGAGGCCGGCGTGCCGCTCGCCCTTGGGGACCGAACGATCCGCTCGCTCATCGGCCCGTTCTTCTGGCTCAAGGTCGGGATCACCGCAGCGCTTCTGCTGATGATGGTCTTTGTCAAACGGCCGTTCTGTCGTTTCGTGTGCCCGCTAGGCGCCATATACGCTCCATTTAACAGGATAGCGCCGAGCTCGATCGCTTTCAGGGAGGACCTGTGCGTGCGATGCGGAAGGTGCACTGAGGTGTGCCCGATGGACCTTGACGTTCCGAAGGAAATCAACGGTCTCAACTGCATCCGCTGCCGCGAGTGCGTCGGGATCTGCAAGGCGCTTCCGCGGCCAGGAGCTTGACAGGCGCGACATGCGCCGATACGCGCCCGCGAACGGGCGCGCCCTCCGCGGCCATGCAGCCGAACAGGTCGACGTGCCAACGGGCAGACCGGTAGGAGAAAGCGCCTGTCGGTGCGCGCGCAGGAGCCTTCATTGATACGCAGCACCCTTCGGAGGCGCGAATCCCGGCGCACCCCCTGACACGGCGCAGGCCCTTGCCGGTGCAGGCCTTCACCGGTACACCTTCACCGGTACATGAGGTACTGCTCCCGAATCTCCGCGAACTCACGTAGCCCTGGCTCCCACCTCGCAGTGATCTCGTCCGGGGACGCGCCCTCCTCGAGCCAGGCTCTGAGTTCCGCGCCTCCAGCGAGAAGGTCGATGAAAAGACGGTGGCTGGCGCTGCCTGCATCGGCGCCGCGCCACTGAAACGCCAGCTCGTTCTGTTTCCTTGCGGCATAGAGCGTCGAGACCCCGAGACGTACCGCACGAACCTCTCCAGGGTCTGTCACATGCACCTCAACTCCGGCGCACTCCACCCCGCTGTGCTTCGAGAACATGGGCCTGAAGCGTGCCGGCCTGAAGCGCACGCCCTTTAGACCCATATCGTTCAACATCTCGGCAAGGCCGAAGGGGTCGAGCCAAGGCGCGCCGATGAGCCTGAAGGGCTTGGTCGTTCCCCTTCCTTCGGAAAGGGTCGTGCCCTCGAAGAGGCAGGTGCCCGGGTACACCAGGGCTGTTTCAAAGCCCGGCATGTTGGGGGTGCCCGTCCAGAAGTGACCCGTATCAGGGAAGAGCATGTGTCTCTCCCAGCCATCCATGGGAACCACCGTGAGGTCCACGTCGATCCGCGATCGCGCGGCGAACATGGCGGCAAGCTCGCCAGCGGTCATGCCGTGGCGCATCGGAATACGCTCATAGCCCACGAACGACCGGTACTGGAGATCGAGGAGGCTCCCTTCGATGACCGTCCCGCCGAGCGGGTTGGGCCTGTCCGTAACTATCACAGGCTTCCCCGCCTCGGCTGCGGCCTCGATGCACAGGGCCACCGTCGCAAGGCCCGTCCAATAGCGCGAGCCGATGTCGTTGCCGTCACAGACCAGCACATCGATGCCATCAAGCATCTCCGGGGTGGGCTTCACGGCCTCCCCGTACAGGCTGACGACCTCCACGCCGGTGAACTCGTCCGTCCCGTGCCACACCTTTACTCCGGCCTGTTCACAACCCCATAGACCGTGCTCCGCCGCGTAGATCCGGGCGAGCTTTATCCCCGGGCACTCGCTGAAAAGCTTTATGATCGGCACTGCCCGTTCGTCCACGGCGTTGTAATTCGCTACGAGCCCGACCCGTGCCCGCGCCTTGCCAAAATACCTCTCGGGCTCCTCGAGCAGCCTCGTCACCCCGAGCTTAACCCTCGGATCGCCCCTTGCGGCGCTCGCGGGTCTGTCCCTGCCGTTGCCACTGCGCCACAAGGCTGGCGTCCCCGCGGCCCCTGTACCGCGTCGGCCCCCGTCCCGGGCGGTCGGACGTCCACTCGCCATCTCCATGTCCCCTTCCTGAAATGCCCTATAAGGATAAGCGCCCGAGCCGCCTAAGTATGGCGCCAATAAATAGTTCTCGTCTCCTTTCTTGACGGCGCTAGGGTTGCCGGTGCTTGCACGACGGGGCGTGGAGAATTCGGCTGTCTTAAGCGCCGAATTCGAACGAGGCGCGCCGCAAGCGCGCCGTCCCCGGAGGGCAACACCGGCAACCCTGGGTAGGACCCCTCCGCCGAAAAGTAGCGCGAACTTTTGGCGACATACCTAGATCTTCCGCGATGCCAACGCGTCCACGGTCTTCATGAGCAACTCCATTGCCTCGTCGGACTGTTTCATGGCCACCGCGGTAAAGAGGCAGTCGATCACAACGAGCTGGGTCAACCGGGACGTCATGGCGCCTCCTCTAAGCCTGGTGGCCTCGTGTGCCGTGGTGCAAAGGACGATGTCCGAGCCCGTGGCCGCGGGCGATGTCGGGAAATTCGTGATGCAGATAGTACGCGCCCCGCCCTTGCGCGCGAGGTTTATCACGTCGGTGGCCTCGCGCGTCCGACCGGAGTAGGTTATCACGACCGCCACATCCTCGGGTCCGAGCAGGGCGGCTTGCGTAAGCTGGGCGTGGGTGTCGAGGTAGCTGAAAGCGGTCATCCCTATGCGCATGAACTTGAGCTGCGCGTCCTGGGCCACTACCCCGGAAGAGCCGACGCCAAAGAAGAACACCCGCTTCGCACCGTGGATCGCCTCCGCGGCGAGCGCCACAGCGCTCGGGTCCAATACCTTGGCTGTGTCCTCAATCGCCTGAAGGGTCGTGGTGAATATCTTGTCACAGATAGTGGGAACGTCATCCTCGGGCTCCACCTTGCCAAAGGCGCCCTCTCTGCTGGTGGCAAGCTCCCTGACCAAAGCCAGTTTAAGTTGGAAAAACCCCGTGAATCCCAGTCGCTGGCAACACTTCACCACGGTCGACTCGCTCACTCCCACCGCCGCCGCCAACTGAGTGGAGGTCATCCCCGCGGCGGATTCCGGGTGTTCCATTATGAAGAACGCCACTTTCTGCTCAGCGGGGGCGAGGGACCCGTATCCCCCTCGGACGACCGCAAGACAGTAGTCGGGTGCCTTCGCAATCTGCGTCATGTTTTCGTCTCTCGCTTCAGCCATGCACCTCGCGCCCTTTACCTTCAAGTTTTGCAGCTCGCCTCGCACAACCAACGCGCAGCCGCCGTCTACAAGGTCAATCCGCTTCCGTACGCGTATATCCCGGGGATGGACACGGGCAGTCTTCCCCTGGGCTTCGTCACACCGAAGACGAGTTCCGCTACCGCTCGCATGGTGCACTCCCTAAAGCCGTACGCAGCTATGTACGTCTTCACCGACGGAAACTTCTCGATGTCGTATGGGTTCCTCATGGCCACGACGACCAGGGGCACCCCCGTATCGAGCAGCGCATTCACGAGCGCCCCCTGCTGTTCGTAAAGGTGCGCATTATAGGAACCAACCACGACCACGTCGACGTCGCTTGAAAGCGCCAGCTTCACTGCGTCCGCTATCTCAACGGCGCCTGGAGACTGGGAAAACACGAAGCTACGCGCCCTTGGAACGAAACGGCTGATGGCACCCAGGAGAGGCGACCCTGACAGCTGCTCGTCCTCCACTTGGGTCAATCCGCGGATGTCGGGGGACATGACCAGGATGTTGCGACACTGTTCCGGCGCCAACGGGATGAGCCCTTGGCCGTTTGCAAGGAGGGTCACCGATTGCCTGGCGATCTCCAGCGCCGCGCGGCGGTTCTCTTCACTCCCCACGCGTTCCAGGCCGCGCAGTGAGAGATATCTTTCCGGGTCGAGCAATCCGTAACGTGCTTTCAACGCAAGGACGCGGCCGACCGCCTCGTCCACCCGCTCCTCGGAAAGCCTTCCCTTCCTCACGGCATCGCGCACCGCTTGGATGGCCGCGCCTTGTTCAACCTGGTGGTGGCAGAGGAGGATGATATCCGCGCCGGCTTCCAGCGCGCGGACAGCGGCTTCACCAGTGGTGAACCTCTTGCTGATGGCGCCCATGAAGAGATCGTCCGTGAGGACCACCCCTTCGAACCCCAGTTCGCTCCTGAGCAACCCAGTGAGCACGCCACGAGAGAGAGTCGCCGGAATCGCGGGCTCAGGTTCAACCGCCGGGAAGAACACGTGGGCTGTCATGATCGCCTCGACGCCCGCCCGGATGGCAGCCTTGAACGGTGCAAGCTCCACGTTTGCCAGCCGCTCCCTGCCGTGAGCGACCGTGGGCAGGTCGAGGTGGGAGTCCACCGTGACGTCCCCTTTGCCGGGAAAGTGTTTCGCGGTCGCGATCACCCCTGAACGCTGGTACGCTCGTATCATGGCCACACCAAGCCGCGTGACCAGGGACACGTCCTCTCCGAACGAGCGCACTCCGATTCCGGGGTTCCTCGGGTTGTTGTTGATATCGAGGACAGGCGCAAGATTCATGTTGAACCCAAGAGCTGTCATCTCGTCCGCTGTGACCTCGGCGGCCTTGCGCGCGTGCTCCTCCGACCTGGTAGCGCCGAGCGCCATGTTCCCCGGGAACACGGTCTCGCCGCGGGTGAGCCGGGCTACCACCCCGCCTTCCTGATCTATAGAGAGGAGAAATCCTACGGGGTGTTTGCGTCGGGAGGCGATCTCCTGGAATCTGTGGGTGAGTGACTGGGTTTGGCCAGGGCTGACTATGTTCCTTCCCAAAAACACCACGTTCCCCACCTTATACGTGGAGATGAACTCCTCGTCGGACGGAGTCAGCTCCGGCCCGTCGATACCGACCATAGCTATCTGACCGATCTTCTCGTCAATGCTCATGGAGCCCAAGAGGTTCACGCTTGATGCTCCCTTCTTCGATCATATCGCGCCCAACTCATATGTGGCCCAACGCACGCGCGTCGCCCAGGGCCGCGATTCGCACCGCATCCCTCGTATGCCCGTGGGCCAACTCCAAGGCTCGCTCCGCCTCATCCCGGCCGACCGACGCGAGCGCCATGACGATGGCCGTCTTGATGCTCCCGCCCGCTTCGTCCAGAAGCCGCTCGCTTTCCTCGCCGCGGAGACCGGTGGCTGTGGATACGATCCTGACCGCGCGGCGCTTCAGCTTCCTGTTGGTCGCCTGCATGTCGACCATGAAGTTGTCGTACACTTTGCCGAGTCTCACCATGGTCGCGGTGGATATCATGTTCAGGACGAGCTTCTGCGCGGTTCCCGCTTTCAGCCTGGTGGAGCCGGTCAACACCTCCGGCCCGACGGCAAGGGATATCGCGACGTCCACGTTCAGGTCCAGCTTGGCTGCGTGGTTGCACACGATCGCCACGGTCCCGGCACCTATATCCCTGGCCGCTTTCAGCGCACCCCTCACGTACGGCGTGACCCCGCTCGCAGATATCCCCACCACCACGTCCTTCTCGTTGACGCACCCTGCAACGTCCCCAGCCCCAGACGCCTCGTCGTCCTCGGCTGCTTCAACCGAACGGAAGACCGCTCCCGGCCCGCCCGCGATTATCGCAGAGACTTGATCGGCCGATACCCCGAAAGTCGGACCGCACTCAACGGCGTCCAGAATACCCAGGCGCCCGCTGGTCCCAGCGCCCACGTACAGGAGCCTTCCCCCCGCTGCCATCCTCGCCGCGATCATGTCCACAGCCTTTGCGATGTCCGGGATCGCCTCGGCCACGGCCTCGGGGACACGCCGGTCCTCCTCGTTCATCAGGCGCAGGATCTCCTCGGTGCTCATCTGGTCAAGCCCCCGGGAGCGAGGGTTCATTTCTTCCGTCGCGAGATCAGCATAATCAGTGCTGTCCACAGTCACCACCGCTTTCCTCGCCCTCACACCCACGGTCCCTCTCGCAGGCGCGAGCGCCCCGACACGCGCGCTCACCGAGCATGGAGATGGCAAGCGCACAAGTGCCCGTTGCTCACCTCGCGCGGTTCTGGCTTGAGTCTTCTGCAGACCTCCAACGTATAGGGACACCTCGGGTGGAACGGACAACCCGGGGGCGGATTGATCGGGCTGGGTGGTTCTCCTTCGAGTTTCACCTTGCCTAGTTTCCGTTCTCTCGGGTTCCAGCCAGGAATAGCCGACATCAGAGCTCGTGTATAAGGGTGAAGCGGCTCGTCGAACAACTCCACAGCCGGTGCCGATTCAACAACGTTTCCCAGATACATTACCATGATCCTGTCGCTCATGTGGTGAACCACGTCCAAGTTGTGGGAGATGAAAACGAGAGACATGTTGGTCTCGCCCTGTATCCCCTTGAGCAGGTTGATGATCTGGCTCTGAACCGAGACGTCCAGCGCGGAGGTAGGCTCATCGCAAATCAGCAGCCTGGGGTTCACCGCGATCGAGCGCGCAATGGCGATCCTTTGGCGCTGGCCGCCGGAGAACTCGTGAGGATACCTGCGAGCGTATTCCGGGTACAGCCCCACCTTTCGCAGGAGCTCGGCGACGCGCTCATCCACCTTCGCCGTGCTGTCGAAAAGCCTGTGCGTATCAAGAGGCTCGCGTATTATGTCCCTTACGGTCATCCGCGGGTCGAGCGAGTCGAAAGGGTTTTGGAATATCATCTGCACGTCTCTTCTGAACGTCTGTTTGACACCCTTACGCAAGGCCCTTGAGATGTCATGGCTCCGTCCGCTCGGATCGTGATAGGTTATGGTTCCAGCTGTGGGCTCGTATATCTTCGCGATGGTCCTTCCCAGGGTGCTCTTGCCGCACCCAGATTCTCCCACGATTCCTATGCTCTCGCCTTCACTGATCTCGAAGTCGAGAGCCTCGAGCGCCCTCACGTAACCCGTGATCTGAAGGAATATGCCGGACCTTATGGGGAAGTACTTCCTGAGACCGGCCGCGGAGAGGATCTTCATCCGGCCTCACCCCCCTCGTACAGCCAGCATGCCACTGTATGGCCCCGGGCTGGCTCGAACTCGGGCGGCTCGAGTTCCCTGCATTTGGCCATGACCCTAGGACATCGCGGATTGAACCTGCAACCGTCTGGAAACTGGTCGGCCCTGGGCACGTAGCCCTCGATGTAGGGCAGCTCCTTGCCCTTGTGTTCCCGCTTGACGCGGGAGGCAAGCAAGCCCGCGGTATAAGGGTGAAGGGGCTCGTCGAACATCTCCACCACTCGCGACTTTTCAACGATCTTGCCAGCGTACATCACGTGCACTCTGTCGGCGATCTCCGCGACGGTGCCGAGATCGTGAGTGATGAAGATGATGGACCCGTCGTACCCGCTTTGAAGGTCCTGCATCAGGTTGAGCACCTGTGCCTGGATGGTAACGTCCAGCGCCGTGGTGGGCTCATCCGCGATGATTATGTCGGGACTGGTTATGAGCGCCATGGCGATCATGATCCTCTGGAGCATGCCCCCGCTCATTTCGTGCAGGTATTCGTTGTAGCGCTTCTCAGGATCGGGGATGTGGACCAGCCTTAACGTAGCGATTATCCTCTCCTTGGCCTCCGCGGCGCTCCACGGCATGTGCGCCTGGGCGACTTCTGTCAACTGCTGGCCGACGGTATAGAGGGGATCGAACGACGACATGGGTTCCTGGAACACCATGCTGATGCGCATCCCTCTGATCTGCCGGTACTCCGCCTGAGACAGCCCAACCAGTTCGCGATCGCAAAAGACGATGCTGCCCTCGATCTTCGCCGGAGGCGCCTTGACGAGCCCCAGTATGGAGTGGGCGGTAACGCTCTTTCCGCATCCCGACTCGCCGACGAGCGCAAGGACCTCCCCCCTGTCCAGGTGGAAGCTGACGTCGTCCACCGCCCGCACGATGCCCTCGGGTGTGGGGAAGTAGGTCTTCAGATTGCGCACCGTGAGAATGCGTTCGCTCGTGCCGGTCATACCTTCTCAACCGTCCTATATGGATCAACCGCGTCCCTCAAGGCATCCCCCACGAAATTGAAGGAGAGCACGGCTACCATTATGAATAGTCCGGGCACCATCAGCCACGGGTGGGACTCGAGTTCGCTCAGAGACTGGGCCTGGCTGAGCAAAAGCCCCCAGCTAGTCATAGGCTCCTTGATGCCGAGGCCAAGAAAGCTGATGGTGCTCTCGCCGAGGATCATCCCTGGGATGGACAAGGTCGACACGACGATGAGGTAGCTCAGGGTATTCGGTATCAAGTGTCTCGTGATGATCTTCCAATCTGAGACGCCCATCACCTTGGCCGCGAGAATGTACTCCTTCTCGCGAAGGCTGAGCGTCATTCCGCGCATGACCCTCGCCACCCCCATCCAGCCGATGAGAGAAAGCACCGTCACGATCCCGAAGTACACCCAAGTGCTGGGCCAGCTCGGCGGGATGATCACCGCAAGCGCGAGCCACAACGGAATCCTCGGAAATGACCTGAGCAGCTCGGTAAACCTCTGGATGAGCACATCAACCCATCCACCGTAGTAACCCGAGAGCGCCCCTACGATCGCCCCGATGAAGACACTGAGGAACGTCCCGAGCAGGCCCACGGTCATGGACACCCTGCCGCCGACTAGGATCCTGGAAAAGAGGTCACGGCCGAATCTATCAGCGCCGAGGAGGAGAAGCATCGCTTTGTCGGTGGACGCCTCCACGCCGAAGAGGTGCAGGTCTGTCTCCCAAAGCCCGAGGAATCTGTATTTCTCTCCCCTTACGAAAAGCTTTATGGGCACCGCGGTGCTGGTGTCCTCGACATAGACCAATTCGAAAGTGACAGGGTCTCTGCTCTTCTTCATCCCGTATATGTGAGGCCCAATCCATTTGCCATCGCGGTCCACCCACCTTATCTTCGAAGGGGGAGCGTAAACGAAGTTCCTGTGGGTTTCCGCGAAATTATACGGGGCTATGAAATCGGCGAGGAGCACCACGAAGTAGAGTATCGCGAGCGCCACCAGCCCGACCATACCCAGCTTGTGCTTGAAGAAGCTCTCGACAACCCTTTTCCTGGTTCCTTCCATGTGGACGCCCCTAGCTCTAGCTCATCCTTATCCTCGGATCGAGGAAGGCGAGCGCGATGTCTGCGAGCAAGTTCCCGATCTGCGTAATGAGCGCGATAAACATCAAGAAAGCCATGACCAGGTACTGGTCGTGATTGAGCAGCGCGTTGTAGAAAAACGGCCCCATCGTAGGCAGGTTCAGCACGATGGCAGCGATTATGGTGCCGCTGAATATGTTGGGAAGCTCCGCCCCGGCGATGCTCACCATGGGGTTGAGCGCGTTCTTGACGGCGTGCCTTCTGATCCTTCGCTCGTCGAGACCGTAGGCCCGGAGAGCCGTGACGAACGGGGAGCCCACCACATCGAGCATGTTGCCCCTCATCACCCTCATGAGCCCCGCCAGGCCACCCACCCCAACCACCACGATGGGCATCCACAAATGCTTGAGAAGGTCCACGAATTTCGCAAGGCCCCATGGGGCGCCTATGAACTCGACTGAGAACAGCCCTCCGATGGATGTGGCGCCAGCCTTGAGCGCAAAGAACATCATTATCAGCGCGAGGAAGAAATCAGGCATCGAGATGCCGATGAACCCCACGACGGTCATGGTGTAATCCAAGGGTGAATAAGGATGTAGGGCCGAGTAAATGCCCATGGGCACGGCAAGGAGCCACTGAAACACAACTGTCAAGAGCGCGACCATGACGGTCCAACCCATCCGCTCCCATATGAGGTCCGCGACAGGCCGCTCGTAAGCAAAGGAGTAACCGAAGTCCCCCCTCGTGACCACGGCCTTCGCCCACATCAGGTACCTTATGTAAGCGGGCCTGTCGAGCCCGAGCCGCTCTCTCAGAAGCCTGATCTGTTCCGGAGATATCCTTGGATTATCCAGGTACTGGCTGACGAAATCCCCGGGCTGCAGCTCGGTGATCCAGAAACAGATCACCGACGCGAGAACCATCATGGGGATCATGATCAGGAACCTTCTCGCTATGAACGCCCGCATCCGCGCCCTCTCCCCTGCCAGTTTAAGACCTCAAGCTGAAACCATGACCCGGCCCGGGCCACCGATTACCGGCGGAGGAGGAGGGGGAGGACGATCTACCCTCCACGCCTCAGCCGAACACGCCTTAGCCGAACCGGCATGCACAAGCGACAAGCGTCGCCGACGTTGCGGACGCTACTGCCTGTATGCTGTATAGGTGGAGAAGTATACCACGCCTTGTCTGTCCTGCCAAACGTTGCCCAGCGACTTGTTGGCCGCGAACAGGTTCATCTCCTTGGTAACAAAGATGACAGGGACCACGTCGAAGTAGATCTCTTGCACCTCGTCGTAGACGGCCTTCCTCTTGGCCGGGTCGGTCGTGACCGAGCCCAAGTCGAAGAGGGTATAAAGCCTCTTCTCCCAGTCAGTCATGTTGCCCGTGATTGCGGTGAGCGTGTTCTTGTCTAGCGTTGAATAATGCCAGTAATATAGCTGCGTTCCCGGCTGCCATATGGCCTTTCGGAGTTCGAGGTCGGGCTGGTTCCCGAATGCCCTGATGCCTGCCTCGAAATTGCCCGCGCCGAACATGTTCCCGACGAGCGTGGCGTCGAGGATCTGCAGGTTGACCTTGATGCCGGCCTTTTCTAGGTCTTCTTTGAAGATCAGAGCGATGTCCTGATGGTCCTGCGGCGCACTGGCCACCGTGAGCGTGAACTCAACCCTCTTCCCGTTGGGGAACAGCCTGAACCCGTCACGGCCCCTGTTTTTGAGGCCGAGCTTGTCGAGGATGGCGTTCGCCTGCTTGGGATCATACGGTCTCATGATCTCCTCGACCTTCGGATTGTAGAAGGCCTTATTGGAGGGCAGGACAAGGCCTCCGCCGGGAATCGCGAGTCCGTTGTACACCTCATCGATGATCCTCTCTCTGTCGAGAAGGAATTCCATGGCCCTGCGGAAGTCGGTGTTTCTGAAGAGCTCCTTCAAGTCGGCGTTCGCGGTATCGTAATTGAAGGAGATGTGGACCGGGCTCGGCGTCGGCTGGGTGGGCTGGGCCATGAAGACCGTGAACGGCGCCCCCGCCTTCTCCTTCGCCTTCAACACAGGGAAGTCTTTGGCCGAGACCGCCATGTAATCGATCTCCCCGGACATGAATTTCGCGAGCCTGACTTCGTCATCCTTGATGATGAGATATTCGAGCTTGTCGAAGTACGGAAGCTGGTTGCCAAACCTGTCGACCTTCCAGTAATTCGGGTTCCGCTCGAGGACGACCTTCTGATCCATCACGTACTCAGCGATCCTATAGGGTCCGTTGGCGATTATCTCCTTTGGATTGACGTTGGTGAGCCAAAGCTCGTTGACTGAGTCGGGCCTCTTCTTGTCGATCTTGCTCTCCAGCTTGTGCTTGGGATAAATGTACGCGGCGGAAAGGTTCATGTAGAACGGGCCGAACGGCGACGGTAGAACGGCTTTGACGGTCCTGTCGTTGATCTTGACCCATTGAATGGGCTTTTTCTTGCCGTCGGAAGTATCCACGATGGTGAACCTGTCGACTGAATTGCCCTTAGCCACGGGGTTCATGATGAAGTTCTCGAAGGTGAAGATCACATCGTCCGCGGTGAGTGGGACCCCGTCCGACCATTTCACGTCCCTCAGGTGAAAGACTACCTCTTTCCCGTCAGGGGACGTCTCCCACGACTCGGCAAGGCCGGGCCTGATCGCATTGGTGACCGGGTGCAGCTCGACCAGGCCGGTCATCGTCTGACCGATGACCGTGTAGGCGTTGTTGTCGAGCGCCCCGTAAAAGAGAAATGACTGCGGCGAGGCCGGGAGCGCGAGGCGCAGCGTGCCTCCGCGGACCGGCTTTGCTGAAGGAGTGAGGTCTTCTTGCTCGACGTAGGGCGCAGCCAGTACCGAGGTGGTCATCAGCAGTACGCAGGCAAAGACAACCAACCACAGACGTCTCATCGAAAGACCCTCCTTGTGTTGAGGCTTTAGGTGAGAGCCCACACGACCCATGGCGCCTTGCACAAAGCGTCCTTCTCCATCGCATCAGTCCTTTCTTGGTGAGTCTACCCCTGGTGGCATCCCTTTCTGATGGTGGTAGTTCGCTCCCCCATACGGGAAATCCTGCCGATTTGCGAGAAATATTCGCGGGTCTCGTGCGTTTTGGAAGAACATCTTCTCGGATTTTATTGCGAGAAAGGAATTTGTGCCTACTGGTCGGGTCGCGAACATGGCGGAAGCGTCACTCGTAGGAGATGGCCCCTGCGGAGACTCTCGTCAGACATAAGTTGGAGGCGTGTTCCTGCGTCTCAGGCGAGGCGAGATCGCCTAGAGAGAAGCGCGCCTTCCAGAAGAGCGGCGCTTCCTTGAAGTCGCCGCTGCACCTTACCCTACGCGATGTGCAGTGCCGCGGCAGGTGGGCTTGCCGGCGGTTGGGCGAGGGAGTGGGTGTCGAGGGCCTCGCTCGTCTGGCGTGCGCGCGCCGAATGAGAGCGAGGCGCGCCGCAAGCGCGCCGCCCCGCGCCTGTTCCCCCTGCCGCGTGTGCGGTCGGTTTCCGGGGCAGCCCATCAAACATCCATGTCCCACATAAGCAGGCCCGCGGGCGCTTTCGGCAGGAAATACGTCGTCTTCCTCGGAAAGAGATAGCCGTCGCGCGCCTTCTTCAGGATTTCACTCGCGGGAACCGCCGGCGGGAAAACGGCGACCTGTGCCCCGCTGGAGAGTATCGCGGCGATTTCCGCCGGGCCGTTATGGGTGTACGCGACCTCGCATGCCGCGCCCGGAACAGCCCTCCTACACGACGCGGCTTCCTCGGCGATCTCGAGGTCCAGACGCCTCAGCATTTCGGGCGCGTCACCGCCGTAGGCCAGAACCCATAGACCGGCACCCGTCACCATCGCAAAGGAGGTTCTGTCGCCCGAGCACGAGATCCGGGAGGAAAGCCGCGTCCACAGCTGGTGAGCCACGTCCTCGCCGCACTCGGGCGCAGGCAGCCTACTGTCGAAGGCGTCAATGATGTCGAACGCTGAGAGTATCCTCTTCACGAGGCCGGCCTCCGAGCCCTTGGGCCACCCGGCGACGACCCTGTGCGTCGGGAGCACCACCAGGCCAGGGTCCGCCGTGGAAACGAGCGCCGCCAGGATGCGCATGCGCCTCGCATCGCCGGTCTCCCGCGCCAACCTCCTCATGGACTCACACCTGTGGTGGCCGTCGGCGATGACAACCGGGCCCGCGCCGACAACCTCTATGACAGCGGCGGAGGTCGCCGCATCCCGGATCCGCCACACCCTGAGGACTTCCTCCTCCAAGGTGGCAACGAGGTCCGGCTTGGACCCGGCCCGCACGGAGGCGACCGCCCGCGCAGCCTGCCCAGATGGATCCTCGTAAAGGCCGATCATCGGGCTCGGGAGTGCGTGGGTCGCGCGAAGAAGGTTTATGCGGTCTTCCTTCGCGTGGGCCATGGTTTCCTCGTGGGGCAGGACGCCCTCGCCTAGCTCCAGAAGCCCCATCACCGCCGTTCGCGTGTATCTGGCGCCTTGCCACTCGAACTCGTGCTCACACAGATACAGGAATGGCTCTGAGTCGACGGCAAGCACGCCTTCCCGGCGCCACGCCTCCCACAGCCTCGCCGCATTTGCGTAGAGAGCCGGGTCCTGGCCTCCCGGCGGCGGTATGGTGAGTTCCAAGCGGACCACGTTCCACGGGCTCCGGTCCGCGAGGCGCCTCCCGTCTTCCGCGTCGACGACGTCGTAAGGCGGCGCGATGACCGCGCCAAGATCCGCCCCTACCTTGCGTGGGTCGTAGTACACGGCCCTGAACGGCATGATGTTCGCCATGGTCAACCTCCCCGCGCCGCGGCGACTTGGGCCTTGCTCTCAGACCCCGTCCTCGATCCCTCGCCGTTAGGGGCCGCACATTCAAGGTACACAGGCTTCACCGAGAGCACGCCCGCAAGGCGCGCTATCTCAGCCAGCGCTTCCGGCGGGGCTGGCGAGTCTATTCCGAGGACCATTATGGCGTCCCCTCCCCTCGCCTTGCGCGCCACCTGCATTTCTGAGATGTTCACACCTGCTTTCCCCAGCGTCGTACCGACTGTGCCGATTATGCCGGGTTGGTCCACATGGGGACAAACAAGCATGTATGGAGTGAAGGCTATGTCCAGGCGGTACCCGTTGATCTGCACCAGACGCGGCATTTGCCTGGCGGAAAGCACCCCGGCGATCAACGTGGTCCCCTTGTTCGTGGAGGTTTCGACGGATATCTCGTTCGGATTCCCGTCCCCGTCGGCGCGGCCGGCCCCGTCGGCCACGCGCAGCTCGCTCACGGCGATACCTCTTTCTTTCGTGAGTATCGGCGCGTTCACAGCGTTCACATCCTCCCCGAGAAGCGGAGAGAGAACCCCCTTGAGCACGGCGTTCAGCAGAGGCCGGGTATCGAGAGAGCTCAGCTTTCCTCCCCAACCCACCCGGACCGAAGCGATCATGCCTTCGGACCATTGCGACGCGAACTTTCCGAGGACCTCCGCAAGCGGCATGAACGGCGCGATCTCCCGGAAGATCTCGGCCGAAGGCGCCGGAACGTTCACAGCATTCGGCACGAGTTCACCCCGGAGCACCGCTAGCATGGCCTTGGCGGTCTCAATCGCGACGCTCGCTTGCGCCTCCGACGTGGACGCTCCCAGGTGCGGGGTCACGATAACGTTGTCGAGACTCAGGAGGGGATTGTCAGGAAGTGGAGGTTCAGACACTAGCACATCCAGCGCCGCACCTGCGATTTTCCCGGACTTAAGGCCCTCGACGAGCGCGGGCTCGTCCACCACCTTGCCCCGCGAGCAGTTGATGATACGGACGCCGTCTTTCATCATTGCGATCGTCTCGCGCCGAACAAGACCTATGGTCTCCGGTGTCACCGGCACGTGGAGGCTGATGAAGTCCGAGTTGGCGAACACGTCGGCTGGCTCGGCGGGCACGACTCCCATGCTCGCGGCCTTGCTCGCGGAAACCCCCGGGTCGTATGCTAGGACCTTCATGCCGAGCGCGAGCGCCCGCTTCGCGACCTCGGCCCCCGCACGGCCGAGGCCGAAGATGCCGAGCACCTTGCCGCGGACCTCCGTCCCCATGAACCTCGCGCGCTCCCAGCCGCTAGATTTGACGTGGGCGCACGCCTGCGGGATATTTCGGGCAAGGGCCAGAAGAAGCGCAATGGTGTGCTCCGCGACGGCGACCGAGTTGCCGCCGGGCGCGTTCACGAGCACAATGCCCTTTCTCGTGGCGGCATCCATATCGATGTTGTCCACGCCCGCCCCCGCTCGGCCAATGACTTTAAGACGCCCGGCCGCGGCTATGCACCGCGCCGTCACCTTAGTGGCCGACCTCACCATGAGCCCGTCGTACTCCGGGATCCGCTTCAGGAGAGCATCCTCGTCAAGCGGCTTTGAGACGTCGACCTCGGCCTCGGTGCGAAGAAGCTCTATTCCTTCCCTTGCTATGCCATCAGTTACAAGAATCTTCATCATTGCGACAATGACCACCCCTGCTCCGCTCTCTACTGAGACTCTTTCGAATACCTGCTCAACCGCACAGAACTTGCTCGGCCGCGGCAACCGCCGAACCGAAGCCGGGAGTCTTCACGCCTAGATCTGCCAAGGCCATCTCCAGCGCGGAAAGCGTGACGACGATATCGGACCATCTGACGGTTCCGACGTGCCCTATCCTGAAGATCTTGCCCGCAAGCTCCCCCATTCCGCCAGCGAGGACGACGCCATAGCGGTCCCTGAGCACGCCCAGCAGCTTGTGCCCGTCCACACCCGCGGGGAGCTTGACCGCTGTCACCGTGTTCGAGGCCCACTCGTCGGCCGCGAGCAGCTCGAGGTCGAGCGCGCGAACGCCCGCCCTCGTCGCGCGCGCCAGGACGGCATGCCGCGCGAACACCGCGCCCAGGCCCTCAGCGAGGATCATACGCGTGGCCTCGCGCAGCGAGAAGAGGAGCGACACGGCCGGGGTGTACGGCGTTTGCGGAGTGGGTTTTTCCAGAAACTTACGCGCGTTGGCGAAACTAAAGTACACGCTCCGCGTCTTGGTTTTCTCCGCTCGCTCCCAGGCTCTCGGGCTAACCGTAACGAAGGCCAGGCCGGGCGGGCACATGAAGGCTTTCTGGGACGCCGTGACGAGGACGTCTATCCCCCAGGCGTCGGTCTCGATGTCGATGGCGCCCGCGGAGCTCACCGCGTCCACGACGAGCAGCACGTCATCCCGGTCAATGGCGGCCCTCATTCTCCCAAGGTCCATCGTCACCCCTGTGGACGTTTCGTTATGGGTCACGACCACAGTGGTGATGGAGCTATCGTTGCCGAGCGCGTCCCGGACAGCCTCAGGGCTTACAGGGTGCCCGGGCTCGGATTTCACGACCACCACGTCAGCCCCGCTCGCCCTGAATATCTCGGCGAACCTCGCGCCGAACTCGCCAGCGACTCCCACGAGCACCCTCTCTCCCGGCCTCGTGAGGTTCGCAGCCGCTGCCTCCATGGCGCCGGTGCCGGCCGCGGGAAAGGTGAGCACGGTGTTCCTGGTCTTGAGGATCTCCTGGAGCGCGCGGGTCGTTTCCGCGAGCAACGCCCCGAACTCGGGGCCACGATGGTTGATCATCGGAACCGCTCCGGCCAGCGCGACCGTTTGCGGAACCGGAGTCGGACCCGGAATCATGAGGTATTGGCGATGTTCCACGGCGGCTCTCACTCCTTCCAGGCGAGGGTTTGCCAGTCCCTGCCTCGTTCTCAGTGTGTGCCGGGGTGCCGGCGTTGCGCTCCGGCACGGCGCCCCAAGCGGGGACCTTGACAGAATCCAGCCTTGGAGGCCAGTGGCCAGATTCTGACGCCACTCGTGCAATCACCGGCAACCCAAGACCTCGGAAAACGAGAGAAAGCTAATGACCTCATACTTAGTGGAGTGCCTTAGATGTGAGTGTAAACGCTGAAAGCCATAGCTGTAAGCCATCACGGGAGACCTGCGGCCCCGCCGCACACTGCGTTCGGCACGTGCAGCCGCGGTCGGACCCCCCCAAAAAACAAGCGCCCTCCCGCCCTTGAGCCGCGGACGGGAGGCATCGTTCTCCCTGGTCGTTTTCACAGCACGTGCGCGAGGCGCCTTTGCTTACGACCCCGCCTTGGTCAACGGTGGTAACGGTGGTATAGAGCGTCTGGACAGACCGCAGGGTTGCAGCTTGTTACAAAGATAACAATACCAAGCCGTCTGTGTCAAGTATATCTTGAGCAGCAAATTCCGACCAACATCGCTTGCCCGATGAGAACGAGAATGTCTTCAGCGCCGCCATAAGCAAGGCGGTCATTCGAGGCGGTCATTGTAGTCATTCGAAGAGGCGCGCAATTCTTTCGGTGAGAAACTCGATGCTCCTGACCGGGTTCGGCACCGGCACCCCGATCGCCTGGAAGAGGCTTACCATAAAGCCTAACAGAACAAGCGCGACGAACAGCGCAAATTCCCCTCGTTCCCTTCGCCGGATTATCCCGGGCATCTCGTAGGCGACCATTGCAATGAATGCGAGGACCAGTAGTACAACTGACACCGGCAACTCCCTCCGAACTATAGATAACCAAGCTCGAAGCCAGCCCGTACGCGGCAAGAAGAATCGCGCCACAAGAGAGCACGACGCCCGACATTCCTGCGTGGCAAGCCCGGGCCGCCACGCTACGATGGCGCTGTCCTGATCCTTCCCGACGATATCGCTGGACCCTGGAGAAAGCCAACGGTCTCCCGGGCTACTTCTTGACCCTTGTGCTTCTGAGCGCTAGGCCTGACCTTCTCAGTCTGGCTTTGACCTCAACCTGGACATCGATGTTGCGAAACTCTTCATCCCACCGGTCCCTGAACTCGTCGGCCCATTTCTTTGGATCTCGCCGGCTCAGTTCGGCGCCGAATCCAAAGATGTCGGAGCCAAGCTCCTGCGCTTTGGCCACCGCAGCCATCACTTCGTTCTCGATCGCGGTGGCCATCCTCCGTTCCATGCTGGCCCATACCCCTCGCGACTCAAGCAGGTCTACGAAACCCTGGACATCGCCCACATTCGCCTCAGCTTCGATCTTCACTGTGACCGTGACCTTGCCGCTCCTGACCTCAGGTTTGAAATCGCCCTTTGCCCGGAGGATCTCAAGGCCTATGAACTTGCCCTCCTCACGAGGGTTCTCAATGACGATGATCCCGCTCTGCACTCTGCCCACGACCCAATTGAACCCCCTGGTCTCCGGCTTGTTGAGCCACCCGACCAGTCGATCGTCCTTAAAGACCGCCGCTCCAGTTAGTCTGAGTGATCCGCCTATCGTTTCCCTTTTCAACTCCCCACGAATATCGAATTCTTGTGGCCTGGAGACGATCTCCGCCCGGGTAGCGATGGGATCTATTCCTTCCCCTTCGAGCCTTTGCAGGAAATCGTTCAACATGTCTTCGCCGACTGTCGATAGTCCCTCCCGAGCAGACTGTAACAAGCCCATGGCTCCTTCCGCCGGCATTCGCTCGAGCTCGAACTCGGTCTGCAAGAGGTCTGACGCCTTGGCCCCCTCGGCCACCACCATCCACACCCGAAGCCGTGACTCTCCGTCACGGCAAAACAAGTCCAGAACGTCTCTGATACCCTTCCGCGCCAACTCCTCACCGATCACGATGAATCGGTTGTGTGCCCAGAACGGCCGCCGTGGCGACTGGGACAAGAGGTTTCGCACGGCTTCGAACACCGTGTGTCCCGTGCTGCTCACAACCCAGAAAGGTTTCTCTCCAGTAGTTCCACTGGGTCCTTCGCCGCCACCTATGGCAAAGGGTTTCGCCATCTGCACCGTGAGCTGGATCTTGCCCTCCTCCTGGGCCTCATCGACGCCAGCCGCAAGGACAAAGCCTACAGTCTCGATCTCTCTTCGGTTCCAGCATCCAGTCGCGGTCGCCATTATCGTCGCGATCAGAGGAAGAGCAGCAGCTCTCAGCGCTCGTTTTCCCAGCATCGGGGTCATCTCCCTATACCAGGGCCAAGGTGGAGCCTGCCTCGCAAGAGAGCGGCCACGTACAAGACGGCCGTTGTGCCCACCGTGACGATGAGGGAGTAGACCCCGAGGTTTTTGAACCGGAGGAAGCGTTGCAGGTCGAGGTTGCTCTCAAAGAAAAGGATGCCAAACGCAACAGCTATCGCCCCAAGTGGGTACACGAACGACTGAAACCGGGAAATGCCAAATACCTGCGCCAATCCAACGGCACTCGCCCACAAGAACAGGGCGAGCTTGATCTCGCTGCTCAGGGCCCAGGCTCCCATTGTAATGGCCTCGATCCTCTCCAAAAAGTTGGCGATGCTTATCATCCTGCTCAGGCTGAAAGCTGGCATCGCCAGGCCCGATACCGTTGGTCCGAAAACTGCCACCAGGACTACTGCAAGCCACGTCATGAGCAGCCCACTGGCCAGGACCGCGTACACAGAGTAGCGCGCCGCGTCCTTTGGCCGGTTCAGGTAGGGCAGGACCATGCCCAGGACGATGAATTGCAGGAAGAAAGAGACAGCAGTCCCTATTGGGGCTGCGAGTGGCCGAACTCCGCGCGCCAGGACCGGGGCCAGGTTCTTGAACCGCATTTCATCGTATGGAAGGATGAAGATAAGTAGGAGGAAGAAAACAACAACCCAGACGCTGTTTTCGCCCATCCGTCCGACAACCTCAAGACCGTTCCGGGCCGCGTTGGCTGCCAGAAAGGCCGTCACGATCATAAAAACGAGTATAGGCGTCTCCGGCATGATAGCTGCGGTGTAGGCCTCTCCGAGTTCTCTCGCAACATCGGCGACTACAGAAATCCAGTACCATACCAGGACCAGCCCGACGAGCTTCCCAAGGTACTTGCCCAAGAGTAGCTCGCCGTACTCGATGATGGTCTTGTCGGGGAACTTCAACCCCAGGCGTACCACAAGCAGCACGAAGGGTATGGACAAGAGCGTCCCGAGCAAGCTCGCAATCCAAGCGTCCTGCGGCACTCGAAGCTCTGTTATCATGGGAAATGCTACGGTTATCGGCACCACCCGGCTCAGCACGAGAAGCGCCGCAAGCTCTCTTCCTGATATCTTCCCACCCTCTACCTTACTCATTTCCCACCATCCTTGCCTACCGCATCGTGAACCTCTTTCTCTTCAGGCGAGGGAGGCCTGGGCCTAAGGCCAGGTGCCTGCTTCATCGGAGCTTTCTTCCCGGTGAACTCAGGCCGGCGGCTCAAGGCCCACCAAGGGGCTCGCACCAAAGCATCTTTAAGGTCGGAGAGCACTATCGGGGCAAGAGGCTCCAGGTACGGCAGGCCAAATGACCGTAGACAAGTCAAGTGAATCAGGAGAGCAAACATCCCCGAGACCACGCCGAATAGCCCCAGCGCGCCGGCCAGAACCGTCATCAGGAAACGCAGGAGGCGCACCCCGATAGCGAGGCTGAACACCGGGGTGGTAAACGAGGCAATGCCTGTGAACGCCACCACCATGACCATCGCCGGCGAAGCCAAACCCGCCCGTATCGCCGCGTCACCGATGACGAGAGCGCCTATTATGCTGACGGCCTGGCCAACTACCCGGGGCAAGCGGACCCCGGCTTCCCTCAGGGTCTCAAAGACAAACTCCATGAGCAGGGCTTCTATCACGGCGGGAAACGGTATCCCCTCTCTTTGAGCCGCGATACTCAGTACAAGAGGCGTGGGTAACATCTCCTGGTGGAACGTAGTTACAGCAACGTACAGTGACGGCAAGGTGAGCGAGATGAAGAACGCAGCCACCCTGAGGAGCCTTATCGCCGATCCAATGAAATACCGCTCGTAGTAGTCCTCCGTGGAGGTGAGAAACATGGTGAACGTGGCCGGGACGAGCAGAACGAAAGGGGTACCGTCTGTGAGGATCGCGGCCCTGCCCTCGAGCAAGGCCCCTGTGACTTTGTCCGGTCGCTCGGTGCGCAGCATCGTCGGGAAAGGAGAGAAGGGCGCATCTTCGATGTATTCCTCGATGTTGCCGCTCTCGTGAATGGCATCGACGTCGATCCTCCCGAGCCGATTTCTGACCTCCTGTATGATCTCCTCGTTGGCCACTCCTGCAATGTACGTGACCGCGACTTTAGTTTTCGAGATACGTCCGATCGTCATCTCTTCGATCCGGAGCTCGGATCCTATGATCCTGCGACGCAGGAGGCTGGTGTTCGTGCGCAGCGTCTCGACAAACCCTTCTTTTGATCCGCTTACAGTGGACTCGGTGGTCGGCTCATCTATGCCCCTCTGTTCCCAGCCGCGTGTATCGCAGATCAGCCCCTTTCCAACGCCACCGATCAGAACCCCGCTCTCCCCGCGGGCGACGCCGCTGATGAACTTGTTCAGGGAGTCGACCTCTTCGACGCTGCTCGCGGCAAGAAGGCGGGTCTTGAGGTCCATGTATGCCTCTCTCGGACCGCTCCATTCAAGCTCAACATCGGTGATCCGCTCGATCACCGCCTCACTGAGCTGCCTCTTGTCTACGAGGCCATCTATGAAAACGACAAGAGCGAAGATCTTCCCCAGGGCACCGGTCCGCAGGTCTCTGAGGATCAGATCCGCGCTGTTGCCGAACGCGGATCTGATCCTCTCCCGGTTGACAGACAGGTCGGGAGATATCCGCACCTCAGCGCGGCCTAGCTCGGTTCCTCCGGAACCACGCACCCCCGCTATCCCTCGGAAGAGAAGTCGCCACAGCATCCCAAGCACGATACGTCCACCTCCTCTCGCGCGGAGCCGCCGCGATTTCCGTCTGGGTCCTCCCGTGTGAGAGCTGTCATGTGTGGTGGCACGAGGTGGCGTTCACTATCACTGTTACCCAGAGCAGGCAGGTTTATGCTGGGTCATCAGGCAACTCCCAAGCGGCGTCGCGCGAATTGAGGCGACGGCGCCCCGACCCGGAGGTTTGTCGGACGTATTCGGGACCGGTCATGAAGGTGGAAGGAGTAATGAACGGTGCGTTCGGGTCCTCACAAAGCTCGCGCGTCGGAACCCATCCGCCCCTGAAGAACTGAAACGAGCACCCGGTCTGCTGAAGCCATCCCCTCAGAGCTCAGCGTCGCCAGGTTGCAGAGGGTTGTCTCGAGGTCCGGCCCCACGAGGCCGTTTCCGGCGGGGACCGCTCTCCCCTTCACCGCAAGCAGAGCCGCCTGGCATGCCGTCATCACGGTGGACCAGACTTTGAGGGAACAGCCCACCTTGCCGCCGTCGCACAGCATCCCCGCGAGCGTGGCGACGACGTTCGTCACGGCCGCGGCCATAGTGTTGGTGTCGCCGCCACAAAGAAAGGCGAGTCCAGCGGCGACTCCTGACCCGCCTCCCAAAGCGCACCCGCAAACAGGCGACAGGCGCCCCAGGAACTCCTTGACGTAAAGGCTCGTAACGAGGCTCACCGCGAGAGCGCGCGTCGTCTTCTTGCGCGGCGCGCCCAGTTCCTCCGCGCCTAGGAGCACCGGCACGCTGGCCGTGATGCCGAGGTTGCCGCTGCCACCGCAAGACGCAACCGGCAGCTGTACCCCAGCCATCCGCGCGTCACAAGCCGCGGCCGCGTGAAGCGCCAGTCTGGCCGCGATGCCTTGGCCCAACATGGCCCCAGAAATCGGGTCATGCTGCAAAACACTCATGCCGACGCCGTCGTCCGTCGCCAGCCCTGCCCTGGCGATCTGCAGATTCAACGAGGCGCGCTCCAACAAGAAATCGAGGTCGTCGGGAGGTATGGTGGAGACTGTAGAGAGCACGTCCGCGAGGGTCCCGATGGTCTTTGGGGAGACGACGCCGTGCTCTTCCTCCGCGGTGCTGGCGTTTGTCTGACAGCCATCCACCGCTAAAAGCCTGACCCAGGCATGTCTTTCACGAGTCTCGGCGATCGCGACCCCACGGTCGGTCACGACCCGCGCGTGAATGTATACTCGGGGCACCGAGTCGCGAGAGGTCACCGTCACCGGGCAACGTTCACGAAGGCGGCGGACTTGTTCGACCGCTTTCTCCGACACCAAAGAGAACAACTCCAGGCCAGCCTCAGGGCGGTTCAGGACGACGCCCAAAAGCGCAGCAACCTCGATTCCCGTGTCGCTGGTGCCCGGTATCCCAACCGCCCATGCGTTCTTCAGCACGTTCGTGCTGAGCGAAACCGTGATCTCCCGAGGCTCGCCCCCGAGGGCATGATACGCGGTAGCGGTCGCCAGCGCTATGGCCGCCGGTTCCGTGCACCCGACGGCCGGGGTGAATTCCTTCGTAAGCAGCTCCACGAGGCGCATCCCTGCAGTGACCACGACTGCCTCACCTGCACAACTACCGAGTCTCCTTGACTGTCCGAGGCCGAGGTACCCACCGCCATCATACCCGGTTCGCGCCGCGCCGGCAAGCCCGTCTCCACCCCCCACCTTCGTGCCGTTTTAGCTATGGTGGCGGCCGCCTGCGGTACGCCTTGCCGCATGGTTACGGCGCGACAGCCTTCACTGCACTTTCGACTCATTGTCTTTTGCTTTGAGCTTGTCCATGTGATCCACGATCTTCACGATAAAATCCACAACGCTGGCAACGGCATCCGACTTGTAGTCTTCAATGCACCCCTTGTCGCACAGCTCGGAAAGCTTCGGGTCAAGCGGCAACGTGGCAAGGAGAGGTATATCCGTGGCCTCTGAGACGGCTTGGCCCTTGCTCGGCCCGAAGACCTCATGCTTATTGCCGCAGTGCGGGCATATGACATAGCTCATGTTTTCCACGAGGCCCAAAAGGTGGGTGTTCAGGATCCTTGCCATCTTGATGGCTTTCTTCACAACCATCACCGCGAGGTCCTGAGGCGACGAGACTATCACTATCCCGTCAAGGGGAAGCGACTGCATGACGGTGAGGGGCGCGTCGCCCGTTCCCGGCGGGAGATCCACGAAGAGGAAGTCGAGGTCTCCCCAAACGACGTCCGTCCAGAACTGCTTCACAACGTTCGCTATTATCGGGCCCCGCCATATTACGGGGTCGTCTTCATGCGGAAGGAGCAAGTTGATCGACATCACGGGTATCCTCAGAGTCTCGCTCTGCACGGGAAGCAACCCGAACTCGAAGCTGTCCGCACGTTTTTTGATGCCGAACATCCTCGGGATGCTCGGCCCGGTAATGTCCGCGTCCAGCACCCCGGCCTTGTATCCCTCTCTTGCGAAGGCCGTGGCGAGAAGCGCCGTGACAGAGGATTTTCCGACGCCGCCCTTGCCGCTCATTACCGCCACAACGTGGCGGATGTCGTTGAACTGGCTCTGGGGAAGCTTCTCAATGGCTGACTTCGCCTTGTCTGGGTTGACCTTGTCGCCCTGCGCCTTCTCATGTTGAAGCGGGCACGTGCCGTCTGCCGCCGCCTGACACGAGCTGCAATCCTCGGGAGTGCAGCTTTCCGGGGCTCGTCCCTGCAAATCGCGGTCTTCTTCGGCTTGGCTCGCGTTTCGGGTCTCGCTCTTCTCGCTCATGGGTCATCCTCCTACTCGCGTATAACGCGCTTTTCAATCTGGGAACCCGGATGCCGGGGGATTCGGGTTTCGAGAATCCTTTTGAAGCCTCGAGCACGACGCGCACCGCGGCTGGTTTTCGTATACTCTGCAACCAGAGCACAGGTCGGCCTTGTCAAGCACCATGTGGCAGTACGTGCCCTCTTCTCTCCAGCAGACCCTGGTGCGCACATTAGGCTGGGTCAGCGTTCCGCCGGGGCAGTTGTCCAACCACCAGCACGGGTACATGTCCACAACCGCCCTGACGCCGGCGAGGTTCAGGCCCTTTTGCTCGGTGAGATATCTGATGAACCTGAGCCGCCTGAGGTCATTCGCGGAGTACAGGCGATGCCCCTTTCTGCGCACTGGTCTCACGAGTTTATGCCGTTCCCAGATCCGAAGGGTCTCAGGGTGAACGCGAAGGAGATCGGCAATGACTCCTATGGTATACGCTGGCATGTCGTCGCTGAGGATCATGCGAAGCACCTCCCCCAGGCTTCCCGATGCCGCCCAGGCATCACCCAAGCACCGCCCACGCACATTTTACAGGTACTAATGGGCCTTGTAAATAACCTCATGGAGGCGCGTATAGCCGGGGCGAACGTGTTCGGCACGCGCCGGATGAACATGGGAGTCATCGGCGTCTTTTCGACGAAGCTTGGCAATACCGCCTTCGCCGCGGCGGGTCTCACAGAGACCACGGCGAAGAAGATGGGGTACAACGTGGTTGTGGGACAGGACGAGGCGGTCAACCGTCACCCGGGTGGTATGCCAGGAGCAGCGAATCTCAAGGTGAAACTGGTGTTCGAGAGGGGAACGGGCATTCTTCTGGGCGGGCAGGTTTCGGGCGCCGAAAGCGGCGGGGAGCTGATAAACGCCATCAGCGCCTGCATTCACCAGAAAATGACGTTCGATGACCTGGCCACCTTCCAGACGGGGACTCATCCCGCGCTCACGGCTTCGCCGATCGCTTATCAACTGGTGAATGCGGCCGAGAATGCGATCATGGCGACCAGGCCTTAGCCGATTGAGAGGTGGTCAAGGTGCGATACATCTTCGGCCCTGTCCCTTCGAGAAGGCTTGGGTTGTCTCTCGGCGTGGACGTCATACCGTTCAAGACCTGTTCGTTCGACTGCATATACTGCCAGCTCGGGAGGACTACCTGCAAGACCACGGAACGCAGCAGCTTCGTCAACGTAAGCGACGTGGTTGCCGACCTGAAGCTGGCTTTACCGGGGGTCAATGCAAGTTATGTCACGTTCTCAGGTTCCGGTGAGCCGACTCTCTACCTCGAGCTCGGCAGGCTCATCAACGCGGTCAAGGAGTTGACCTCGGTCCCTGTCGCGGTTTTGACGAACGGCTCTCTACTAAGCTATCCCGAGGTCCAAAGGGAGTTGCTCGATGCAGACCTGGTCATTCCGTCTCTCGACGCAGCAAGCCAGGACATATTCGAAAAAGTGAACCGGCCATGCCCTGAGCTCAGAATTCGCGACGTGATCTCGGGAATCGAGGCTTTTTCATCTCATTTCAAGGGCAAGCTCTGGATCGAGGTCATGCTCGTCAAGGACGTGGACGATTCCGAAGCGGAGCTTGCCAGGATAGCGTCGGCCCTCGAGAACGTGAAGGCGGAGAAGATTCAGCTAAACACGGTGGAACGACCTCCTGCGGAGCCACTGGCTAGACCGCTCAGCCGCGACGAGATGGAAAGGGCCAAGAGTCGGTTTGGGGAGTGCGCGGAAATAATAGCTGCGACGCCCGCCATCGCAACGCCCTCAGATGAAGCGGCAAGCGAGACCTTGGAAGGACGCAACATCAAGGCCGAGTATGGCGAGATACTCAGCCTTCTCAGGCGAAGACCCTGCACAAGCGAGGACATAGCAAATGGCCTTGGCCTCAACCCGAACGAGGTCTCGAAACTCCTCGGCGCACTCATGGAGCTGGGCCTGGTTAAAATCAGCAGGTCTGCGCATGGAAAGGCATACTTCCATCGGGGATCCGTTGAATAGGCTCGGGTCACCGCTGGGAAATATGGGGCGTTTTTTTATCGAGATTATTGACATATGACCATAACGGTGGGTATACTAATAATGAGCCTATGACCATTACCTGAGCGTAGTCAGGAGCATGACGATGATGGGCGGCACTCTTCAACAAGCGGAAAGCAGGCTAGCTGAGAGCTTCCGGATCACACCTCAGCGTCAGATCGTGCTGGAGACCCTGAAGAGCCATCCGGGCCGGCACCTGACGGCCGAGGAGATCCTTCGGGCCGCCCGCGACAGCGGCTCAAGACTAAGCATGGCTACGGTGTATCGCGCACTGTCCGGTCTGGAAAGGCTTGGCCTCGTGAGCCGGCTTGCCACCGGGGGTGGCCCGGCGACATACGAGCTCGTCCCAACGCATTCCGAGCCGCATTGCCATCTCGTCTGCCTCGGCTGCGGAAGAGTGTTCGAGATCCGCGGGCTCTTGCCTGAGGATTTCGTGGAGGTCGTCGCCGAGACCCGGAACTTCCGGGTGGCGAGCAGGTCCATAGGGATCTTTGGCTATTGCGAACACTGCGAGTCAAAACGAGAAGTCTCCAAACGGAAGGAGATGTGACCGATGCCGCGAGGCGACGGAACGGGGCCGATGGGCCTCGGTCGGATGACCGGGAGAGCTGCCGGATACTGCGCGGGGTTCCCCGTGCCAAGATACATGAATCCCGTGCGATTCCGGCGTAGAGCTTGGCCGGTAGCGAGGCTTGGTATAGGCCTCGGGCGAGGCCTTGGCATGTGGAGAAGAAGGCGGGCTGGCACGAGAGGTCGCAGAAGATGGTGGTAACAGTCACGACAAATAGCAGCAACAGTGATGGGAACAGAGCGAGCCGAAAGGAGGTGTAAAGGATGCCTAGAGGCGATGGAACAGGCCCTGCGGGCCTTGGCCCGATGACAGGAAGGGCAGCAGGCTATTGCGCCGGGTACCCCGTGCCTGGGTACATGAATCCCGTCGGCCTTAGGGGCGCGGGATTCTGGCTGAGACCGAGACCCTATTTCGGTTGGGGAGCCGGGTTCGGCCGTGGCAGGGGTTGGAGACGGACGTACTACGCAACCGGCCTGCCAGGCTGGGCGCGGCTCGGTTATCCCGGCTGGGCGGTCCCAGGTTATTGGGCCGCACCCGCTGCCCCTTACCCGGCGTTCTACGGCGCTCCCTTTGCGGGTACCGCGTACGCCGGACAGAATCCGGAGGAGGCAGCCAAGGCCGCAGTCGAAGACGAAACCGCTTACCTGAAGGAGCAAGCGGAGTTCCTGAAGGAAGAGCTCAAGGCGATCGAGGAACGCCTTAAGGATCTGTCCGGTCCCGAGAAAGGTAAGACCGAGGGGGACAGATAGCTCGCTTCAGATTCAAAGTCCAGCTATTCAGTGCGTCACCCGCTACTCCCACGCGCTGAGGGAGAGAGGAGGCGGACACCCCCCAATCCGCCCCTCTTTCCCGAGGCAAACACCGGACCCGGATCGTGCTGACAGTAATCGACAATCGACCACCGTGAAAGAGGGTTGGCAAAGTGAGATTGGCAATAACCGCTCAAGGCAGGGACTTGGATTCTCCCATCGATCCGCGCTTCGGCAGGTGCCAGTATTTCGTGCTCATCGATTCAGACACTGAGGAGTTCGAGGCTGTCACTAACCAGAGCCTCATGACATCGGGCGGCGCTGGCATCCAGAGCGCCCAGTTTCTCGCAGACCGCAAGGTCGGTGCCGTCATCACGGGAAATGTGGGTCCCAATGCCGCACGCGCGTTGCAAGGAGCCGGGATCGAGGTTTACACCATGACCTCGGGAACGGTGCGTGAAGCCCTTAACGCATACAAAGAAGGAAAGCTTAACACGGTATCGGGAGCCACGGTAGGCTCGCATTTCGGAATGGGACACTCTCGTTGAGTCGTGACCTGCACGTGTCGCACGTGCATTCATCTTCAGCGGGGCTGTGCGTAATGCTCTCCGCTCGCAGATGGCTGGCGTGCCCGCGGCGTGATGCCGCGATGCGCCTCGGTGGCGGTTCACCTTCGAATGTCGACCTGGCGCGCTAGTGCGGTCAGGCGAAATCCCCACCAGCTCATCGCACGCAAACGCACCACCGGGCGCGAACGCCGGCACCGGCAATCCAGAGACCTTCAGAAGGTTGTGACAAAGACTTGTGGCGCCACGCATGTAGGGCGCCGTATTCAGAGGAGGTCGCAGGAACAGTGAAGATCGCAGTGGCAACAGACGGCCATATGGTTGCCTCACATTTCGGCAGATGCCCCGAATACACAATAGTCACAGTGGATGATAACGGAAACGTGACCAACAAAGTCGTGATCCCCAACCCAGGACATGAACCGGGCTTCCTGCCGGAATACCTTTCGAATCTCGGGGTCTCCTGCATAATCGCTGGCGGCATGGGACCCAGGGCACAGGGGCTCTTTGCTGACAAGAACATTCAGATCGTAACGGGAGTTTCGGGGCTCGTGAGTGAAGTGGTTGATTCATACCTCGCAGGTTCGCTCGAGCCAGGCGAGAGCCAATGTGAACATGCCGTGCGTTACCAAGAGTGTGACCGGCACGACGAGCATCACGGAGAACGTGGTCGGTGAGCCTGATACGACCAGCGCGAACAACAGAGCCGGGGAGCTTGCGACCGGCCTAGGAAGTGGGAGGAACGGGCATGGCGGCAGTAGTTGACAAGGAAGTATGTACCGGGTGCGGGACCTGCGAAGAGACGTGCCCCGCAGGTGCCATCACCGTGAAAGAGGTCGCGCACATCGACCCGGAGAAGTGCACGAGTTGTGGGGCATGTGTTGAAGAGTGTCCATTCGAAGCAATACACCTCGAAGATTGACCTTGTGCGTGTGAGAATCGAAATGGTGGAGATGGCTGATGATTGTAGCGATAGCGAGTGGAAAGGGCGGAACCGGCAAAACCACCGTAGCAGTGAACCTCGCCTTAACTCTTGAAGGTAACATGCCTGTTCAAGTGCTTGACTGCGATGTCGAGGAACCGAACGTACACCTATTCCTCCGCCCCTCGATCGATGTTTCCGAAACGGTCACCCTGCCCGTACCAGCCGTTGACCGGGCCATCTGTAACGGGTGTGGTAGGTGCAGCGAGGTCTGCGCCTTCAACGCGATCATTGCCATCGACACCCAGGTTATGGTTTTCCCCGAGCTATGCCATGGGTGCGGAGGATGTAGCCGATTCTGCCCGCAAGGCGCCATATCCGAGGAGCCGCGGAAGATAGGCGTCGTCGAAAGTGGGCGCGCAGGGCGAATCGAGTTCGTCCAGGGAAGGGTCAACGTGGGCAGTCCCCTCGCTCCCCCAGTAGTGAGGGCGGTGAAAGCCAGGATAGACAGCGCTCCGTCGAAAGTGGTGCTTGTCGACGCTCCTCCCGGCACATCGTGTCCTGTGGTGGCGTCTTGCAAGGATAGCGACTTCTGCGTGCTGGTCACGGAGCCTACCCCATTCGGCCTCAACGACCTCGTTTTGGCGGTCGATATGGTGAAGGCGCTGAACGTCCCCTTCGGAGTGGTGATCAATCGTTCGGGGCTCGGCGACAAGGACGTTCTCACGTATTGCAGGCGAGAGAGAATACCGGTGTTACTGGAGATCCCGTTTGACAGAAGATACGCAGCGTGTTATGCCAGGGGAGGGCGGCTCGTGGAGGAGTTCCCAGAGCTACGTGAGGCTTTCCGGGGGCTTTGGCGTAGGATACGTGTGCTCACTTGCGCCCAATAGTGCGGCGGGCTCTCACTTAACTTCTGGCAAGCTCGCCGAAGCCAGGAGGAAAGCAGCGTGCAAAGCAGCGTACAAAGGAGCAGGCTGATGGGTGTGAAGGTCCTTGACGAGATCATCGCCAGCATAAAAAAGAGGGACGCGCCGCTGATGGACGTCCTCTTCGTGTCTCAAGGCGTGATATCCCGGCAGCTCCACGGGCGCGGGGCAAAACTCATGACCATGTGCAAGAGATAGCGAGTTCGAGAGATAATAGCGAGTTCAACAGATAGCACGCGCAACTATGAGACAAGCGAGCTAGTGTCGAAGGGATGACATGGAGTTGAAGGAATTGCTGGTGATAAGCGGCAAAGGAGGTACGGGAAAGACCTCCTTAGTTGGGGCATTCGCGGCGTTGGCAGAAAACAAGGTGCTTGCGGATTGCGATTTAGACGCGGCTGACTTGCACCTTCTTCTGAGGCCCCAGATACGTGAAACCAAAGAGTTCTATGGCTCACAAAAAGCTGTGCTCGACCGTGAGAGATGCAATGGGTGCGGCGTTTGTGTGAACGTATGCCGCTTCAGGGCCATCAGCATTGATAGCGGCCGTCGCGACAACGTGCCTCAGGCCACAGTCCGGATCGATCCCATCTCGTGCGAAGGATGTGCCGTGTGCTCCCACGCTTGCCCCCAAGGGGCCATAACCATGGCCGATAACCTCTCGGGTCATTTGTTCATCTCGGACACACCGTACGGGCCCCTCGTCCATGCCAAACTTGGCGTGGCGGAGGAGAACTCCGGCAAGCTCGTGACCCAGGTGCGGCGCGAGGCCAGGACCATAGCAGAAGAACGAGGACTAGACTATATCATCACTGACGGACCGCCCGGCATAGGGTGCCCGGTGATATCGTCCATTTCAGGGGTAGACCTGGCGCTGGTCGTGACCGAGCCCACAGTCGCCGGCTCGCACGATATGGAGAGGATCCTTCAGCTCGCAAGGCACTTCGACGTCAATGCGATGGTTTGCATCAATAAGTACGATCTCGACGAGAGCAAAGCCGAAGAGATCGAGCGTTATTGCCGGGACAAGGGGATACGAGTCGTAGGAAAGATCCCATTCGATGAAGAAGTGGTCAACGCCTTGGCAAGAGGGGCGCCCGTGGTAGTGCCTCCAGGAAGCGCCGCTCAGACGGAAGGAAAGGCCTCAAGAGCGATACGAGTGATTTGGACGGAGGTTTCGTCCTGCCTCAAATAGACCTCTTTGCTCCCGGACGACCAATCCCTAGGTATCAGAACCCCCATGGGTCTTGTCATCGTGTTGGGATGCGGTCACGCCGGCGTCGTTAATACCATTAAGCGCATTCAGAAGGTCTCCGGGATGGAAAAGGTGCACGCCGTCATCGGCGGAATGCATTTCGAGAAAGCCACCATGAGCCGGATCCATCTTACGATCCAGGCTCTCATCGAACTCGGAGCAGAGAAGATGATCCCCCTTCATTGCACAGGGTTTGCAGCATGCGCTGAAATGGCGCGCCAGCTAGGGCAGAAGTTCGCGCTGGGGGGCGTCGGCGCGTCTTTCCTGTTTTGATTGTTATTCCTGCATCTCCGCATTGGAAAGTTACATTCGGAATCTCAAAGGCAGGGGCATTCTACAATATGTTCTACAGCGAGAAGGTATTGGACCATTTCATTAATCCCAGAAACGTGGGCGAGATCCCGGACGCGGATGGGGTTGGGACCATTGGCGACCCGAGGTGTGGCGATTATCTCAAGATGTTCATCAAGGTCAAAGATAGGAGACTGGTGGACGTCAAGTTCAAGCTGTGTGGGTGTCCCGCAGCCATCGGGACCAGCAGCGTGACCACTGAGCTTGCCATCGGCAAGACCCTCGAGGAGGCGTACCAGATCTCCGACGACGACATAATCAAGGCCCTTGGTGGTCTTCCAGACCAGAAAATCCACTGTTCTGTGTTAGGGCCTGCAGCGCTTCGCCTGGCCATTCTCGATTGCATCTCGAGGGCTAAGAAGCACGCATCTGACAATCAGCACTCTGCAAGCTAGGACCCGCGGTTCGAACACCATGCCACGCCCACAACCC
>JBLNCC010000074.1:0-12872 GCA_050260395.1 Betaproteobacteria bacterium
GGCGGGGGCACCAACCCTGGGGTGTGTGGTGGGGGGCCCGCGGCCCAGGCCGGGGGCCCCGAACTTGTTCGCCCGTATGGAGGAATTCCGAGGCTGGGTGGTGAAGGAACAGAGGCGGTTCGTGGGGGTGGGGCTTCCGCCGGGCAATCGGGAGGTTGTAGCATGAGACCTAGAGCATTAAAAGAGGGCGTTCTCGCGCGCGTTCGCCCTCGCCGTGAGCGGCACCCCACGGTCCGCCCCGGACGGGCGAGCCGCTGGAGTGCGGCGCTGCTGCGGTGGGCATTGATCGTCCTAGCGTTCGCGGTTCTCGCTGCCCAAGTTCCGTCGGTGGAGGCGCGTGCCGATGGTTTAGCGGGCGGGCCGGCGCGGCTTCGGGTTCATTTCATAGACGTCGGTCAAGGAGACGCCGTGTTGGTGGAGGCCCCTTCGGGGAAGACGATGCTCATAGACGGGGGACCCCCTGAGTCTTCCGACAGGCTTGTGGGGTACCTGAGGGCACACGATGTGTCCAAGCTTGACGTGGTGGTATCCACGCATCCGCACGCGGACCACATCGGCGGGCTCATCGAGGTGCTGCGCAAGTTCAGGGTGGGCCTCGTGGTGGACTCTGGGAAGGTTCACACGACAGCCACGTACGAGCGATTCCTCACGCTCATCGATGAGAAGGGCATCGAATTCCGCCTCGGAAGGACGGGGGGCAGCATCGATTTGGGGCCCGGCGTGGACGTGCGGATCCTCAGCCCGGTCGAGCCGCTTCCCGAGAACGTGAACGATTGTTCCGTGGTAATGAAGCTGCGATTCGGCGCGATCAGCTTCCTTTTCACGGGCGACGCGGAGAGGGACGCGGAGGATGCCATGCTTCGGCGTGGGGCCGACTTGGACGCGACTGTTCTCAAGGTCGCGCATCACGGAAGCGGCACCTCGTCGAAGCCTTGGTTTCTCGAAGAGGTGAAGCCTGCTATCGCGGTGATACTGGTCGGAGTCGGCAATCCTTTCGGCCATCCTCACCAGATGACTCTGTTGAACCTGGCGGAGCACACGGACAGGGTGTACCGGACCGACACGAACGGCGACGTGGTGGTGGTCACGGATGGGACCACGTTCCAGGTGAACACCGTGCGTTAGGCGCCGGCTGCGAGGAGGAGTTCTGGTGTAGTTGCCAAACATATACACGATGCCATGAGGGAGGAAGGTGACGGAATGCTCGATCTGCTGAAGTCTGCTATGACAGGAGCGCCAGGCTACACGGAGATCCGGTACCACCGGCGTGTTCACACCGCCATTGACGCCCGCAACGGCACGCTCAAGCGCGTGGAGCGGCGCACCCTCGCTGGTGCGGGGGTCCGGTGCTTGGTGGACGGGTCCTGGGGTTTCGTGTCGACTACTGATGTGACCTTGGAGGGCCTACGAAAGGCCATCGTGGAAGCCTCGGACGCCGCGAAAGCCGGCGCCCGGCTCCGGCGCGAGAAAGCGCGGCTTGCCCTCGCCCGCCTCGGCAAGGGAGAGTTCGTGTACCAGGCTCCCGACGATGAGCCAAGCATCGCCGAGAAGATCCAGGTTGTTCTGAAAGCGGAGCAAAGAATGCGGGAGGCATCGCCGCTTGTCGTGGGGAGCATCGTGATCTACACTGAGTACGCAGATGAAAAGCTCATTGTGACCTCGGACGGCGCGGAAGCGCACATCGTGGACCGCAAGCCCAGCTTCCACGTGTTCGCTACTGTGGGGCGCGGAGACGAGCGCGAGACGGGTGCCAAGGGATGGGGGGTTACGGGCGGGTGGCGTGACCTCATGAGAAAACGCGACCTTGACAAGATGGTCGACGAGGCCGTGGCGCTTGCCGTAAGGAAGCTGGACGCAGGCTACGCCAAAGGCGGCCAGTACACTGTGATCCTCGACCCTCAGCTCGTCGGGGTGTTGTCCCACGAGGCCATAGGCCATACAGTGGAGGCTGATTTCGTGCAAAGCGGGTCTGTGGTGAAGGGGAAGATCGGCGAGAAGGTCGCATCCGACCTCGTTACTCTGGTCGATGACGGAACGATGCAGGGCGCGGCTGGTATGGTCCTTGTGGACGACGAGGGCGTGCTGGCAGAACGCACCGTGATCATCGAGAGAGGCGTGCTTCGAAACTACCTGCACAGCCGCGAGTCTGCGGCGGCCTTCGACACCGTGCCGCGGGGCAACGCACGCGCGTTCACTTATCGAGACGAGCCAATCATCCGCATGACCAATACGTTCATCCTTCCCGGTGATTCGAAGCTCGAGGACATGATCGCTGGCATCGAACATGGGTTTTTCCTGAAGGAAATGGGCCAGGGAGGCCAGGCGGACTCGACGGCCGAGTTCATGTTTGGGGTCTCCGAGGCGTACAGGATCGAGCACGGCCGGATCGGCGAATTGGTCAAAGGGATCACCATCTCAGGCCAGGCGTTCGATGTGCTCAAGAGCGTGGATGCGGTGTCCGGCGACTTCGAACTCAACTTGGGCAGCGGCCATTGCGGCAAATGGCAGCCTGCCAAGGTCGATGCAGGCGGACCGTATCTGCGGTGCCGGGTCACCATTGGCGGACGCCACGAATGAGCGAGCGGGGAGGGACGCGTCATGAGAGGCCTTGAACTTTCCGATGAACTGGTGCGGCGTGCGAAAGCCATGGGAGCTGACGAGGCCGAGGTTTACTACCTCAAGACCCGCAAGCTCGAGGCGATGTTCGAAAAGAACGATCTTCAGGTTCCGAAGGGCGATAGCTACGAGGGGGTGGGGATACGCGTCATCCGCGGCGCAAGGCAGGGGTTTGCTGCCACGAACGTGCTCACCGACGAGACGCTGGATGACACACTTGCGGCCGCGCTCGCCATCGCGGCAGCGTCGCCCGTTGACCCCAACCACGTGTTGCCGGACCCTGCGGAGGCCAGGCCGGTGCCCGGGATTTACGACGAGGCTTCGGAGCACCTTGCCCTCGAGGACGTGCTTGACTTGGGGCGTAGGTTCGTTGAGGCCGCCAGGGCATACGACCGCCGCGTCACCATCGACTCCGCCAGCTTCGCCGCGCAGGTCAGCGAGCGCGCCGTCGCGAACTCGAAAGGTGTGTGCCTTTCGGAGAAGGGAAGCAGCTTCGTGTGTGTAGGTATGGGGTTTGCCCGCGACGGCGACGACATCTCGTCGTTCGATGGCGAGTACTCGGGGTCCTGCGCGCTCGCGGGCATCGATCCGGAAGCCAGCGGTCGGCGTCTTGCGGACAAAGTGGTGAAGGCTCTCGGAGCGACCACCATCCCAAGTTTCAAGGGGAGCGTGATAATCACGCCTTACGCGGGCGATGAGCTCATCGTCCAGCCCATAGTGTTTTCCTCGAGCGCCGAGAATGTGCAGAACGGAAGATCTAAATGGGCTGGTAAGCTTGGGTCGAGGGTGGCGTCTCCGCTTCTCAGCGTGACAGACGACCCACGCATCCCCGCGGCGTTGGGTTCCGCCTCGTTCGACCGCGAAGGCGTGCCACCTGAGCCGATCGAGCTTCTGAAGGACGGGGTGCTTGGCCACTATCTTTACAACTGCTACACCGCGCGCAAGGACGGTGTGCGGTCCAACGGGCGCGCCGTCGGAACCGACCAGACGACACCCGGGATAGGCCCCACCAACTTCGTGGTTGCACCGGGTCAGGTTCCCCTCGATGAGATGATCCGGGCCGTCCCGAAGGGCCTCATAGTGAACAGGTTCTCGGGCAACCTTGACCCCGTCAGCGGCGATTTCTCCGGCGTGGTCAAGGGCGGCCATTACATTGAAAACGGGGAGATCGCAAAGCCGGTCAAAGAGGTTATGATCGCGGGAAACATCTACGAACTCTTCGCACACATAGTAGCCGTATCAAGAGAAGTGGTAACCATCGGCGAGATGAGGCTGCCCTACGTTCAGCTCGAAGGCGTGTCCGTCACGGGCAAGTGAAGGTGGCTGCCTCCTCACGAGCGCCGGTGGCGGTCAGCGACGATGCGCCACGACGGACGGCCATATTGGGACGAATGGGAGGGAGTTGTATGGGTTGTAACGGACTACGGGAGGTCAATGTGGCTGACGTCACAGCCGCCATCAAAAAACTCTGTGTGAGCGCCAACTGCAACGTCCCGCGCGAGACAATAGCTGCGCTCGAGCGTGCTTTGGAGAACGAGGAATCTCCGGTGGGAAAGGAGATACTCAAACAGATCCTTGAGAACCACCGGATTGCGCGAGAGGAAGGGGTTCCCGCGTGCCAGGACACAGGGGTGGCGATGGTCTTTCTGGAAGTCGGTCAGGATGTGCATTTCGTTGGAGGCGACCTTTACGCGGCCATCAATGATGGTGTGAGGCAGGGCTACACCGAAGGGTATCTCCGCAAATCCCTCGTAAACGACCCGCTCTTCAAAAGGGTGAACACCGGGGACAACACGCCCGCCATGGTCTACGTGGATATCGTTCCGGGCACCCAGGTCAAGATAACGGTCGCACCCAAAGGTGGGGGCGCGGAGAACATGAGCGGCATCGCCATGCTAGCTCCTGCCGCAGGGGTTGAGGGCGTGAAGAAGTTCGTCGTTGAGCGCGTCCAGAAAGCGGGCTCCAATCCCTGCCCGCCAGTGGTAGTCGGGGTCGGGATCGGAGGGACGTTCGATCGGGTCGCGCTGCTCGCAAAGAAGGCTCTTTTACGTCCCGTGGGCTCCCACAATCCTGACCCGATGTACGCGAAGCTCGAGGAGGAGCTTCTCACGGAGGTCAACAAGCTCGGCATCGGGCCGCAGGGACTCGGCGGGAGGACGACGGCGCTCGCCGTGAACATCGAGTACGCGCCGTGCCACATAGCAAGCATGCCCGTGGCGGTGAACCTCAACTGCCACGTCGGCCCCCATGAAACCGTCGTGCTTTGAGAGTTTAGCTGAAGGAGGCACCACAAGTGGCGATCGAGATATCTACGCCGCTTACTGACGAGGTCGTTGTCCGGCTCAAGGCCGGCGATGATGTGAGGATAACAGGAGTTCTCTACACGGCACGGGACGCCGCACACAAGAGGCTCGTCGCGCTCCTGGCCGAGGGGAAGGAGCTCCCGCTGGACCTCCGGGGACAGATCATATACTATGTCGGTCCGGCGCCCGCCCGGCCCGGGCGGCCCATCGGTTCCGCGGGTCCGACGACCAGCTACAGGATGGACTCTTATGCTCCCATTCTGATGGAGCGTGGGCTCAAGGGCATGATCGGCAAGGGAAGCCGCTCCCAGGACGTAAAGGACGCAATGATGGAATTCAAAGCGGTGTACTTTGCCGCCATCGGTGGCGCCGGGGCACTTCTTGCCAAGTGTGTGAAGGCGTCGGAGCTCGTGGCGTACGAAGACCTCGGTCCTGAGGCCATAAGAAAGCTCACGGTGGAAGGCTTCCCGGCCGTTGTGGTGAACGACGTCTACGGGAACGACCTCTACGAAGAGGGCGTGCGCAAGTACCGCGTGAGCTAGACACTGCTGCCTCCGGCGGAGATTCACGCCCAAAAAGAGTGTGGGCCCCCAGCTACACTTGAGCCAGGGTCGGGGAAACGAGTGGCCGAGCACTGCCACCCGGGGCGGATGGCACGAAGAGCGTCCACGCTGCCGTGCGCACTCGTCGTGCGGCCGGTCGCCCCGGGTGCGTCTTGCTGTGCCTGCCCACGTGTCACTCACGGGAGGATGTGAATGTGCAGATGGTGAGACCGATCATATGGAATGGCACGGCCTTGGAACTCCTTGACCAAACCAAGCTGCCGCTTGAGAAGAGGTATGTGAAGTGTTTGAGCTGCCGGGACGTGATAGAGGCCATCCGCACGATGAAGGTCCGGGGCGCGCCGGCCATCGGAGTAAGTGCCGCGTACGGCATGGTGCTGGCGGCACGTGAGGTGAACGCGCATGACAGGGGCGCGTTCATCGAGGAATTGAAGGCCGCGTCCCGGGACCTCGTACACGCGAGGCCTACCGCGGTAAACCTCGCGTGGGCAGTAGATAAGATGTTCAGTGTCGCATCGGACTGTCTAGACTGGCGCGAGATCCCCGCTGCGATGGAGAAGGCGGCCCGCGCCATGGAGGCGGAGGATGTCGAGGCGAACCGTAGAATCGGCCGGAACGGAGCGAAGCTCCTCGGAAACCCCGTGTCTGTGCTCACCCATTGCAACGCAGGCGCGCTTGCGACAGCCGGGTACGGCACCGCGCTCGGCGTGGTACGGGCGGCGGTCGAGGATGGCAAGCGCGTGCACGTGTTCGCGGACGAGACCCGCCCGTACCTCCAAGGCGCAAGGCTTACCGCGTTCGAACTCCTCGAGGACGGTATCCCGGTTACGCTCATCACGGACAACATGGCGGGTTACGTGATGAGCCTGGGGAAGGTGGACTGCGTCATCGTCGGAGCCGACAGGATCGCGGCCAATGGCGATGTGGCGAACAAGATAGGCACGTACAGTCTGGCGGTGCTGGCTAAGGAGAACGGCATTCCGTTCTATGTCGCCGCGCCGGTGTCCACCCTCGACCTCGGCTGCCCGACAGGCCGGGACATTCCTATAGAGGAAAGGGATCCGAGGGAAGTCACGCACATACTCGGGCAGAGGATCGCCCCCGAGGGGGTTCGGGTGTTCAACCCTGCTTTCGATGTCACCCCGGCTCGATACATCTCGGCGGTCATTACGGATACAGGGGTGGCCTATCCCCCCTATGAAAAGAGCCTCGGAGCCCTCGTTGGCTGAGCGAGGGTGCGGAAATGCTCCCGAGTCTTGGGGGAGGTCGCGGGTGATCGCACGAGGCGTGACGAAACCCGACCATCCAGGTTCGCGACGGGAGCGCGCGCTGAGGGCGAAACCATGAAGGAGGAGAGTGGGGGGGTTGGAATGGACGAGAGCAAGATGCTTCCCATACTTAAGATTTATCCCGGACAAGTCTCTCGCTATGTCGTCGTTTGCGGGGACCCGGCGAGAACCCAGATCATCGCGAGGCACATTGAAGACGCTCGCGAGGTCGCATACAACCGTGAATACCGGCTGGTGAACGGGGTGTATCGGGGCACGCCCATCACGATCGCGTCCCACGGCGTCGGGGCTGCTGGGGCATGCGTGTGTTTCGAGGAGCTCATCAAAGCGGGCGCAAGGGTGCTCATCAGGGTCGGGACCGCCGGATCGCTGAACCGCTCCATCGTGGATGGGGACCTCATCGTTGCCACGGGTGCAGTGCGAGAGGATGGTGTCACAAGCCAACTGGTGCCGATCTCGTTTCCAGCCATCGCGGACTCCCGGGTGGTGGACGCTCTGTACCGCGCGGGTGTCGAGCGTGGCGCCAGGCTTGCCAAAGGCGTGGTGCTTACGGTTGGTGCCTTCTACCCAGGGATCCTGCCGCTGCCCAACGCCGAGATGAGTCACGCGGGAGCCATAGGTGTGGAGATGGAGGTATCAGCCCTCCTCATTGTGGCCGCGCTGCGCGGCGCCCGGGCGGGCGCGATTCTGGCTGTGGACGGCATGGCAATTGAGTTCGAAGGAGATTCCTACAATCCCAACCGCGACGTGGTGGCGAAGGCCGTCGAGCTCGAGGCGGAGATCGCCCTTGACGCCGTAGCTCGGCTCGCACGCGAAGAAGGATAGGAGAATCGGGGCTAAAGCAGACCGGGATGAGGTGAAGATGCGGTGCTCGCGATCGTCTTCGATGGCAAGCGGCTTCTCGTTCGCGAGGACATGCCGCTTCCGGTGAGGCGGAAAGGCGAAGCTCTCGTGCGAGTGCGGCTCGCTGGAATATGCAACACCGACCTCGAAGTCACCCGGGGATACCTGGGATATGTCGGTATCCTCGGCCATGAGTTCGTCGGGACGGTGGTGGATGCGGACGATCCAGATCTGGTCGGGAGGCGGGTCGTCGGCGAGATAAACGTGGCATGCCACGAGTGCTCAATGTGCCGCATGGGCTACCCTCGGCACTGTGAACGGATACGCACCATGGGGATGCGCGACTGGCCAGGCTGCTTCGCGGATTACGCGGTGCTGCCGTGCGGTAATCTGCACGGCGTGCCGGAGCGCGTGGGCGACCTTGAGGCCGTGTTCGTTGAGCCTCTCGCTGCGGCCGTGGAGGTGCTGGAACAGGTCCACATTCGCCAGTCTGACAGCGTTGTGGTGCTAGGCGACGGGAAGCTCGGTCTCTTGGTGGCCGGGGTTCTCCATGCTTCGGGCTACCGCACGGTCCTCGTTGGGCGGCACGTAGAGAAACTAGCCATCGCGCAGAGGGCAGGTATCGAGACGGCTCTCTCCGGCTCTCGCAACTTGCGGCGGAAAGCCGACGTGGTCGTGGAGTGCACCGGGAGCCCTTCGGGGCTCGCAGATGCCGCGGCGCTCGTGCGCCCCCGCGGCACCATTGTCCTGAAGAGCACCTTCCGCGGCGAGGCACCCGTGAACCTCTCGCCTTTGGTAGTGAACGAGGTTACGTGTGTAGGGTCGAGGTGCGGTCCGTTTCCGCCCGCCATACGACTCCTTGAAGAGCGGAAGATCGACACCAGCAGCCTCATCGGGGCTATCTTTTGTGCGGCGCGCGCGGTGGAGGCCTTCGAGGAAGCAGCAAGGCGGGGAAGTCTAAAAGTGCTGCTGGATTTCGGCGGCGAGGCGTCGTAGCCCCGAGCCCAGAGCCCCGAGCCGCTCTGCTAGGGAGCGGGGAGGCTTTTGCGTGGGGCTGCCTACGGCCCCGGCGATCCGGCGCTGTGAGCGGCGGGAAGCGCTCGTCCACTGGAACGCGGCGCCAACCCGTGATGGTGCGCGTAGACCCGCGCAGGGTAGGATGGTGATGGAGAGATGGGCGAGAAGCTGGATACGGATCGCGACGGTCGCGGAAGCGCTGGGTTCGACACGCAGGCGATCCACACCGGGTGGGACGGCAAGCACGCGCTTGGTGCGCTCAACCCCCCGATTTACCTGACCTCGAGCTTCGTGTTCGACAGCGTTTCCCACGCGCAGGAGGTGTTTTCTGGGGAGTCCGCCGAGTACGTGTATACCCGCGGCAATAACCCGACTTTGCGGCTCTTCGAGCGCAAGATGGCGATCCTTGAGAAAGGTGAAGGGGCGGTGGCCTTCTCTTCGGGAATGGCGGCGATCTCATCCGTGCTCCTCTCCTTCCTCAAAGCCGGAGACGAGGTCTTGGCCTCCCGGACCCTGTACGGCTCGACGTACCACGTGCTCGCGCACCTCCTTCCGCGGTACGGAATAAGGTCGAGGTTCGCCGAGCTTTCCCGCCCGGGCATTGTCCAAACAGCCCTCACCGATGCGACTAAGGTTGTCTATCTCGAGTCTCCTGCCAACCCCAGCCTGGAGCTTGTGGATGTAGCCGCCACATGCGAGGCGGCCCATGCCTGCGGAGCGGCGGTGGTGGTCGACAACACGTTTGCTACGCCATACTTTCAGAACCCGCTTGCGCTCGGCGCGGACGTGGTGGTGCATTCCTGCACGAAGTACATCGGCGGCCACGGGGATGCGCTGGGCGGCGTGGCGATCGCACGCGACCCGGATTATGTTTCCCGGCTTCGTTTCGATTTCCTGTGCGACCTCGGCGGTGTGCTGTCGCCCTTTAACGCATGGCTCTTGCTGCGAGGGCTCAAAACCCTTGGCCTCCGCATGGAGCGCCATGCCGGCAACGCGCTGGCCGTGGCGAGGTTTCTGGCGGACCATCCGAAGGTGGAGCGTGTGTCGTACCCCGGTCTGGATGAGTTTCCCCAGCGGGAGCTCGCCAGACGTCAAATGCGGGGGTACGGCGGTATCGTGTCGTTTGAGGTGAAGGGCGGCTATGACGCCGCGGTCCGCTTCATGGACGGCTTGCGGTTGTGTACCATCGCGGTCAGCTTGGGAGACGCGGAAACCCTTGTCGAGCACCCGGCGTCCATGACACATCGCGAGTACCCGAGGGAAAGGCTGTCTGAATTCGGGCTCAGCGAGGCCTTCGTGCGCCTCTCAGTGGGCCTCGAAAACCCCGAGGACATCATCGCTGACTTGGACGGCGCGCTTCACCGCGTTTGACCCTCGGCGACCCGGGCAGCGATGCGTGGGCTCAAGGCGACACGCCCATGAGGCGGCCGAGCGAGGACGCGAGAAAGCACACCGCGCAGGCCACCGCGAGTGGCAGGAGCGCGGCCGCGGCTGTCCACCTTCCACTTCGTGTCTCGTGCCAGATGGTCCACAGAGTTGTGGCGCACGGGTAGTGCAGGAGCGAGAAAAGCGAGAAACACACCGCTGTGACTCGGGTCCAACCGTGCGACACGAGTAGCTCTTGGAGCGCGTCCAACCCGCCCGGATCCAGTATCGCGCTGGCACCCGAGTACCCCATCGCGAGTATGGGGATGACTATCTCGTTCGCGGGCAGGCCGAGAAGGAAAGCGGCGATGACGTGGCCGTCGAGCCCGATGAGGCGCCCGAATGGTTCGAGGACGCCCGCAAAGCGGGTGAGGAGGCTCGCTCCGCGCGGCGCGTAATTCGCGAGCACCCACGTGATGGCACCAGCGGGAGCCGCCACCGTGGCTGCCCTCACGAGGACGAACAGCGCGCGGTCGAGGAGGGACCTCACGATTACCTTCATGACCTGCGGTTTTCTATACGGCGGGAGCTCGAGCACGAAGAACGATGGGACGCCGCGGAGCACCGTCCGGGACAAGGCCCAGGACACGCCGAGAGCGACCGCAACTCCTAGGGCCACGGTGCCGAGCAGCCAGACGCTCGCAGCGCCTTGCAGCCCCGTGCCGAAAAACATGGACGCCATGGCTATAAGCGAGGGAAACCGGCCGTTGCACGGCACGAAGTTATTTGTGAGGGTTGCGATGAGCCTTTCCCGGGGCGAATCGATTATCCGGCAAGAAACCACCCCTGCTGCGTTGCAGCCGAACCCCATGCACATTGTCAGTGCCTGCTTCCCGTGGGTGCCCGCGCGCCTGAGGATAGCGTCGAGGTTGAAGGCCACCCTGGGGAGATAGCCCGCGTCCTCGAGCAAGGCGAAACACGGGAAGAATATGGCCACAGGCGGCAGCATCACCGATACCACCCACGCCAGGGCCCTGTAGGCGCCCATGACAACGACTCCGGTGAGCCAGGGCGGAGCCCCTGCCCACGCGAAGAAGTCCAGGAGCCGGTCTTGTCCCCAAAAGAGCGCGGTTCCGAGCAGCCTTGATGGGACGTTCGCGCCCACCAAGGTTATCCAGAACACCACGCCCAAGAGGGCTGCCATGATCGGATACCCGAAGAGGCTTGACGTGAGGATGTCGTCGAAGCGCGCGTCCCAGTCGGCCACGGGTCGAGTCGCGCGACGCACCGTTCTCCGACATATGCCCTCCGCGGTTTCGTATATCCTGGCCACCACGAGATCGCGTATGTCCTCTGGTATCCTCGATCTCGCCTGCCGTACGGCTTCCACGAGCTCCGCGAACCTGCGATTGGTTGCCTGATTCACGCCGGTATCCCACCCTTTGCCGCGACCGACCGTGCCGCGCCAGTGTGCGGAGGCGTTGCGTCACGCGATCGACCGTCGCCTAGCACCTTGCCGATGACCTCAACCAGGCCGCGTTCGCCGTCCAGGAGGCGGAGAGCCACCCAGCGAGGCGAGATCCCAAGCGCAGTCTCGGATACGAGCGCCGCGAGACTCGGCTCCACCTCGGCGATAACCGCCTCTACCTGCGGACCGTACGTCACCCTGACAGGCCTGGTGGACACGCGTCCACTGGCCACGTCAAAGACGGTGTCCATTAACGCCGCGATGCCGTGCCCGTTTCGCGCCACCGTGGGCACCACGGGAACTCCGAGCTCGGATGAGAGCTCGTCTACATCAATGGAGGTTCCCCTGCGCTTCGCCTCATCCATGAGATTCAGGCACACGATGACCCTCGGGGTTATCTCCATGATCTGGAGGACCAGGTTGAGGTTTCGCTCGAGGCACGTCGCGTCGGTGACGGCGACAATTGCGTCGGCCCCTCCGAAGCAGATGAAGTCCCGGGCCACTTCCTCCTCCGGCGACGCCGCAAAGAGGGAGTACGTTCCAGGAAGGTCGACGACCCGGTGCACCACTCCACGATGCGTATAGATGCCTTCCGCGACCACCACTGTTTTGCCGGGCCAGTTGCCGGTGTGCTGTCGGAGGCCGGTTATGGCGTTGAAAACAGTGCTCTTGCCTGTGTTGGGGTTTCCCGCCAGGGCCACGGTATAGCGGGCAGCTTGAGCTGAAGGACCCGCAGGCGCGGGCCGGCGGATACACGCATGTCTTGGTGCGGACGAACGCTGATGTAGCCTGGGCGCCATTGGAGAGTCACCCCCGCCATCTTAGGTATGTTGCGAGACGTTGGGAATACGGGGAGCTGGGCCGCGATCCGGCCTGGCCCGTGATCGGGTACGCCCGGGTGGTGAAGGCCGAATCAACCTGCAGCGGACGGTCTCTCCCTGGGATCGCGCCTCGGCCCTGGGAGGACTTGCACGGTGACGCGGTCCGCTTCCCGCCTCCTGAGGGCTATGAGGGTCCCCCTCACGCTGTACGCCGTAGGGTCGCCCGCGGGGCTACGGCGGACGGGCACAACACATGCCCCGGGCACGAAGCCCACGTCCAGAAGCCGCCGCCTAGGGGGCCCGGTTGCGGACAGGCCTGTAATGCGATATGTGGAGCCAAGGGGAGCCTCTGAGAGCTTGACATGGTCTTGGTTGTTGCGCCGTGATCCGCTCACGCACCAAACTCCTTTCTGCGCGCGGCGTCGCTTCTTTCAGTCACTTGACAGCCGGTCGCTCCACTCGTTCCCGTTCCGTCTCCGTCGGCGTCGGATGGCACGCAAGCGCAAGCCCGGCGGGGGGGAGGAAGCAGCTAGTAGTATACTATTACGTGCTGGGTCGAATCGGTGACTAGAGGCGCTGATGCGGTG
>JBLNCC010000075.1:0-18582 GCA_050260395.1 Betaproteobacteria bacterium
GTCGGCCTGCTCCACATGGCCTCCCCCGTGTTCGCCATGGCGCTCGTGCTTTGCACGTCCGGCCTTCCAGTTGCCACCTCGAAACTCGTGGCGGAGCGGCTAGCTCGACACGACCTCCGCGGCGCGAGACAGGTCCTTCAGGTATGCCTTGGGTTCGTCACCCCCATCGGGCTCGCGCTTTCCGCAGCCCTTTACGCGGGCGCGGGCTTCCTGAGCACGACCCTCATCAGAGACCCCAGGGTGTACTTTGCGATGAGATGCCTCTCTCCCGCGCTTCTCATAAGCCCCATCGCAAGCGCGCTGCGCGGGTACTTCCAAGGCTACTGCACCATGATACCGACCGCCGCCTCCCAGGTGGCCGAGCAGGTCGTAAGGGTAATAGCGGGCCTCGCCTTCGCGTACGCCCTCATCCCAAGGGGCGTCCAATGGGCGGCAGCGGGGGCGGCAGCGGGCAGCTGGGTCGGTGCGTCGGCTGGCCTTTGCTTGTTGGCGGCCTTCTACTTCATGATGTCAAGGGAACGGGCGCGCTCCTCGCCCGTCCAGAGACCCTCCGCGCTCCCCCAGAACCATGCCCGCGCCCCACGTGACGGCCCGGGGACGACCCTGTGCCAGCTGCTTTCCCTCGCCGGACCGGCCACCCTGGCTGCGCTCGTCCTTCCTTTGCTCGAGGCCATCAACGCCGTAGTCGTGCCCGCCTGCCTCCAGCAGGCCGGGTACCCCGTGGCTGAGGCCACCAGGCTATATGGTCACCTTGAGGTGATGGCGCTCGGGCTCGTGGCTCTGCCGGGAGTGGTCACCGCTGCCGTCGCGACGAGCCTCGTGCCCCAGGTCGCTGCGGCCGACGCCTGCGGCGAGGTTCGCAGGTCGAGACGGCTCGCGCGTCAGGCGCTGAGGAGCGCGTTCGTTATAGGCCTTCCGGCGGCCGCTGGGCTTGCCGTGCTCCCGACGCAGGTATGCTCGCTCCTTTTCAACGATCCGGCGGGTGGGACGCCTCTCTCAGCCATGGCGTTTTCGTCGCTCTTCTTCTGCCTGCAGCAAACCACGGCGGGGGTCCTTAACGGCTGCGGCAAGGTTCTCGTGCCCGCCACAAACGGCCTCATCGGCGCGGCTGTAGCAGGAGGAGTCAACTACGTTCTCACCGCCATGCCCGGGATCGGAATAAAGGGCGCCGCGTTTGGCACGGGCCTCGCGTTTGTCGTGGCCGGGGCGCTCAACACGGCCGCGGTAGCCAGGGCGAGCGGCCAAGGCTGGGGGCTCCTTGCCGTTGGGTGGAGGGCTCTCGCCGGGTGCGCCGTCATGGTGCCCGTAGTCACTTGCGTGTACCAGGCGTGCCTTGCGTGTACCTACGACAACTCGCTATCAACCATTGCGGCAATCGGGGCCGGAATCACCATGTACGGCGCTGCCCTCACCGTGCTCGGCGAGTTCGCGTACCGGGAGGTCGCGGCGGTTCCGCTGGTCGGTCGCGATCTCGCCGATGCGCTGCGCAGAGCCGGCGTCCTGCGGAAGTGACCGCAATACCTTCCTTCACGGCGTCCCGCAGTTCTCCCCGTTACGAATATATGTTAGAATTGGGTTGGTGCGTGGGACGCACCATACTCTTTGCGAGTCGTGTGACTGTGGAGGGTGGGTCGAGAGAGCAGCGCTATGCGGAAGTACTTCGTGCAAACCTTCGGGTGCCAGATGAACGAGCATGATTCCGAGGTGATCGCCGGAATTCTCGAAGACCGCGGGTACGTTCCGGCCGCCATACCCGAAGAGGCCGACCTCATCATCTTCAACACGTGTTGTGTGCGGGAGAATCCCGAGAGGAAGGTGTACGGTCGAGTAGCCGATCTCAAACGCCTCAAACGTGCGAACCCCGATCTCATCATCGGCATCTGCGGGTGTATGGTGCAGCAGGAGGGCGAGGCGGAACGCGTAGCCGCAAAGCTGCCCCATGTGGACCTGGTCTTCGGCACGATGAACCTCCACCGTTTGCCAGAGCTTCTCGACAAGGTGGAGGCCGGCCACAAGGCGGTGGAGGTCTGGGACGAAGAAGGCGGCATAGTTGAGCACCTCCCCGTGCGCCGCGCCGACACCGTATCCGCATGGGTCACGATAATGTACGGCTGCAACAACTTCTGCACGTACTGCATCGTTCCGTATGTTCGTGGCCGCGAGAGGAGCCGCAGGTTCGAGGATATAGTCAACGAGGTCAGGAGCCTGGGGAGGGCCGGCTACCGTGAGGTGGTCCTCCTGGGCCAAAACGTCAATTCGTACGGGCACGACCTCGAAGATGGCCGCGACTTCGCCGATCTCTTGCGGGCGCTCGACGGGACGCCAGGCGTATACAGGATTCGTTACACCACGAGCCACCCAAGGGATTTCTCTCAAAAGCTCATTGACACGATAGCCGACTGCCGGACGGTTTGCGAGCACTTCCACCTGCCCCTCCAGGCTGGGTCGGACAGGGTTCTTTCTCGTATGAACCGCGGATACACGCGGGCTCAGTACACGGACCTGGTCAGGCGCATCCGGGAGGCCGTCCCAGGCTGTTCGATAACCACCGACCTCATAGTGGGCTTTCCGGGCGAAACCGAGGAGGACTTCCTTGAGACCCTTGAGGTGGTCCGCGAGGTCCGCTTCGACTCGGCGTTCACCTTCGTTTTCTCCCCCCGCCGAGGCACCGCCGCCGCTCGCATGGATGATCAGGTCCCGGAGGACGTGAAGAGCGAGAGGATCCAGCGGCTCATCGAGGTGCAGGACGCCGTCACGCTCGAGATCAACAAAGCCCTTGCAGGCAAGGTCGTCGAGGTTCTCGTGGAAGGGGAGAGCAAGACCAACCCCGCCATGCTTGCGGGGCGGACGCGCACCAACAAGCTGGTGATATTCCCGCGCGACGACCGCGTGTGCAGGGGCAGGCTCGTCAAGGTGAGGATAACCGAGCCTCACGCCTGGACGCAGATGGGCGAGGTGGTGGACGCTTGACCACCCCGATGCTCCAGCAGTACCGGGCCATAAAGGCGAGGTACCCCGACGCGATACTCATGTTCAGGCTCGGCGACTTCTACGAGATGTTCAACGAGGACGCCGAGATAGCGTCGAGGGTGCTCGACATAACGCTGACGTCTCGCGAGACGGGCAAGGGCAACAGGATGCCCATGTGCGGCGTGCCGTACCACGCGGTGCAGGCTTACATCGCGCGCCTCGTGGACAACGGGTACAAGGTTGCGGTGTGCGACCAGATGGAAATGCCCGGCCCAGGGCGGCAGATCGTGAGGCGCGAGGTCACCCGGGTGGTCACGCCCGGCACCGTGACCGACCCGGAGTTTCTGGACGCGAAGTCCAACAACTATCTTGCCGCGGTCGCCGTCCGCGGCCGCGCCGTAGGGCTGGCCGTGACTGACGTGTCGACCGGGGAGTTCTCCGTCACCGAGGCCGCGGGCCAGCGCGCGCAGGACGCGATCCTTGCCGAAATGGCAAGGATCGCACCGAGGGAATGCCTTGTGCCGCCCGACGCGGCCAAGGACGCTCGCCTGATGGAGGGTCTCTCGAGACTGGAAGGCATCTCGCTCACACGGTGTGACGACGTTCCAGGGGCGGGGTCGCCGTCGCTCGCGGCTAAGGCGGTCGAGGAGCAGTTCGGTTCGACCACGCTCGAGTCGTCGGGTGCGCGCGAGTACCCGGTGGGCCTTCAAGCCGCGGGGCTGGTCCTGCTTTATCTGCGCGAGACGCAGATGACGTCGCTCGGTCACATCAGGAGCCTCAGAGCGTACTCCTGCGGCGACGCAATGGGGCTTGACCCCGAGTCCAGGCGGAGCCTGGAAGTGTCAGATCCCATTCGCCAGCGCTCCCGGGGGCCCACGCTACTCAGCGTCTTGGACCGCACGGTCACGTCCATGGGCGCGAGGCTGCTCCGAAGGTGGTTGGACAGGCCTTCCCAAGACATCGCTGAGATAAACCGCAGGCTGGACGCGGTCGAGGAGCTCGTGGGGGATGTCATCGCCCGAGCCGAGCTGCGGCAGGCGCTCGCCGGTGTGCGCGACGTAGAAAGGCTCGCCACGCGGGTCTCGACCTCCACCGCGGGCGCGCGCGACTTGGTGGCCCTCGCGGAGTCCTTCGCAGCCATTCCGGAGGTCCGTGGCCTTCTCGCGCGGGCGCGGTGCGACGCTCTCCGCGACCTTGCGGTCAGGCTCGGCGACCTTTCAGACGTCCGCCGGCTCATCGTGGAAGCCATCTCGGACGACCCGCCCGCCGTCGTCACGGACGGCGGCATAATCCGCGACGGTTACAACGAGCAGCTCGACGAGCTGCGCAGGACGAGCAAGAGAAGCCGGGAGTTTCTTGCCTCGCTCGAAACGACTGAGAGAGAGCGAACGGGCATCAAGTCCCTGAAGGTCGGGTACAACCAGGTATTCGGGTACTACATAGAGGTAACCCGCCCCAACCTTCACCTCGTGCCGACGGAGTGGGTGAGGAAGCAGACCCTGTCGGGGGCGGAGCGCTTCATCACGCCCGAGCTCAAGGAGCATGAAGCCGTCATCTTGAAGGCAAAGGACCATATGTCGCGCCTCGAGTACGAGCTGTTCTGCGAGGTCCGCGCGCGTGTGGCCGCCGAGACCGCGAGGATCCAAGAGGCCGCAAGAGCCCTTGCGGAAGCGGATGTATTCGCAAGCCTTGCCGAGGTCGCGGCGGCTCGAGGGTACGTGCGGCCGATGGTGTACGAGGGCGGAAAGCTTGAGATAGTCGGCGCTCGCCACCCGGTGGTGGAGACGACCATCCCCGCGGGCGCGTTCGTTCCCAACAACGCGAGCCTCGACCCAGATGAGTGCCAGATCATGGTACTCACCGGACCCAACATGGCTGGCAAGAGCACTTTTGGGAAGTCAGTGCTCCTTATCGTCCTCATGGCGCACATCGGAAGCTTCGTGCCCGCCGCGTCGGCGCGCATTCCGCTCACCGATAGGATAGCGGTCCGGGCGGGGTCGAGCGAGGAGATCGCGTCGGGAAAGTCCACGTTCATGGTGGAGCTTCTTCAGACCGCCGCGATCCTCGCGCAGGCGACTGAGAAGACCCTCATATTCATCGACGAGCTTGGGAGGGGCACCAGCACCTACGACGGAATGGCCATCGCCCAGGCGGTCATTGAATACCTGCACAACAGGGTCGGCGCGAAAACGATATTCACCACCCATTTCCATGAGTTGACGGAGCTTGAGGCGAGACTCCCGCGGGTGAGGAACTTCCGCGTGGAAGCTGAGGAGCGGGACGGCGAGGTCGTGTTTCTCTTCAGACTCGCGCCGGGCGGGTGCGACAAGAGCTACGGCATAAACGTCGCGCGCATGGCCGGCATGCCTGCCGAGATCGTTAGACGGGCCGGCGCGATACTGCGAGACCTCGAAAGGCGTAGTCCCTCGAGGCCGCAGCAGATGAGCCTCCTCGCCATGTTGATGGAAACGGACGAGCGGGAAGCGTCAGGCGCGCTAGAGCAGGCGCCGGCGCGGACAGAGGCGTGCGCGACTTGCGTGTCGGAGGGGATCATCACCGAGCTCAGAGCGCTCGATGTGGACAGGATGACGCCCATCGAGGCGCTTCAGAAGCTCGCCGAGCTCAAAGCGAGGTCATCCGAAGGGAACGAGGCCCTGTGAGCCGAGGACGAGACGACACCACCATCACCGTGCTCGACGAGGAGACCATCAACAAGATCGCAGCGGGCGAAGTGATAGAGCGTCCCGCGTCGGTCGTGAAGGAGCTTGTGGAGAACTCCATCGATGCGGGAGCATCCGCCATAACCATCGAGCTCCGGGGCGCGCCGGGCGAATTCATCAGGGTGAGTGATGATGGTTCCGGGATGAGCAGGGGCGACGCGAAGGCAGCGTTCCTGCGACACGCCACGAGCAAGATCCGCCGGGCGACCGACCTCCAGGACGTACGAACCATGGGATTCAGGGGAGAGGCCCTCGCAAGCATCGCGGCAGTGGCGCGCGTGGAGCTCGTGACCAGGCGCGAGGTCGACCCGATTGGCACTAGGGTCGTGTATGAAGGCGGGAGCCTCGTGCAGGTTGAGGACGCGCCCTCGCCCGCGGGCACCGCCGTGACCTGCCGTGATCTCTTCTTCAACACACCCGCGAGACGGAAATTCCAAAGGCGCCCCGCGACGGAGCTGGACCACATCCGCGACACCGTGGCTAGACTCGCGCTGGCCTGGCCGGGTGTGAGGTTCCGGTTGGTTCAGGGCGGACGGGACGTGCTCGTGGCCCAGGGACAACCCGGCGGCGACAAGCGGTCGGCAATCGCCTCCCTGTACGGCGCGACCCTCGCAAAGACTTTGCTGCCGCTCGTGGCCGGCACTACCCGCACCAGCATCGAAGGGTTCATATCACCTCCGGACCTCTCCCGTGCCAACCGCGACGTGCAGTGCGTATTTGTGAATGGAAGGCCTGTGTCGGCCCCTGCCGTGGCGCGAGCCATAGAGAACGCATACGGCCGGAGGCTGCCCTCGGGCCGGTATCCAGCGATATTCCTCTGGATCTCAACCGACCCGACCTCGATCGACGTGAACGTTCATCCCGCCAAACGGGAGGTAAGATTCTGCGCGGGCCACGAGGTGTTCCAGCTTGCCGCGCAGGCCGCGGCGTCGGCGCTCCACTCGCCTGCTGCAGTCCCGGACCTCGGCCGCAAGCTCGGGCTTGGCCTGGGGGAACACGGCCCAGTAGCAGGCGGCGGTGCAGCCCCGGCGTGGACCGCGCGGGACGGGCCGGGAGCATACAGCTGCCGCGACGTTCATCCCGCCGGCCTGGAGCTGGAACAGGCACAGGCGAGCCGGGTTTCCCGGCCGCAGGCGTCGGGCAGCGCTCAGCCCAGGGCGCACTTCGTCCCGCTGGGAGTGTTCATGGACACGTACATACTCGCCGCCGACGACGGCGACCTCGTGATAATCGATCAGCACGCGGCGCACGAACGTATCCTGTACGAGGCGGTCCTCGCGGGGCTTTCAACCGGCGCTCCCGAGGTGCAGACGCTTATCCCGACGACTCTGGAGCTGTCGCCGCGAGCGGGGTCGCGCGTGCCCGCAATGCTTGAGGAGCTTTCGAGGCTCGGTTTCCTTCTGGAGCCTTTCGGGCAGTCGTCCCTCATCCTGCGCGGGGTTCCTGCCGCGCTCGGTTCGCTGCACGGGGCCCATGACGTCGCGGATATCGTCCGGGAGTCACTCGAGGCGTGCTTCGGCGCAGCCGAGGATGACGCCTACAAGGGCGTCGACCTGGCGTCGCGCGTGGCGGCTGAGGTCGCATGCAAGGCGGCGGTGAAGGCGAACCACGCGCTTGAGGTGCCGGAAATCGAAAGGCTCCTCGTGGACCTTGCACGGGCGAGCGATCCCTACTCGTGCCCTCACGGGCGCCCGACGGTCCTCAGGATCGGCAGGGGGGAGCTTGAGCGGGCATTTCGCCGGGCATGAGGCCGCGGCGCGCGGGCAGCGCGACGAACCCCGCGGGAACTGCCGGAGAGCCGTGGGCGGGCCGCGTGAAAGCACTGGAAACGAAGTGACACGATGGGGGGCGCGAAGAGGCGACACATGGAAGGAGCAAGACACCACGAGTGCAAAAGGCGGAGATGCCCCGACATCCTTGTCGTCATTGTGGGACCCACGGCGGTCGGCAAGACGGACGTTTCCATTGAGGTGGCGGCGAGGCTCGGGGGAGAGGTCGTGTCGTGTGACTCGATGCAGGTGTACAGGTACATGGACATCGGCACGGCAAAGCCCGGACCCTCGGAACGCGCGCGAGTCCCGCATCACCTCATCGACGTGGTCGACCCGGGTGAAGCATTTAACGTGGCCCGTTTCCAGGAGCTCGCCCAGGCCGCCATCGACGACATCGCCGCCCGCGGAAGGATCCCGCTGCTCGTAGGCGGCACGGGGCTTTACGTGAGGGCCGTGGTTGACGGGTTTCTGTTCCCGTGGGAGGGCGCCTCCCCGGAGCTACGCAAAAAGCTTGAGGACGAGGCTGCGACCCAGGGAGCTTCCGCCCTTCACGCGAGACTCGCCGAAGTAGACCCGGTGGCCGCTCGCCGGATACATCCAAACGACGCGCGCCGCATCATCCGCGCTCTCGAGGTTTACGCCACCACGGGGCGGCCCATCTCCGAGATGTGGCGGAAGGCGGGGGAGGGAAAGATGCGCGTGGATAGGCTCGTGATGCTAGGACTGGTCCGCGACAGGGAGGCCTTGTACGAGCGCATAGAACGGCGGTGCGACGCCATGGTCAGAGAAGGGCTTGTGGAGGAGACCAGCCGTTTGCTGGAACGGGGATACGAGCGCGCCCTCACCGCCCGGCAGGCGCTGGGCTACAAGGAAATCGTTGAGCACCTGCGAGGCAGGTGGTCTCTTGACGAAGCCGTGGCGGCGATCAAGCGGAACACGAGGCGGTACGCCAAGCGGCAGCTCACCTGGTTTCGTGCGGACCCGCGAATAGAATGGATCGACATGGGAACCCCGCACTCGGTGAGCGAGGCGGCAACCTGCGTCCTCGCGCTCGTCAAAGGAAAACTCGCGGCGATGTAGAAGGTCTTTGGTGGGACCACAGGCGGCGGCGCGCCTCGTGGGGCGTGCGTTTCCCCTCCGTATGCCCGTGCGGAAGGAAGGAAGGGGACGCAGACGTAGGCACGGCCGTCCGGAACGGGAAGGATGAGAGAGCACGTGGGCAGGCAGTCCCAGAGTCTTCAGGACGTCTTCCTGAACGCCGTGAGGCGCCAGGAGATCCCGGTCACCATATACCTTGTCAATGGCTACCAGATGAAGGGCTTGGTAAAGGGCTTCGACAGCTTCACTGTGGTCTTGTCAGACGGCACCCGGCAGGACCTCATTTACAAACACGCGATCTCAACCATCACGCCCTTGCGTCCCGTATCGCCCCTCACACAGCCCGAACGCGAGGGCGACCCCAACGTTTGACCTCACATCCCGCCGTGCCTCCGTGACCCCATGATCTCGGACGTTTTCGCGTACAAGCGACCCGACCGCCGGCGGCTTTCGGCGCTCCTCGCCGCACGGACGGCGCGGACGCGCCTCCACCCCGTAGCCCCGCACCTCTCAACCCTGATTACCTCGCACGAGAGTGCGCCAAAAGTACACCACATGATCCCATAGGCTCCAGCAGGAGTTTTATACCGCCCATCGAATAGTATTATCGTGATCATGAACGCACATGACGACACACATCACTTTTTCAGGGGGAACACGGGCCGTTTCCCCCACGGAGGTTCGATGGCCGGTGCTGTCTAGTGAAAGACAAGCGTTTATCGCCGAGTACATCAATTCCCGTGGTGCCGTCGGGGTCGACGAGATAGCCACCAAGTTCGGCGTGTCCCGAATGACCGTCCGCCGCGACTTGAAAGCTTTGGAGGACTCGGGGATGATAGTCCGGGTCCGCGGGGGAGCCATGCTGCGGAGCGGGGTTACACGTGACATACCTTATCTTTCCAAAGCGAGTTCCCTGCCAGAGGAGAAGGCGATGATCGCCGAGGCCGCGCTGGGATTGATATCCGAAGGCGATGCGATCATCCTTGATGCCGGGTCGACCACGTTTGCGCTGGCCAAGAGGCTTCATGCGTTCCGAGACCTCACGGTCGTTACCAACGACCTGAAGATTGCGGCCGAATTGGCGGATTCGCGCGGGATCAGGGTGATCTGCACCGGCGGCGAAGTCCAACGCAGCGTGTACAACATGATGGGGCCCGTGGCGGAACGCATGATCGGCTCGCTGCACGTGGACGCCGCGTTCATCGGTTGTGACGCCATCGACCCCGAGAGCGGTGTCATGACTCGCAACATAAACAAAGTCCCTGTGAAAAGAGCCATGATCCGGGCGGGGTCGAAACGCGTCGTCCTTGCGGATCACAGCAAGTTCGGGGTGCGGGTCTTCGCCCAGATCTGTACCATCGACGAGTTGAGCGCGGTGGTGACGGACGACAAGACCGATGCCGCCGCGATCCAGGCCATCGAGGATCTCGGGGTACGCGTCATCAGGCCTGGGCATGCCGCACACCCCAATCCACCCGGAAACGGGGCCACATAGAGGTGAACGCGCGATGGTCAGGCTTTTCGCTGTCGCCGACGATCTGACCGGGGCAAACGCCACTGGGGCGCTTCTCACCCTTCAGGGTCTGCGCGTTGCTACGTTGAGACCTGAAGGGCTTGAAAAGCTGCCGGGAGTGCCCCAGTACGATGCTGTAATCGTCTCCTCCAACAGCCGTGCGCTGCCGGCCGATGAAGCATACGCGCGAGTCCGCGCGTGCTTCGCTCGGCTGGGAGACGGCGGCGCGTCGCATTTCAGTAAGAGGATAGACACTACTCTCCGAGGTAACGTAGCTGTCGAGATCGATGCCGCATTGGATGAGCTGACCGATATGGAGATGGCGGTGGTGGTTCCCGCCTTTCCAAAGTCGGGTCGTATCACCGTTGGCGGTTATCAGCTGGTCGACGGCGTGGCCCTCGAGAAGACGTCGGTGGCACGGGACCCGCGCACGCCCGTCTCGAAATCCCACGTCCCGACCCTCATCCAGGAAGGGACTCGCCGCAAGGTCGCCAGCATCCCGTTGGGTGACGTTTTGTGCGGGTGGGAACGCGTCTTCGAGTGTCTCTCCGAAGCCCGCTCATGCGGCGCGCAAATAGTGGTGGTCGATGCCACGACTGATGAGGAGATCGAGACGATCGCCAGGGCCGTGTCGCGCCTTCCCTTTCGCGTGTTGTTGGTTGACCCCGGCGCCTTCACGGCGTCGACCGTGCTGGCGTCCCGCGACGTGGCTTCGACCACCGGCGCCGGGTCCGTTTCCGGGCCGGCGGGAAGGCAAGGACGCGTGGCCCTCGCAATCGTGGGTAGCGCGACCTCGCTCACGCGCGCCCAGATAAAGCGCCTCGCGGAGACGCTGCCTGCTGTGCTGGTGCCGGTCAATGCCACGGCTCTCGCTGTTGGAGACCCGGCTTTCCTAGACACCATAGTAGCAGAGGCCGCAAAAAAGGTGCTCGACGCCGTATCGGCGAGAAGAGCGCAAGACGTGGTGATCGTTGTGACATCGTCCTCAACCCAAGAGGACACTTTGGATTTGACCGACCTGGACAGGAAGATGGACCGCGCCACAGGCACGGCCGCCACGAACCTGGCTTCCGGCCTCGGCCGCATCGCAAGGGCGGCTCTCGAAGGCGCGAAGGACGCGATATGTGGGCTGTACGTGACAGGGGGCGACACCACGCTGGCTGTCCTCGAGGAAGTGGGCGCCGCAGGCATCGAGATCGCCACGGAGGTGCTTCCCCTCGCCGCGTCTGGAACCGTCATCGGCGGACGGCACGAAGGCGTGAGACTCGTCACCAAGGGCGGTCTCGTTGGAGGGGAGGACGCCGCGGTGCAGTGCGTTTGCCACCTCTTGGAGCGTGGCGGGGGTGGCAGGGAATGAGTCCGCCGGGCCTCTGAATGAATGGAACCTTGGCGCGGGACTCTGATGGAACACTCTGACGAGAGGGATGACTTGCGCATGGCCGTTCGGTCGACATCAGGCGAGAAACCCGTGGTAGGCATAACTATGGGGGACCCCGCAGGCGTGGGTCCGGAGATCGTGGTCAAAGCCCTCACCAATAGCGAGCTGTATGACGTATGCCTCCCTGTGGTCATCGGCGTGCCCGCTTTTCTCGAGCGAGCGGCCTCGATCGTGGGGGCGCGCGTCGGGCTAAACATCATCGAAGCTCCATCCAAAGGCAGTTTCAGGCCGGGGATCATCGACGTGGTGGCACCTGCTCACCGTGAGACCACCGCACCCGCGGTTGAGTTCGGGAAGGTCCAGGCCGCGGCCGGCGAGATTGCCTACGAGTGCGTCAAGCTGTCCATCGAGCTTGGCCTCGCCAAGGCCATCGACGCCGTGGCCACCGCTCCGATAAACAAGGAGTCGATCAAGGCCGCAGGAATACCGTTCATAGGGCACACCGAGATGTACGCGACGATGACCGGCGCCCCGTTCGCCCTCACGATGTTTACCGTGAGGAACCTTCGCGTGTTCTTCCTCACGCGTCACCTTCCGCTTATCGACGCGATCCGCGCGGTCACGAAGGAGCGGGTGCATGAGACGCTGGGGCACGTCTCGAACGCCCTGAGAGATCTAGGATTCTCAAGGCCAAAAATCGCGGTTGCGGGGCTCAACCCGCACTCGGGCGAAGGCGGTCTTTTCGGCAACGAGGAGGTCCAAGAGATCTCTCCCGCGATTGAGCTCGCACGGGCAGACGGGATCGACGTAGTCGGTCCGATAAGCGCTGATTCCGTCTTCCACTTGGGCTTGCAGGGCAAGTGGGACGCCATCCTGTCCCTATACCACGACCAAGGTCACATAGCAACGAAGACCCTGGATTTCGAAAGAACCATCAGCGTCACCCTGGGTCTGCCCTTCCTTCGAACATCAGTCGACCATGGAACGGCATTCGACATAGCCGGTCGAGGCGTGGCCAGCGCTGTCAGCATGGAGGAGGCGATACGGGTAGCTGCACGGTATTCACAGGCGAAAAGGACGTAAGCAGGAAGGACGTTGGGACGCTAAGCCAAACAAAGGTTAAACCTGACGAGACTTCGGCCCGAGGAGGGAACACGTATGCCTTCGGGAACCCAGATGATTGTCGGTCTCATCATCGGCGTCGCTGCGTTGGTCTACCTCATCCTGCGGACGAAGATCCATGCATTTCTCGCTCTCATCATCGCCGCCGCACTGGTGGGCCTCATCGGAGGAATGGGCCCCAAGGATGTGGCGACGGCGATAACTACAGGGTTCGGCAACACCCTTGCAAGCATAGGCATCGTCATCGGGTTCGGCGTGATGATGGGCCGGGTGCTCGAGGTGTCCGGAGCGGCAGAGAGGATGGCCAAGACTTTTCTGCGGCACTTGGGCCGTGACAAGGAAGAGTGGGCCCTCGCAGCGACAGGTTACGTCGTCTCCATCCCCATCTTCTGCGATTCCGGCTTCGTGATCCTGGCTCCCATCGCGAAAGCCCTGTCGAGCCGCACCGGCAAGTCCGTGGTGGCCTTGGGCGTGTCGCTGGCGGTGGGGCTCGTCGCGACCCACCACGCGGTCCCGCCGACCCCCGGTCCGCTGGCGGTGGCGGGGATCTTCGGAGTGGACGTCGGTCTGATGATCCTATGGGGGCTCGTTCTCGCGGCGCCCGTCACCATCGCGGGGGTCATATACGCGAAGTGGCTCGGACGTAGAATAGTCCAGGTGCCGACCCCGGATGGTCTCGGGTGGCAGCGTCTTCCTGAGGGATCCAGGCCGGCGCAAGTCGCGGAGACCGCGGCCGCAAGCGATGACGACAGGCGGCTGCCGGGCACTGCCATCTCGTTTGCTCCCATCGTGGTTCCGGTGATCCTGATCCTTCTCAATACCGTTCTGACCGCAGCCAAGGCCGCCGGCCCGGTAGCGAACTTCCTCGTTTTCCTCGGCAACCCCGTGATAGCGGTGGCGATCGGACTCATCATCGCCGTTTACGGTCTGATGGGCCAGGCCCCGCGCAAGGACGTCCTCAGGCGGTGCGAGGAAGGAGTGGCCTCGGCCGGGATCATCATCTTGGTGACGGGCGCCGGCGGGTCGCTCGGCCAGGTTCTGAGGTCCAGCGGCGTTGGGGATTTCATAGCCCAACAGATGGCGAACTCCGGGTTGCCCGCTGTGGTCCTCCCGTTTGCCGTCGCGACGCTGGTGCGGCTGGTTCAAGGAAGCGGCACCGTCGCCATGATCACTTCCGCATCCATAACAGCGCCTATTCTGGCCAATCTGAACGTCAACCCGGCGCTGGCGGCGCAGGCGGCCACGATGGGCGCCATGGTCTTCTCGTACTTCAACGACAGCTACTTCTGGGTGGTCAATAGACTGCTCGGCATCGAAGACGTGAAGGAGCAGATAATGACGTGGTCTGTGCCGACGACGATCGGCTGGGCCGTGTCGTTCGTCACGATAATCGTCGCAAGCCTCTTCTTTTAAGCAGGCTTAGCCACCCGCTTGCGCGCGCCTTGCGCTTTAATGCAGCGCGGAGAGCAGCCGCATCCTGGGTTCCGCGCCGCGCCGCGCTCCAAGCGCACGCTGGCGCATGGCCTCGACCCGCGCATGCACGATGGAACGACCCCACGATCGAGCACAAACGCGCCGAAAGGCGGGCGGGAACGCCCCTTACCCAGGGCCTTCCCGCCCTCGCGCCCGTGCGCCCACCGGGCGGCCCGAGGCCGCCCGGGATCCACCATCCTCCAGCATCAACACCCTCTGAGCGTTTGCGACCGCGGAACGCACCGCTCTGCCCTGACGGTTGCCGCGCTTCCCAAGTGGCCGGATTCTGACACCCTCGTGCAATCACCGGCGACCTGCCCCAAGAGCCGGGAGCGTTTCTGCACCTCCACCTAGCTGACCGCATACGATATATGGTCAGACTAGAGGTGGTAAACGGGTATGCTCGCTTTCGAACCTAAAGACCCGGACCTCGTCCTTGCCGGCCTTGAAGAAGGGAAGCTCTCCCCCGCGGACGCCCTCGAGATCCTCAAGCGCGCAGGCGAGCGTAGTCGGGAAGGACCGATCGCGCAGCAGCGAGGGGCGGGCGCGGCGCCCGCGTTCCCCGGCGCCGGTGCGGGCGCCGCGGGCGGTGCGGGCGCTGCAGGCTCGACCGCCGCGGACTGGCGTCTCAAGGAGGCCCTTGCGGAGCTCGATAGCCTCATCGGCCTCGACAAGGTGAAAACGTTGGTGCGCGAGCTCGTCGCGTACGTCAGAATCCAGCAGATCCGTGCGGCACGCCAGCTAACGTGCGAACCTCTCGTCCTTCACATGATATTCAGCGGCAACCCCGGGACGGGCAAAACCACCTGCGCGCGCCTCTTCGGCAAGATCTTCCGGGAAATGGGCGTGCTCGAGAAAGGGCACCTCGTAGAGAGGGAACGGGCGGACCTTGTGGGAGAGTACATCGGGCACACTGCGCAGAAAACCCGGGAACAGATTAAGAAAGCCCTCGGCGGAATACTGTTTATCGACGAAGCGTACTCGCTGGCGCGTGGAGGCGAGAAGGATTTCGGCAAGGAAGCCATCGATACGCTCGTAAAAGGGATGGAAGATTTCAGGGACAGGTTCATCGTCATCCTCGCGGGCTACCGCGACGAGATGACGACGTTCATCAACGCAAACCCTGGGATAAAGTCGCGGTTCCCCATCCACATAGAGTTTCCAGACTACACAACCGAGGAGCTGCTGCGCATAGCCGACTTGATGTTGAAGAAGAGGGACTACCGCCTCGATGTCGCCGCCCGCGCGAGGCTGGAAGCCATTCTAAGCAGAAGGACCGGTCCGGGAAACGAGCACTCCGGGAACGCCCGGCTCGTGCGCAACCTGATCGAACGGGCTATCAGGCGCCAGGCGGTGCGCTTGGTGGAAAAGCCAAACCTCTCGCGCGAAGAGCTCATGATCATCCGGAGAGAAGACATCGCCGACGACTTGTAAGCCCGCCGCCCCGCACTGCCACCCCATCCGACCGAAAGGCGATGTGCGCGTGCGCCGCCGCGCGGGACCGGCCAGCAGGGAGACAACGTGAAGGAATGAAGCGTTGCGTGGTCGTGGGCAGGCCGAACGTGGGCAAGACCCTCCTCGTCCTGCGTCTTGCAGAGCACCTCAAGGTCAGGACCGTCGACGTCACGTTTTGCGACCCACACGGGCGCAGGGAGTTGAAGACGTACGCCCTGGACGCAGCGGTTCGTGACCTAGTCGGGCCGCACCCCCATCAAACCAGGTGTCTCCAATCGGTAGTGCTTGCGGTGCCGGCGGGGAAGGGGCGCAAGGTTGTGGAGGTCGTGGACACCACGGGCCTGGTCGATTACATACACGAAGACCCCCAGCTCCGGAAGGCCATGGCCCAAACGTTGCAGGCCTTACGTCCCGCCGACCTCATCATCCACGTGATGGACGCGGCGGAGGCTGGACGCGACGGGCAGACCGGCCCTCCCGCCGGGACGATCGACCGGCAGCTCGCGGATTTCGCAGGCTTGAGGGGAGGGTACTTCATAGTGGCGAACAAGATGGACCTTCCCGACGCGTCGCATGGCTTTGCCCGGCTTCAGCGCCTCTTCTCAGCTTACACGGTGCTGCCGGTTTCGGCCGCCGCGAAAACCGGCTTACGGGAGGTGAAGCGGCATGTTCTCCGCAATCTCTAAATTCCTTGTGGATCTCCTCGCGGTCGCCTTAGCAGGTGCCGCCATCAAGCTCATGGACGATCACCTCGACTACGAAGCCGACATCGCCCAGGGCAGGCCGTCGCTGCTGCACGTCATGGGCAGGGGCGCCGTGCTCTACTCCCTGGTCTTCGCGCTCATCAGTTGCGGCATAAACCTGCGCCTCGGGGCGCCGCTCGTTCTCGCGGCCTACCCCGTCGGGATGCTTAAGAACCCCAACCAGATGCTGCCACTGGGCCTTCCCGCATGGATGGAGTCGGCTCTCGTCGCCGCCGCAACGTTGCTGCTTTTCGGGTGGAAGGCAACCTGCGTTTCGGTGCTGCTCATGGCGGCCGTGCAGATCGGCGACGACCTTCAAGATCTTGCGTCCGACCGGGCTCTCGGCCGCGCCAACCTCGCCCGCCGTCTCGGCCGGGGCGAAAGCATCTTGCTGTGCCTCGTGGCGCTTCTCGCTGCCATGATCCTCGACCGCCGAACCACGATCCTCGTCTGCCTGTGCACCCCCGTTATCGAGGCCGCGAGCCGCATCGCCGGGCACGGCGAGGTTGGAGGAGGCGAGACGCGTGTCGATTGATGGCTGGGTCCTGCTCATAGCCGTGGCTTTCCTGCTCGGGTATATAGTGGGGCACAGGCACGGCCGCGTGGAGGGGTTCAGGGATGGTGCAGTGTTTGCGCCCATCGAGATGCGTCGCGTATCCCTCGAGCGCGGAAGGTGCATCATATGTGGAACGGGGACGGGGACGAGCTCCGGCGCGGCCGCGGGCGCGAGTTCGGCGGCCGCCGCGACAAGGCCACAAGATGGCTGCAACGTGTCACGAAAGGAGGCCATGAGTCCAGGCAGGAGATCGTCACCGGAGCGCGAATAAAGGCCGAGTAACGAAACGAGTGGAGTGGTTCGCGAAGGAGACGAAGATGCGATGGCCGGGTCCGGCACGACAAAGACCTCATTCGTGAAAATGCACGGTATCGGAAACGACTTCATCATTTTCGACTTCACAGCGTCCGGCGCACCCTTCCACGTGGACCCGACCCGGTGGGGCGACGCGGCGCGCAGGCTCTGCGACAGGCGTAGAGGGGTGGGCGCAGACGGAGTGGTGCTCATCCTGCCGTCGGACTGCGCGGACGTCCGGATGCGCATCTTCAACAGCGACGGGAGCGAGGCTGAGATGTGTGGCAACGCGTCCCGCTGCGTGGCCGTTTACGCGCGGAGCGCGGGCCTGGTTTCCGGGCCGACCGTCTCCATAGAGGCAAAGAAAGCGTGCGTGCGCGCGGAGGTCATGGAGGATGGGGAATTTGCGAGCCAGGTCCGGGTGGACATGGGACTCCCGAGCTTCCGGCCGGAGGACGTCCCGGTGCTAGCAACAGGCTCGGCCGTCATCGGCAAGGCTGGGGTCCTTAGCGCGGCAGACTTCGAGATCACCTGCGTTTCCATGGGAAATCCTCACTGTGTGATATTCGTGCCTGATGCAGCCAGCGTCGACCTCGGTCGCCTCGGCCCGGCCATCGAACGTGACCCCGCCTTCCCGAACAGGACCAACGTCGAGTTCGTTCAGGTGAACGGCCTGAACGACCTCACCGTCCGCGTGTGGGAGAGAGGTGCGGGGGCAACGCTCGCGTGCGGCACGGGAGCGTGCGCGTCCCTCGTGGCTGCCGCGGAACGCGGGTACTCCGCGAGGTCGGCGCGGGTGCATCTCCCGGGTGGGACTCTCTTCATCGAATGGAGCCGGGATGGCCACGTGTTTATGACCGGACCCGCGACGCGAGTGTTCACCGGAATCATCGATGACATCGAGGAGTGGTTGAAGTGAGGATTCATGAAGCGCATCGGATCTCAAACCTGCCGCCCTACCTCTTTGCCGAGGTCGACCGGCAGATAGCCCAGGCCCGCGAGCGCGGCGTGGACGTCATCAGCCTCGGCATCGGCGACCCTGATTTCCCGACGCCCGCGCGTGTGGTGGCAAGGCTCAAAGAAGCCGTGGATGACCCGGCGAACCACCGCTACCCTAGTTACGAAGGGCTGCGCGGGTACCGGGTGGCCGTGGCCGAGTGGTACAAGCGCAGGTTCAACGTGGACCTAGATCCGGACACCGAGGTCGTGTCGCTCATCGGCTCCAAGGAGGGCATAGCGCACATTCCTTGGTGCTTCATAGACCCCGGAGACGTCGCCCTCGTGCCCGACCCGGGGTACCCCGTTTACGCAACGGGAGTGCTCCTCGCAGGCGGAGACGCGTTCCCGATGAGGCTCGGCCCCGAGGCAGGCTGGCTGCCCGACCTCGACGCGATCCCGCCGGACGTCAGGGCCAAGGCCAGATTGATGTTCATAAACTATCCCAATAACCCCACCGCCGCCACGGTCGACGGAACCAGGTTCTTCGAG
>JBLNCC010000076.1:0-99686 GCA_050260395.1 Betaproteobacteria bacterium
AGTGGCCGGATTTTGACACCCCTCGTGCAATCACCGGCAACCCAAGACCTCGGAAAACGAGCAAAAACTAATTACTGTCCACCCCTCAGGGGATCCCGCGGGCGGGAGGCGGAGCCGGAAATGCGCCTTCGTCGCGTCGTATTATTGCGACAAGCGCCCGGAGCGCCAGGGCATACCCGAGAGGGCCCAGACCCGAGATCTGCGCCAGGGCGACAGGCGCGATCACCGACCGGTGGCGGAACTCCTCGCGCGCGTATATGTTCGACAGATGGACCTCAATGGTTGGAACCCCACTACCGGCGACGGCGTCTCGGATGGCGATGCTGTAATGGGTATACGCCGCCGGATTGATGATGAGGCCTTTGCAGCGGTCCGCGGCCTCCCATACGAGGCTTGCGATCTCTCCCTCGCTGTTCGTCTGGTGGATCTCCACCCGCACGCCCAGGGCTTGCGCCTCCTCTTCGATGAGCGCATTGACACTGGCAAGGGTTTGACCGCCGTAGACGTCCGGCTCCCGCATGCCAAGCCGGTCGAGATTCGGCCCGTGAATCACCATGATAGTGGTTTCCGTCATGCCTATCCCCTCCCGACCTCTGTGATGGGAGAACTCTTCCCTTCGTTTCTCGCATCCGGGGGCGTCGTCATCTCCTCAGCTAGCACTTCCGCCGCAGAGCCTTCGAAGATCGAGCACTTGCCTATGGATAGGGGCAGCACGATCCGGAGTTTGCCGCCGCGGGCCTTCTTATCCAGAGCCATCGCCGCCAACACGGATTCCCGGAAGGAACGGTTCTCTCCGTGCGGGACAGATGTCGGTAAGCCCAGGGACGCGAGGAGGCGGATCACTCTGGCCGCCGTGTCCTCCCGAAGATAGCCCAGGCGCGCCGAGGCGCGACACGCAGCGGCGAGGCCCATAGCCACCGCCTCCCCGTGGGTCCACCGGCTGAAGCCTCCGGCGCGCTCGACAGCGTGACCAAGGGTGTGGCCGAGGTTCAAGAGCAGACGGGCTCCCGCGTCGCGCTCGTCCGTCCCCACAATCGAGGCCTTCACCATGACCGCCCTGCGAATGATGTCCTGCCACAGACCGGGGTCGCGCCCGATGGCCTCGCGCACCGCTTGGAATCGCGACGCGCGCACCCGTCCGCCGCTGTCGCCGCGGGGCCGGCGCGCCCCGGCGGCCGGGTCACCGCTGTCGCAGTTCGATGCCCCGGCCACACGCTCCAAGATTTCGAAGAGGTCCGGGTCTCCGATGACAGCGGCCTTCACCACTTCCGCGAGGCCGCTTGCGAGCTCGCGAAGGGGCAACGTCCCCAAAGCGGAGGTGTCGGCTATGACCGCCGTGGGCTGCCAGAAGGCGCCCACCAGGTTCTTTGCGGCCCGAAGGTTTATGGCGGTCTTCCCGCCTATCGAGCTATCCACCATTGCCAGGAGCGTGGTGGGGACTTGCACGAGCCTCACCCCGCGCATGTACGTCGCGGCCAAGAATCCTGCCACGTCACCCACGGTGCCGCCGCCGAGCGCCACGACCACCGAGTCGCGCCCCGCGCCGGAGGCTGCGCAGGCCTCGTAGAGACTCGTCAGGGTCGCGAAGGTCTTCGCCCTCTCACCGTCGGGGACAATGGCCCAGACAACGGACGGGCTGCCGCGAAGGCCGCCACGAAAAGCTTGTTCGAACCGTGGACCGAAGAGCACGCGGAGAGTGGGCGTGGTGACCACGATGGCCTTGGCGGGCGGGCCGGCGCCGGCCGTGCGTTCGAGTTGGAGTTGGAGTTGGAGTTGGAGTAGGCGGTACGACTCGGGATCAGCCATGATTCCGCGTCCGAGGAGGTACTGATAGGTCGATCCGCCTGCCGAGATCCGGAGCGCACACAAGCCGGCGTCGCCGCCGCCAGGCGCGCCGGCCGGTGTGTGCGGCCGCTGCGCTGCGCGACTTCTCCGCAAGGCCACGTCCGGCTGGGCTATCCTGCGCACGATCTCGCGAGCGATCTCGTCCGGACGCTTGCCGTCGGTGTCCACCGCGAGGTCCGCTTGCCGGTACCCGTCCTCGCGCGCCTTCATGAGCGACCGCACGTGCTCCAGGTCCGCCCTTCCGGCGAGCAGTGGCCGGGTCGCTATGTTGCACTCCCCCTCCGCACGCAAGCGGGCGAGGACGCTCTCGGGGGTCGCACGCAGCCAAACCAGGATACCCGCGCGTTTCAGGACATCGACATTGCGCTGGTCCATAAGCGCTCCACCGCCAACCGAGATGACGGTGTCGTTCAGGCGCGAGGCCCGCCTGATCGCGCGGGCCTCCAGGTGCCTGAACCGTGCCTCCCCGCGCGCGCCGAAGATCTCGCTGATCGTGGCTCCCGTTTCAGCTTCAATCAGGGCGTCCGTATCGAGGTGGGCCATTCCCAGCAGGGCGGCAAGGTGTCCGCCTACGGAGGACTTGCCCACCCCCATGAAGCCTGCGAGTATTATGTTCCCATGCGAATCGTGCCCGCATCTCACCCGGACCCTCGCCTCCATCTCCTTTATCTCAGCCGTCCTGGCCTCAAGCCTGACGAGCCTGAGATCTTAGTCTCGATCCCTGTCTCGGCCGTAATCTTGGCCCCGAGAACACCTTGCCGCCACTTCCTTCGCGTACTCCTTGACGCGGGCCGCTACTTCTCGGACGCTGTCGCCGCCGAATTTCGAAAGAAACGCGTCGGCAAGCACCAGGGCGACCATAGCCTCAGCCACCACCGCGCAGGCCGGGACGGCGCACGTGTCAGCGCGCTCGTAATGGGCCGCGCCCTCGCGCCCCGTGCCGAGTTCGACTGAGCGCAGCGGCGCTCTCATCGTGTTTATCGGCTTCATCGCCGCGTCCAGCCATAGAGGCATTCCGTTCGTCATGCCTCCTTCGAGGCCGCCACCGTGGTTTGAGAGCCTCCGGATCCCCGGCCCCGAGGCCGCCATCTCGTCCGCGGCGGCCCCGCCCGTCAGCTCCGCGAGCCGGAAGCCATCGCCGATCCCGACGCCCTTGACCCCTGGGATGCTCATCACGGCTTGGGCCAGCCGCCCGTCGAGACGCAGGTCCCATTGGGTGTAGGTGCCGAGGCCTGGTGGAAGCCCCCACGTGATGACCTGGAACACCCCTCCCACGCTCTGCCCGGCGGACGCCGCCTGGTCGATGCGGCGCATCATCCTCGCGGCCGCCTCGCCGTCCGCGCACCGCACGGGGGACGACTCTATAGCCTCGAGGAGCCCTGGATCCGCCGGGCCCATCAGCAGGGCTTCCTGAGCCGGAGCCCACTCGCCCCCGATGCAGAGGACGTGCGAAGCAATAGTGACGCCGAACTCCGCAAGCAGGCGTCTTGCGACAGCGCCGGCCGCCACCCTGGCGGCGGTCTCCCTCGCGCTCGCCCGCTCGAGGACGTTTCTCATGTCCTCATGACCGAACTTGAGCGCGCCGGCGAAGTCCGCATGCCCCGGCCGGGGCATGGTGATGGGGTCGCGGCGCACGTCGCCGAATGGGCTCATCCTCTCGACCCAGTTTGGGTGATCCAGGTTTGGGATCTCCATCACGATGGGCGAACCCAGGGTTACTCCACCTCTGATCCCGGCCGTGACGCGCGTGCGGTCGCGCTCGATTTCCATGCGCCGTCCGCGTCCGTAGCCTTGCTGGCGCCGCGCGAGGTCGCGCTCGATGTCCTCGGGCCTGACGCGAAGGCCTGCCGGCATCCCGTCCAGCACGACGGTGAGTGAAGGACCGTGCGACTCACCGCCCGTCATAAACCGAATGGCGCTCAAGCTGCTCACCTCCCGGGCGCTCCGCGTCCGCCGCTGCGGCGCGCAATGCAACCTCCATCACCGCGCGTGGGGCCGTATGCCCCGTCCACGCCTCGAAGGCGGGCAGCCCCTGTTGAAGGAGGATCTCAAGCCCCGACACGACTCGAAGGCCGAGTGCCTGCGCTTGCTGGAGGAGCCTGGTCGCCGCGGGTCTGTACACCATGTCGCACACGACGCACTCTGGGGACGGCGAGAGCATGTGGAGGACTTCATCAGAGACAGGGCTTGACCCGGGGGTACCCGTCACGGGCGTGGCGTTTACCACGATCCCGGCGCCGTCCATTGCGTTCAGAAGAAGGCTGGGCTCATCTTTGTCGCGAAACCACGGATGAGCCTCGGCGCGGAGCCTCCCGCCGCTTGCTGCGAGCGCGATGTCTGCCACGCGGACGGCCCGGTCCAGGCTGCGGTTGAGGATGACGAGTTCAGTGGCGCCTGCCTGAACGAGCGTGGCGGCGACACCTCTCGCGGCCCCTCCTGCTCCGAACAGCACCACCTTGCGACCTTGGGGGGTTGCTCCCTTCGTCGCTAGAGCGCGGACGAGGCCTACACCATCCGTGTTGTCGCCGAGGAGTGTGCCGTCTTTCTTGATGATGGTATTGAGCGCCCCGGCAGCGCGCGCCCTGGGGGTCAAGGCGTCGACCAAAGCGATGGCGTCCTCTTTGTGCGGTATGGTGACGTTCGCGCCGACGACCGATGGTGACCTGAGCATCGCACGCGCCATGTCGAGGCGCCCCGGCGGAACGTCCACCGGCACGTAGCGCCAGTCCAGCCCCAAGGCCCTGAAACCTGCCTCGTGCATGGCTGGTGAGAGACTAGACCGCGCGGGCCAGCCCAGAAGGACTACTACCTCAGTTTTCGCCGATTCTACTCCGTATGTGTCCTTCAAAAGGATTAGGCCTCCTTGCTAAGTAGATCGCCCTGGGTAATCGCCGGTTCCAGGGAGCACACGCGCCGTGCGGGGTTGTCGCTGCCCCGCTCGGGGACGGCCCCCAAGCGGGGCACGCTTCGCCAGGACCCGGCCCTCGGCGCGGATGCGTACCTCAGCGGGGATGCGTGCCCGCGCTCGCGCCTGCCCGCGCCCGCCGGCCCAAACGCATGGGACCACACGCCCGCGGGCCCCGCCCGGGCCTAGCTTGCTGGCGGCTCTTCCCGCACCGCGTTCAGCGCGCCAAGGGCGTTGAGGGCGTCAAGGAACCCAGGGTATGAAACGTGGGCCGATTCCCAGCCCTCGACGACCGTCGTGCCGCTGGCCACGAGTCCCGCAACGGCGAGCGCCATCGCCATTCGGTGGTCGCCGCGAGCCGACACGCGCGCCCCGTGGAGGCGCGAAGGGTAGATACGGAGCGAGTCCTCACCTTCGCTGATGTGAGCGCCCATTTTCGAGAGCTCCTCGACCACGGCGGCGACCCTGTCCGTTTCCTTGACCCTCAGCTCCGCGATGCCGCTGATAGAAGACGGGGTGCTGGCTGCGCAAGCCAGAACGGCGAATACCGGGACCTCATCGATCATGCTCGGGACGGTGAAATATGGAATATCCGCTCCCACGAGGCGGCCGCTGTGCTCGACCCGGATGTGCGCGACGGGCTCAGGCCCGTCGAAGCGTAGTGGCTCGAAGCTCACCGACGCGCCCATGTCGGCCAGAACCTGGATGAACCCGAGCCGGGTCGGGTTTACGCAGACGCTCTTCGCGGTCACGCTCGACCCCGGCAGCGCCGCCGCGGCGGCCAGGAGAAACGCAGCGGACGACGGGTCACCGGGGATGGCCAGCTCGAACGGGTGGGGAGGCTGTCCGCCGCGTACGACGACCTCTCGCGCCCCATGGCCGGCGGCGTCTCGGCCGTCTCGGCTGTTTCGACCGCCGCGCGCACCCGCTGGCGTCTCCCGCTCCCCTACCGGCACACCCGCGAACCGCAAGAGCCGCTCGGTGTGGTCGCGGGACTCGGCGGGCTCGACCACGGTGGTCTCACCGTCAGCGTAAAGGCCGGCGAGGAGGATACACGATTTCACTTGGGCGCTCGCGACAGGTAAGACATGCTCGAGCGCACGCAGGCCAGCGCCTCCCGCACCCCTTATGACAAGCGGCGCAAGAGTGCCTCCCGCGCGTCCATCCACCCACGCGCCCATGGCGCGGAGCGGGCCTGCGATCCTCGCCATGGGCCGTCGCCTCAGAGACTCATCGCCCGTCAGAACGAAGAGACCGTCCTGGCCCGCAAGGATGCCTGAGAGAAGCCTCATGGTGGTGGCGGAGTTGCCAGCGTCGAGGACATCCTTAGGTTCCTCCAGACCTCGGAGGCCGCGCCCGGACACGATGAGCGAATCGCCGTCCCGGCGCACGTTCACACCCAGCGATTCCAGGCACTTCAGAGTGGAGGCGCAATCCAGGCCGGAAGGGTAGTTGCGCACCCGCGACGCGCCTGTGCAGATGGCGGCCAACATGGCGGCGCGATGGGCGATCGACTTGTCGCCGGGAGGCTCAAAGGAGCCGCGCAGGACGACGCCCCCTCCTTCAACGCGGAGCAGCCGCGACAACGGGCCCGCGCCGACGCGGCCCGCGAGCGGGCGATCGAGCGGCCGCGACCCCGCGCTCGCGGACTCCTCTCGCCGTACTTGCGGTTTGCCACTCGGTTCCATCTGCATCGTCATTCCTGATTCTCCCCCTGCTCGCGCCCTCGCCCGCCGCTCCGACGGACACGCTGACGCTTTGATACCGCGGGAAAGCGTGTCCTTTCGAGCCATGCCTGCCGGCTCGCCCGCGCCTTCGCTAGGAATCGCCTCACCCCATCGACATGCGATCCGGTCCGTGCCTGCGCCTTGGCTACGAGGAGCCTGCGCACTTCGTCGAACTCGCGCTGGAATTCACGCATTGCCTCCAGGACCCGGCTCGCGTTGGCGATGAGCATACCGGCGCCCATATCCGGATCCCCGGAGGAAAGGCGGGTCGTGTCACGAAACCCGCCGGCGGCCAGATCCCAGATGCACGGGTGGTCCGCGGAGCGCCCTTCCACGACCCGGGCCAGGCAGGCCGCGATGATGAGCGGTAGGTGGCTGGTGGCGGCCACCATCGCGTCGTGGTCGGCGGGGTCCATGACCTGCGGGACCGCTCCGGCCGTCTCGCACGCTCTCACGACCGTCCTCACATCGGCATCCCTGGTCCACTCAGCGGGAGTAAGCACGTAACGGCAACCCTTCAACATGTCCGCTGAGGCGTGCTCCACACCGCTCATCTCGCTTCCAGCCATCGGATGGCCGCCCACGAACGGAACGCTCGGTGCAAGATGCTCGCGGGCGAGCGCGAGGACGTAACATTTCGCGCTTCCAACGTCCGTGACCACCGGCAGGCTTCGGTCCCGGCGCGTCCCTTTCAAGCAGCGACCGAGCTCGGAGAAGACGGACGGCATCGCGAGAAGCGGCGTCGCCACCACTACTATGTCAGCCTCTGCGGCCTCGTTGAGCGACGCCGCAGCGCGGTCCAAGGCCCCTAGCGCAGCGGCGCGATGGAGAGAGCTTCTGTTGATGTCGAACCCGTCCACCTCATAGCGCCCCGAGGCCCGGAGCGCCATTGCAAGGGAGCCGCCCATGAGGCCGAGGCCTATCACAAACGCTCTGGTCTTTGTGCTGCTTGAGCGGTTTTCCAGATCCGCCGTGCTCTGTGGGAGCGCGTTAGTCATTGCATTTCCAGCAGTTGCCGGGTTGCCGGCGTTGCACTCGGGGACGGCGCCCAAGCGGGGCGCCTTGAGACAATCCGGCCCGTGGAGCGAGCGGGCGTGTTTTGACACCCCTCGTCCAATCACTCGCAGCCTCTCCCGAGAGTCGGGAGCACTTTCGCGTCCCCACGTAGAATTCATTGAACGCGGCCGCCCTGAAAACGCCACTGGCCCAACCTCCCTCGATACACGCTCCTTGCCGTTCAGCGTTCGTCCCCCGCCTGGTGACCCGCTGCGGCCTTGCGCGCTGGCGGCGCGGCGATCCGCCGCCCTACGGCCTCCGCCACGGGCTCGAGCCTGCGCATCATGGAAGCGAATGCAGCGGGCGTGAGGGACTGCGGGCCGTCCGAGAGGGCCGACGCCGGGTCGTCATGCACCTCGACCATGAGCCCATCGGCGCCGCACGCGACGGCAGCCATCGCCATCGGGACCACCATGTCCGCGCGCCCCGTGGCGTGGCTCGGGTCCACGATGACCGGAAGGTGGCTCAGCTTCTTCACCACCGCGACGGCCGAGAGGTCGAGGGTGTTCCTGGTGGACGTCTCGAAAGTCCTTATGCCGCGCTCACAGAGGATCACGTTGTTGTTCCCCGCGGACAAGACGTATTCCGCAGCCATCAGCCACTCGTCGACAGACGACATCATCCCTCTCTTGAGGACCACGGGCTTCGGCTGGCGTCCGACCTCGTGAAGGAGGGCGTAGTTGTGCATGTTCCTGGACCCTATCTGCAGGGCGTCAGCGTATGCGCCGACGAGCTCGACGTCCTGCGGCGAGACGACCTCGGTGACTACCGGGAGGCCGGTGAGGTCGCGCGCCTTCGCCAGGATGCGGAGGCCGGGCTCGCCGAGGCCCTGGAAAGAGTAGGGCGACGTGCGCGGCTTGAACGCCCCGCCGCGCAGGACGGTCGCGCCCGCGCCGGCGACGAGGCGCGCGATGCGCATCATCGATTCCTCGCTTTCGACGGCGCACGGGCCGGCAATCACGGGGACCTCGTCGCTGTCGCCGCCGAAGAGCACTCCGCCGACGGAAACAGGGCTCCTCGTCGGCATGAATTCCCTGCTCGCGAGCTTGAATGGCTGCAAGATCCGCACGACTCGCTCCACGCCGGGCAGAAATGCGACTGTGTCCGGGTCGAGGCGGCGTACGTCGCCTATGAGTCCCACTATCGTGCGCTCCTCGCCTTTAGAGATGTGAACGTCGAGGTCCGCATTCTCCGCTACGCGCATGACCCCCTGGATCTCGTCTTCCGTTGCGTTCTGCCTCATAACGACTATCATGTGTTTCTCCTCCCAGAAGCCCTAGAGCCGGGAGAAGCCTGGAGAAAGCTATGGAAGCCCCTCGGTTTGCGGCTGGCCGGCAAGACGCGGCCCGCTCCGGGGTGCTTCCCTCCGGTGCTTCGCCCAGACTCACGTAGTCTAAAGACTCACACCGATAGACTGACACCGACGCGTGCCACCGGCGTTGCGCTCGTGGCCGCGCGCGGCGCGCGGTCCCTTCGATTTCGCGGGTCACCCGCGCCCTCTGCGCCTGACCGGTGTCTGCGCCTCTTCTCCTTCTGACCCATGCCTTACCCTTGCCCAAGCCCTCGCTCCAGGGGCCGCGCTGCCGCTTCTGGGGTGACGAGGTCGGGGCGGAGGGTGGCGGCTTCGCCAAGGTAGACATGGATAGGACGCGGCGGCGCCGCTCCAGGCGCAAGAGAGCCCCCGTGACGCCGGCGCCGCCTGCGCGCGGCGGCAAGCCTGCCGGCCAGGGGAATGGGACGGCGACCGTCCGGGCACGGCGCCGGGAGATGCGACCTCTGCGGCCTGCGAGCGCGACACAACAAAAGCACCCTTATACAGGCCGGAAGCGCCCCTCTCACCGGGATCTCCACCGCGCACATCATGGGGACCGAGCTCCAGCCTGCCGCCCTCGCGGCGGCGGCGGGAAACGCGGCATTGAGGTCCGCGGTTACGGTGAAGAACGCGAATACAATGCTCTCGAGCTCGAGGCGGTTCCGGCTTAGGATGGCTTCGAGAAGCCTCTCGGTGGCCTGGAACACACCGTCCTTGCTGTTCGTAACCGGGGCGACGGCCCCGCGGACGGCGAAAATGTCGGCGCCCAAAATAGGATCCCTCCTGTGCGTTAACGGCTCTGACGCGGGCATGAGCGTGAGTGTGGCGTGAGACGCGAGCGGAGAGTCAGACGGAAGCCGGAATCGGGACCGGAGGGGCGGGAGCGTTAACCGTGCCGGGCTTCGGCGTGCAGAGGTCCAGATCTGGCACCACCCTACGGAGCGGGTAACACAAAAGGGCTACCCCGTGAGGGGTAGCCCTCGCATACATCGGCTCTGTTAGGGCCGAGCTTCCGCACAGACTCCAGAGCGAGTCGGCCGCGGTGCGCGCGCCGACTCCCGGTGCAGCGCTACGTGCGATGATCTCCCCTACCGTACTACCGTCCTGCCGAAACGTATGTACTTGTCGTGATATCTCTCACGCCGCGAGTACCACGAAACAGGCGCCGCGAGCTACCACTTGCCCGGACCTTCCGAACCCACCGTTCTGCCCGCGCCTGCTCGTCAGCTTGTTAGAACGAAGTATAGCACCTCTCTGTTGCTTGCGCAAGACCTCTCGTTCCTAACCGGCGTCGGCCGGCACGGCTCTGTGCGCTACCGCGAGCCCGACGTCGTCGAGGTGGAGTAGGCCGACTTCGAGGAAGACCGCCACTGACAGGTGTTCGCCGCACCGGGCGACACCCACCTTGCCCCCGACGTTGAAACCGGCCGCCCTGGGCATGAGCTGGGCGAGCGCCTCGCGTGCCGCCCCTGTCACAGCTCCTTCGTGCGGGTGCGACGGTTGGATGACGCCCTCGCGCTTCGCCGCCACGAGGACGTTTTCGACGGTGCGCGCGATGGATTGAACGAACGGCCCGCCGATGTCCACCGCGGCGGCCCTTATCCCCGCCTCTAGGAACGCGCGTTTCATGTCGCGTTCCTGGTCGCGCGACGTTGACATCGCGATCTGTACCGCCGCCCTCGCCGCCGCGGCGCTCGGTCTCTCTTTCTCATGGTCATGATGGAAATCCGATGCTTGCATCCGCAAGCACCACCTTCCAAGCGGAAGACGCGCCGTCGCAGGACGGCACGCGACATGCTATAGCGAGCGCCCTCCAAAATCCGACCCGTCAAGCCAGTGGCCGGATTTTGACACCCCTCGTGCAATCACCGGCAACCCCTCCCAATAGTCGGAAGCGTTTTGGGCCCTCACTTAGTTGCGCACACCTGCGTTCAGTTCGCTCGCCCCCATTCTATCTCAGTTGCTCGTTGACGTCAAAGGAGCGCGTGCTGGCTTGCACATCAAGCTACCGCCCGAGGGACGTTTATCGGCGCAATGGCAACGGCCGAAAAAGTACAAAGCTTGCTACGCCCCTGATGCACGGCCGTTGCGAAGGGAACATGGGCTAGGCCACGGGACGATGCTCGCCGTGGGACCAGTAGAACGGCCATGGCTGCTACACATGGCACAAACGATGTGGTAAGATCGATCCTGCTCATGGCATGATGCGAGGAATGATGTAGACCTGTGGCGAAGCTCCACAGACAGTATACATATAGCGGATGAGGTGAGACTGTATGCAATGGCACGGAACGGCGAGGGATCTGGCGGCCATGATCGACCATACCCTTCTTAAGCCTGAGGCCACTAAAGACCAGATCGTCAAGTTATGTGAGGAGGCTGTGGAGTTTGGGTTTGCGTCAGTGTGTATAAACCCCACATATGTGTCCCTTGCGGCGGACCTTCTCAAGAACACCCCTGTGAAAGTATGCACTGTGGTTGGTTTCCCTCTCGGCGCTTCGACGCCGCTTGTTAAGGCTATGGAAGCCCGCGACGCGATAGCCGCCGGTGCTCGTGAGATAGACATGGTCATTAACGTTGGTGCCCTTAAGTCGGGCGACGATGACCTCGTGGGGCGTGACATCCGTGCTGTCGTCGAGGCGGCCCGCGGGAGGGCGCTGGTGAAGGTAATTCTCGAGACTGCGCTCTTGACGGACGACGAAAAGGTGAAGGCATGCCTCATCGCGAAGGCGGAGGGCGCGGACTTCGTGAAGACTTCGACAGGCTTCGGGCCCGGTGGCGCCACTGTCGAGGACGTGAGGCTCATGCGTAAAGTGGTCGGCAATGAGATGGGGGTGAAGGCATCCGGCGGCATCAGAAACCTTGAATCCGCGCGCAAGATGATAGAGGCAGGAGCTTCACGTATCGGTGCCAGCGCGAGTGTGGCGATCGTCAAGGGAGAGTAAGAGGGTCCGGGGAGCTGCTGGAAACGATGGGTGACGCGGGGCGCCGTTCCGCCCCGGGCCCGGACTGGAGCACCTGAGCGGCACCGCTGAAGGGGTGTGCCTGCGAGAGGTCCTGTGAGACCAGGCGAAAGCTCGGTGCAGCAACGCAGCCTTGGCTACCATCCGAACCTTGCGTGGAACCACCGTTTGACGAGTTCCACCATGAGAAGGTAAGCCGCAACCATCCCGACCAGGACGAGGAAGAACGCTGGCGGAAGAGGCCTGAACCCGAAGAACATGCCGATCGGGGTGTACGGTATCGCTATACCCAGTCCGACGGCTGCAAGCGTCGTGAACCACAGCGCGGCGCTTGCTTTGCTTTTGAGGACGCTTTGCCGTGAACGGATGACATGTATGACCAGGGTCTGGGTGGCAAGCGACTCGACGAACCATCCAGTCTGGAAGAGCGCAGCTCCCGCATGGAATAGCCGGAGCATGACGAGGTAGGTCAGGATATCGTAGAGAGAGCTGATTGGGCCGAAGATGAGCATGAAGTTCCTGATGAACGCGATATCCCACCGCCGTGGCCGCGCTATGTAATCACTGTCCACGCGGTCAGTTGGGATGCTCACCTGCGAGAAATCATAGAGCAGGTTGTTGAGGAGTATTTGCACGGGCAGCATGGGTAGGAAAGGGACGAGCACCGATGCCACGGGGACGCTGAACATGTTCCCGAAGTTGGAGCTGGTCCCCATCATTATGTATTTCATCGTGTTCGCGAAGGTCCGGCGCCCCTCTACTATGCCATTCTCAAGGATATCGAGACCCTCTTCCATGAGGACGATATCCGCGGCTTCCTTTGCCACGTCGGCGGCATTGTTGACGGAGATCCCCACGTCGGCCGTGCGCAGCGACAACGTGTCGTTGATACCGTCTCCCATGTAACCGACGACGTGCCCCGCTTCCTTCAGGACACTGATTATCCGGTTCTTTTGCTCCGGGCTTAGGCGCGCGCAGATGGTTGCGGTCTCGAGCCGCGAGGCGAGATCCTCATCGCTCATGACGTCCATCTCGTGTCCCATGAGGACTCCGCCGACCTTGAGGCCAACACGTTCACAGATCTGCCCCGTGACGAGCTCATTGTCACCCGTGAGGATCTTAACGCTCACCCCGAGCCTCGCGAGTTCCTCAAGCGACCTTGCCGCGCTGGCCTTGGGCGGGTCTATGAAGGTGACGTATCCCACAAAAACCATGTTGTTCTCGTCGCCTCTCGAATAGACGCTCCTGTTGCTGTCGATGGGCTTATAGGCCACCGCCAGTACCCGGTATCCATCCCGGCTCAACTCCGTGAAGCGGTCGTACGCCAGACGCTTGAGAGCAGGGCCGAACTCGACTGGCTTTCCGTCCACTTCCGCTAGAGCACACACATCCAGGAGACTCTCGGGAGCGCCCTTGGTTATCAGGATACGCTCGGCGTCTTTTTCGGCGACCACCGACGTGCGCTTACGGACGAAGTCGAATGGGATCTCATCCACCTTGGTGTATCCGTCAAGGCTGCTTTCTTCATGTGCAGCTATCGCCGCATCCATGGGATTGCGCAAGCTGGCCTGGAAGGCGCTGTTGAGCCTGGCCAGCTGGAATGCCCACTCGGAGGGCTTGCCGCACAGGTCGACATGGCTTGCCAGGACGAGCTTACCCTCGGTCAGCGTGCCGGTCTTGTCGGTACAAAGGACATCCATGCTCCCGAGGTTTTGTATGGACTGCAAGCGTTTCACAATCACTTTGCGCCTTGCCATCGCGGCTGCACCGGCTGAAAGGGTTATCGTGATTATCATGGGCAGCAGCTCCGGCGTGATCCCGACCGACACCGCCACAGCGAACAGGAGGGACCGCAGCACTCCACGGCCAAGCCCTGCGTTCAGCACGAATATGAACAAGACCAGGACCACGATGACCTTGACGAGGAACGAGGTGAATCTTCTAATGCCGCGCTGGAACTCGGTCTCCGGCCTCTCGACCGAAAGCGTCTTCGCCATCCGTCCGAGTTCGGTCTGGCCGTTCGTTCCCACCACGAGGGCGGTCGCGGTTCCACTCACGACGTTGCTCCCGAAAAAGACCGCGTGGCTCATGTCCGGAATGGAGAAGCGCAGCGCGGGCTCGGCGCATGGCGTCTTCTCGACCGGGAACGACTCGCCTGAAAGCAGAGCCTGATCGACGAAGAAGTCCCTTGCATAAAGGACTCTTGCGTCGGCCGGCACGATGTCTCCCACACCCAGCCGGATCACATCTCCGGGCACTAGCTCTCTCATGGGCACCTCGATCGCGGTGCCGTCCCGGATCACGGTAGCTGTGATCGCGACCTGCCTCGCAAGCTTCTGGGCAGTCTGCTCGGAGCGGTGCTCCTGGAAAAACTGAAGTGTAACGCTGAGCAACACCATCACGCTGATGATGATGGCTCCGCGTGGTTCACCGAAGAAACCGGAAATGGCCCCGGCCACGATAAGGACCACGACGAGAGGGTCGGCGAAAAGCCTGAGATAAGCAAGCCAAGCGGGAATCGCCCGTGGCCGCGGAAACTCATTGGTGCCGTATTTCTCAAGGCGGGAGGCTGCTTCTTGGCTTGAGAGACCGTCTTTCGTTGCCGCAAGACGCGAGAGGAGCTCCTCTATGGGAAGGTTCAGCAGGTGCCTCTCTGCTGCCTCGGTCGAGTGATTGTTGCGCCCATTCCTAGTGTAGAAGTACATGATAAGCGCCTCCCTTCGGATCGGGGAAGCGCCTACGACCTACGACCGGCAGGCTACGAAAGGCAAAGCACAGCCCTGCTACGGCGACGACCTTCCTCGATTCGAAGCAAGTTCAGCGTAGGTTAACAGGTTACTACTACTTCCGTCGTCTACCATCGACGGTTCACCTCTTCACTGACCATGTTACGACTGCGTTCGAGAGGTGTCAAGGTTAGCCCGGAAACTCGGAGACTCACATTCGCGGGGCGCCCACGGACGTGCAGCCGACCGCGACACATGCAAAAGGCCTCTTGGAGAGGGCTAGACTTGGCTGCGGGGGTTACCGGAGGGAGCTCCCTGCGGATAGCTTGCGTGTGAAAGAAATTCACGAGGTTTGCAGGAATTGCACCTGGTACGTCGAAACACACAATTACGAACCGATATACGGTACAGCGTACCCGAAAGCGGCACAGCCGTCTCCCGTGTATCGCGGCAGGGCCCATGCGGTCAAGCGGGCGGCACGATGACGCGGGAGTTGAGGCGAGGTGTAAGGGGTGCCATACGAACTCAAGACGCTCCGCCGAGCGCTGGACATTCTGTTGAGGTTCGACGACGCGCACCCGGAATGGGGGGTGTCGGAACTAAGCCGGGAATCCCGTATGCCGAAGAGCGTCGTCGCTCGCATCCTAGGTGTGTTCGAGATGTACGGCTTTCTCAGGCAAGACCCGATGACTAGAAAGTACCGGCTGGGAATCCGCCTGTTCGAGCTCGGGTGGCTCGTAGTCGATGAGATGGACGTGCGGAAGGCGGCCCTTCCCGCCATGAACCAGCTTGCGCAGGTCACTGGCGACACGGTCCTTTTGTGCATCGAGGACGATTACCACCAGGTATGCATCGAGAGCGTCGCGAGTAAGCAAGGCATCAAGCTGGCGTCCCGCCCAGGCACTAGGATTCCACTGCACGCAGGAGCGTCCGCAAAGGTCCTCCTTGCGTACATGCCTCCCGAAGAGCGCCGTAAGTATTACGAGATGTTCGGGTTGACCGCCTTTACGCCGTTCACCGTTACGGACGTGGCCATGCTCGAGGCCCAACTCGAGGAGATAAGGACGCGCGGTTACGCGTACACGGTAGAAGAGCGTGATCTGGGGACGGCGGGAGTCTCAGCGGCCATCACCGATTATACCGGCCAGGTCGTCGCGAGCCTCGCCGTAGTCGGCTTGAAGCCTCGCTTCAGCGAAGAACGGGTTCCCGAGCTGGTGAGGCTCGTTACTGAAAAGGCACGCGAGATCTCAAGGCAACTCGGCAGCCGCGATTTAAGGGGGCGCGATGCATGAGCGATCGAGCAGGTGAGCAGGCGGAGACGTTGATAAGCCTGAGCAACGTATCGTTTACTTACGGCGCGGATGGGCAGTACGCGCTGAAGGACATCGATCTCGACATCAGGAAAGGGGAGTATCTGGCGATTGTCGGCCCTTGCGGGGCGGGGAAGACCACCCTGTGTCTGACATTGAACGGCATCATTCCCAACATGCTGATGGGTGAGTTGACCGGGCGGGTCATGGTGAAGGGGCTCGACACTTCTGAGTACCCGGTCAGGGAGATGGCCAAGACCGTCGGCATGGTCTTCGACAACCCGGAATACCAGCTCAGCCAGCTCACCGTCAGGGAAGAAGTCGCACTAGGCCTCGAAAACCTCGGGATTCCCGTGGCCGAGATGAAGAGGCGGATAGCCGAGGTCCTCGAGATCGTGGGGCTCGCTGGGCTTGAGGAGAGGTCGCCGATGGCCTTGTCCGGCGGGCAGCAGCAGCGGCTGGCTATAGCTGCGGCGATGGCTATGTATCCTGAGGTGCTCGTGCTGGACGAGCCTACCACGAACCTCGACCCTATCGGCAAGGAAGAGGTGTTCGCAGTCCTCCAGAGGCTGAACAGGGAACGCGGCATGACAATCGTCATAGCCGATCATGAAGTGGAAGCCATCGCCGAGTACGCCAGCGAGGTCCTGGTGCTCAACCATGGCATGATCGTGGCTTCAGGTGCTCCCGCTGACGTATTCAGCCGTGTCGACCTCCTGGATGACATCGGGCTACGGGCCCCGCAAGTATGCCAAGTCGCCTACCAGCTCGAAAGAAGGGGCGTGCGCTGGGAGAAGCCCTACCCACTCACGTGCGACGAGGCGGCTGAACAGATCAAGCGAAAGGTGGCGCAGCGTCTCTGTGGAACCGGGATGCGATGAGAACGTCATTGTGTGCGAGCGGCTCACGCACGTGTATCGCGGCGGGGTCACTGCTCTTAAAGACGTCGACCTGACGATTCGAAAGGGCGAGGTCGTTGGTGTCATCGGCCAGAACGGCGCGGGCAAGACGACGCTGGTCAAGCACTTCAATGGGCTCCTCAAGCCAAGCGCAGGACGCGTTCTGGTCCGTGGGGTGGACACCAAGAACGAAAGCGTCCAGTCCCTGTCCCGTCACGTGGGTTACGTCTTTCAAAACCCCAACCATCAGTTGTTTGCCAAGACCGTGAGAGACGATCTCGCATTTGGGCCCTTAAACCTCGGCATGGGCGCCGACGAGGTCGCGCACCGCGTTGATGAAGCGGTCGAGTTCTTCGTTCTACACGACGTGCTGGACAAGCACCCTTATCGCTTGAGTTTCCCACTCCGAAAGCTGGTGGGGCTCGCGTCCATCTTCACTATGAAGCCCGAAGTCTTCGTGCTGGACGAGCCAACGACTGGACAGGATCACAAGGGCGTCAGGCTCATCGGAAAGTTGATGCAACGGCTCCGCGATGAAGGCTACACCGTGGTGGCGGTTTCGCACGACATGATGCTCATAGCGGAGTACTGCGACCGGGTCTTGGTGGTGGGTGACGGTCGTATCCTGCAGGACGGGCCGCCGCAGGACGTATTCGCAGACGTCGCTCTGCTGAGGAGAACGCACCTCCACCCTCCGCAGGTCACGGAACTGTCTTACCGGGTGCGAGATGAACTCGGCACGGGCCCTATCCTGACGGTGAAAAGGTTTGTGGAGGTCCTCCAAGAGAAATGCGCCGGCAGCTGACAGCACAGTAGACTCGTGGTTCGAGAGGTGCTTATGGCTGCTCAACGTCATCGACGAAGGAGGAGGTGAGACGTCACCAAGACAGGGAAGCTTAAGGGCGGGGTTCGCGCAGGCAGCAATCAATTTGGAGGTGACGACAGTTGGCAACGGTCAGCAGTGCAGCTGTACGCAAGACGAAGCGGATTCCTATGACGTACGTTGTCGCTATGGTTCCTGTGGCGGCGGCTCTGAACATTGTCGGTGGTGCCATCAACTCAGCCCTACGGCTTCCCACGTTTCTCGACATGATCGGGACCGCGGTGGTCGCGATTACGCTCGGGCCGTGGTGGGGCGCGCTTGCGGGTGCGATAAGCAATATAGGCACGGCCATCTTGCGAAGCCCCGTGTCACTCCCGTTCGCGGTCTGTAATATCGCTGGAGCCCTCGTGTGGGGCTACGGAGTGCGCTGGGGGATGGGCAAGACATACTTTCGGTATTTTATCCTCTCCATGCTGGTGGGCTTCTTCGTGAGTGTGACCGCCGTGCCGATATATGTCTTCGTGTTTGGCGGTGCGACGGGCCACTTCTCCGACGTGATGACCGCTGCGTTCGTCGCAATGGGTAAACAATTGTGGGTCGCGGTGTTCTCTAGCAACATCCTCGTCTCCCTTGCAGACAAGATTATCTCGTCCTTCGCGGCCCTCGCCATTTTGGAGGCCCTGCCGGAAAACCTTACGGCCGGCGTGGATATTCTCAAGGGACAGGGCATGCAGAAGGTGGTATGGATCACTGTAGGCCTCGTGGTGGGGCTCGCCATCGTCCTATTCACGATGTTCGCGAAATAGAGAGCACAGCTGGAGAGTGAAGCCCATCTTTTCTGGGCGGTGGTACCATCCTTACGCTTGCGGTTCAGGGCCAATGCAGCATCAGACGCTGAGCTGAACGGAACGCGCATAACTCGCAGCACGGGGGTGAGCGGATGAACGAACTAGCGATCGTCGCAGGGTTGATCCCGGGAAACTCCTTTGCTCATCGGATGCACCCGATGGCAAAGATGCTGTGGCTTCTCGGCATCCTTGCTGTCACGTTCGTGATGTCGAACCTGCAGGTATTAGTTGCAATGGCCGTACTTGCTGTCGTGCTAATCGTCGCGACAAGGACGCTTCGAGGGTATATAGCTCCGATGCTGTTCCTGTCGCCGATAATCTTCGGGCTACTGTTCTTCCAGTGCGTTGCGCCCGCTATCCCCCAGCCCTGGACCGCCATGACCCGCGTCGGGCCGTTCACCATCTACCACGAGGGGGTCTATAACGGCTTGGTGCTCTCGCTCAGGATCATAGTGGTGGCCTCGTTTGCGATGCTGTTCATCATGACAACGCATCCTAGTGACCTCTTCGCCACGCTGCGCCGAATGGGCGTCCCGCACGAGCTGAGCTTCATGGCTACGACGACCCTGCAGCTCATACCGATACTCCAGCGTGAGTTCACCATCGTTCTCAGTGCCCAGAAGTCTCGTGCCATGAAAGCGTCAGGGTTTGCGGCATTGCTTCCGAGCATCGTACCGGTGTTCGCGGGAGCCATCGAAAGGGTGCAACAGCTCGCCATGACCCTGGAAGCGCGGGCCTTTGGCTCGAAGGGTACCAAGACCAGTCTACGGGAGCTGCGTACGAACTTGTCAGACTACCTGGCCGGCGTCACGGGTCCTCTCATCACAGGCTACGCCACAGTTTACGCCGCTCTAAACCACGGCTTGAGTACCCAAGAAACGACGCGGTTTCCTGTGTTCTTTGGCGTTCTCCTTTTCGTTGGCTCTGCAGTGGCGTTCTTCGCGTTTGCGGGTTACTTCGTGAAGAAGGCGAAGGGGTCCACCTGACTTCATAGAGCTTTCTACGGGAGGGCGATCGAAGTGAATTCCGAGCCTCGTTACGTGTCACAGAAAGATAGCCTCGGCATGGCGGCAGTGATCATTGGTGTCATGCTTCTCCTAATGCCATGGGCATCGTCGAAGATCGCGATGTCTCCCGGCATGAAGACGAGCCCGTTTTCCATTCTGACCGGCGCGGTGTTGGTCGTGGGGATCATCAATGTCTTGCTTGGAATCGCAGTTTTCAGGATGAAGCCGTCCCAGGAAGGCCAGGATGAGGAATAGACCTCTGTAAGAATTGGTGACCGGTCAACGACCGGCCGGACACCGTTGGCCCTAAGTCAAGGTCCTAAGTGGCCTCGTGGCGATGCTTCAGGGTCTCGCGAGACCGGCGAGCGCCCCCCCGGGCGGCATGGAGCGGTCCCGGGGGGCGCGGGCATGATGTCTCGGGCCAGCGTGCGCCGACGAGATCGACATCGACGGCTTCCATGAGGTGAGGGCGAAATGCACATACATTGCGAACCCGAGAAGTTGGGACGGTATGCCGTTATCGCGGGAGACCCGGGGAGAGTGCCACTGGTATCGCAATTCTTCGATGCTGCTCGAGAGGTTACGTGGGAGCACGCGTATCGTGTTCACGTGGGGACATTCGGAGGGGTCAGAGTCGTGGCCGCTTCCCACGGGATTGGCGCGCCTTCGACCGCGATTCTCGTAGAGGAACTCGCGAGCCTAGGGGTGGACACGATAATCCGGACCGGCACTGCGGGCCCGGTGCAGACTGGATGTTGCAGAAGCGGTCTTGTGATCGCGTCCGGCGCGGTGAGGGACGAGAGGACCTCGGTTTCCTACCTTCCGATGGAGTTTCCCGCGCTGCCGTCGCTCCTGGTGGTCAACGCCCTCGTTCAGTCGGCGCGAGGCCTGGGGGCGGAATACCACGTCGGCGTCGTGCAGTCAAAGGATTCTTTCTACGGCGAGATTGAACCGTACCGTCAGCCTACCGCACCGGTGCTGGCACAGAGGTGGAAGGCGTGGCAAATGGGGGGAGCCCTGGCATCGGAAATGGAGTGCGCGACGCTCTTCATCGTAGGGGCTACCCTGGGACTTCGTACCGGGGGGATTGTTGACCTCATGGGGGATCCTGCTCAGATGGAGACCATGATCCTTGTTGCTTTGAACGCGCTGAAAATAGTAGCTGGCCAGGATGAAGGCGCCTCGACCGGGCGACACCCTGAGTCCGGCCCAGTATGAACGCATCAAGGAGGTCATACGAGATGATAGAGGAAAAAGTCCAGCACCATATCAGGTGCAAGAAGGGTGACGTCGCAAGATACGTCTTGCTTCCGGGCGACCCGGGAAGGGCGCACAAGATCGCGGGGTTCTTTGACAATGCTCGGAAGATAGCTGAGTTTCGCGAGTACGTCACCTATACGGGGACCGTTGGCGGTGTGCCGGTCTCGGTCACATCAACGGGCATAGGTTCTCCTTCAGCGGTAATCGCCGTGGAGGAACTTGCCAAATGCGGAGCGGACACGTTCATCCGTGTGGGCACGTCCGGTGGGATGCAGACGTTCGTGAAGCCGGGGGACGTGGTCATTGCCCAGGGGGCGATCAGGGATGAAGGCACGAGCCTGCACTACTTGCCCGTGGAGTTTCCCGCGGTCGCATCCATCGATGTCGTGAACGCCCTGGTGGCCGGCGCGCAGAAGGTCGGCGTGAGGTACCACGTTGGGGTCGTCCAGTCGAAAGACTCGTTCTACGGACAGCACGAGCCGGAGAGAATGCCTGTAGCGGATAGGCTGAAGTACCGTTGGAATGCATGGATACGAGGCGGGGCCCTTGCCTCAGAAATGGAGTGTGCCGGCATCTTCATCGCCGCCTGCACCCTCGGCGTCAGAGCCGCCGGTGTATGCCTTGCAGCCGGGAATCAACTGCTTCCGGAGCTCTCGGAGGAGGAACGGGCCAAGATCACGGTGGACGACACGATAAGAGTGGCCATCGAGGCCGTCAAGGCGTTGGCCAAAGCGGACGGCGAGATCCGATAGGAAGCGAACGCGTCGCGGCAGCGAGCGTGTAACCCTGGCCTTGCGGGCGCCTCAGCCGCTTGCGCCGAGGGTATGAGGAGGCGAGTGAGATGACGAGAGTTGCAGTGGTCCCGTTTGCCTCTCCCCTGCGGGATGGCGAGGTTATCCGGCAACGCACGGCGGGATACGTTGCCGCGCTGAAGGAAATCGGCGGCTTCGAATTCTCCCCCGCGCTTTCTGCCTCCTGCGACGGAGGCGCGTCACAAGCGGATATCACGCTCGTCCTGGCATTGAGCGGGGGCATCGAGGCGCCCGTCCTCGAATTCCTGGCCAAGTGCGACGGCCCGGCCCTCATCCTGGCGCACCCGACCGACAACGCGGTTGCCGCCGCGCTCGAAATCGTCGCGTTCTGCGCCAGCTCGGGGAGACGCGGGTGCATAGTCCAAGCCAGGCCGGGCTGGCAGGACGAGCTAAGAGAGCGGCTGCGCCTGTTCGCAACGAGAGCTCGTATGCAGGGGGCGCGGCTCGGCGTCATCGGGACGAGGGATGTCGAAGTCCTCGAACCTTGGCGTTTGACGGACCAGGTGAAGCGCGCATGGGGGCCGAGCCTCGTGCGCGTTGCCATGGAGGAGCTGGTTGAGGCGATCCGCGGGGCCGACCAAGGTGAGGTCAGGGAATCCGCGGAGGAGTTCTTGGACAGTGCGTCTCAGGTCGTGGAGCCAGATGACGGGACCATCCTCGGAGCGGCGAGGATCTATGTTGGGCTGAGGGACCTCGTGAGGAGATACAAGCTGGATGCGGTCACGGTCAAGTGTTTCGATCTGTTGCCGCTGCTCCGCAACACGGGCTGCTACGCTCTAGCACGGCTCAACGAAGAAGGGGTCCCGGCCGGTTGCGAGGCTGATGTGCTTTCAACCCTTGGAATGCTGTTCGTGCGGGAACTTACGGGCCATCCAAGCTTCATGGCCAATCCGTCGGTGGTGGACACCGCTGCCAGCAGGATCGTTCTAGCTCATTGCACGATAGCCCGCACGATGACCGCAGGGTATTCCGTGAGGTCGCACTTTGAATCGGGGATCGGCGTCGCGATCCAGGGGAACGTCGTCCCCGGGCCGGTTACCGTGACGAGGCTAGGCGGCCCAGGGCTCCGCAAGACGTTTGCGGCCTGTGGAACCGTGGTGGGGTCCGGCTCCCGGGAGGACATGTGCAGGACCCAATTGACCGTGGAGTTCGGGAGCCTGGAGCCCGCCGCGCGAATCATGTCGAGCCCGCTTGGCAATCACCATCTGGTTGTGCCCGGTGATTGGGAAAAGGCGGTCACCGAGTATACCACCATGTTCATTGATTCCTTGGGTTGATAGGCGGCCCGGGAGGACTTATGATGGCCCAGTTCGCAACGATGTCCACAGCTACGTCGCAATCACGGCGACTCGCGCCCAACTATTGGCGGAACTTCCTTCTGCTTGCGCTGGATAGCGGGTCTTTCTCGTTTGCCATGACGTCGCTGTCTCATCTCACGATCATTCCTTCATACCTCGCGCGGGTCACGGAGTCTAGGATACTGCTGGGAATTGCGCCTGCGATATTCGTCCTGGGCAGCCTGCTGCCACAGGTATTCGTTGCGAACTGGGCCAACGGCCTCAAAAGGAGGAAACCATATCTCGTAATGGTGTTCGTTCTCGAGAGGGTCGCGATTGCCCTTCTGTACGCGGTCACGTGTGTGGCGACGCGGGTGCCGGCAAGCTTGCTGCTTCTGTTGTTTCTGGGTTGCTACGCGGCTTTCACCACCACTTTGGGCCTTTCATCCCCGATCTACACGGACTTTGTGGCGAAGGCCATAAACGTGAGGAGAGGGACATACTACGGCTTCTCGTTCTTCCTGGGCGGCCTGTCCGGAGTGGTCTCGGGAAAACTGGCAAATCAGGCCCTAACCGCGCTGCCCTTTCCATCCAGCTATGCGACGATATTCCGGACCGCTCTCGTCGTGACCGCTGTGAGCTTGACATTCTGCCTGTTTCTCGCGGACCCGCCGGTACCGAACGGCCGGCAGAGAGTGCCCTGGCGGGCATTCCTCGGCGAACTCTCGACGATACTCCGCACCGACGTGGACTTCGCCAGGTTCATCGGGGTCCGGATTATCCTCAACCTGGGTGAGATGGCCACGGGCTTTTACGGATTGTATTGCGCGGACAAGTTCGTGCTCCCTGCGGCGGGTTTTGCGACTTTCAGCGTGATCCTCTTTGTCTCCCAGAGCCTCGCGAACCTGATCTGGGGATACGTAGGAGACAGGATGGGGTTCAAGGTGGTCTTGGCAAGCGCTGCTCTCTTGGGTGCCGTCAGCACCGCGATAGCGGTCCTTTCCAACGCCCCGTGGATGTTCTTCGTGGTGTTTTCGCTCGTGGGTGCCACAACGAGCGCGGCGCAGATCGCCAACGTGAACCTCGCCATATGTTACAGCCCGCAGTCGGATACGCAGACGTACGTCGGGCTCATGAATACGTTGCAGGCGCCGTCACTCGCGCTCATGCCCGTGATGGGGGGGGTCATCGCTCAGGCGGCCGGCTACGCCACCACGATGGTTGTGGCTGGGTGCCTGTACCTCGTCGGCTTCTTCATAACCGCGGCGGGGCTGAAGGATCCTACGGAGGCCCGCACGTCTGTGAGGTCGTCCAAGTGAGCGGCACGACTTCGCGTTGGTTTCCGGCACGGGGGCTTTCTTGGGAATCACAGATATGCCCATGGACCGAGCCCGAAAACGTGAGCAGGGGCGGAGGCGCTCCCCCCTGCTCTCTATCGGAAGCGGTTACGAGATTTGCCCAGAGATGCGGGCATCTATCTCTCCGTGCTACTGCTGGAGTCCTGTGGTAGTGAACCCAGCCTGCTGCCCGACGTTCTGCTGCGCCGGCATTCCGCTGGGCAGGTTATACGCACCGGTGGTCGTGCCGAGGTTGGCGCTTGCGCTGAGCCCGGCCCTGAAGCCCGCTCTCACGTTGAGCGCGCTTTGCTCGACGAGCGATCTCTCAGCCGCCTCGATCATCCTCTTGACCATGTGGCCACCGACCGCACCACACTGGGCGGACGGGATGTTGCCCCAGTACCCGCCGACAATCTGGTTGACGGGGAAGTTGATCTCGTTCGCGATCTCATACTTCCACTGGTCCAGAGCGTTGCCTGCCTCAACCACGAGAGCACGGTTCCTCTTCTGTCCGCGTGCCATTTCTGTTTCACCTCGCTTTCCTTTTCTGCTGGTAGTGTTGCCTTAGGGTAAGACTGTATGTTAGCGAATGTGTGGCACAGTTACACATGATGTTCCATCGCGATGGCAAATCCGCACCCCGCCTTGACGTGGGTGAATGCTGAGAAACGATGTCATCAGGGAGGACCTATGGGAATTCATAGAGAAGTAACATGGCCGGGGTGCGTCCGGCCGCGATGCACTAATCGTTCCACAAGGAGGTAGTTTCACCACAGTGCGATTGCTCTTGCAGATGTTTTGGTCTTTCTTCAAAATCGGCGCGTTCACGTTCGGCGGCGGCTACGCTATGGTTCCCCTGATACAAAAGGAGGTCGTTGACGCGAGGAAATGGGTGGGAGGAGAAGAATTCATTGATATGTTGGGCCTGGCCCAGACGGCGCCGGGACCTGTCGCTGTGAACACCTCGGTCTTCGTAGGCTACAAGACAGCTGGGTTTGTCGGCGCCGTTGTAGCAGTTTTGGGAGCGACCCTCCCGTCCTTCCTAATCATCCTTGCCGTAGCCATTTTCTTCTCGGAGATCAGGCATCTTCCGGCCGCCGAGGCCGCGTTCGCGGGCGTGCGGCCCGCGGTCGTCGCGCTGGTGGCGGGCGCCGCATATAAGATAGGCAGAACCGCGATCCGTGAGGTTCGCGGCGTCATCCTCGGAGCGATTGCGCTCGTCGCTATAGTCGTCTTCGACGTCCATCCGATCCCGGTGATCGTTGGATCGGCAGCCATCGGGTATTTCGTGTTCCGAAGGGATTTCGAGGCCGAGGCCGAGCCGAAGCCCCGGCCCTCTCAAGGTTCCGAGGGTCTGCCCCGCTCCGAGCCAGGTTCAAAGCTGCCGGGCGATTCCGGCGAGGTTCGCTCCGAGAGCGGCACGCTCGGCCCAGGCAGGGCCGCCGGGGGCCGCTCGCCGGCAGCTGGAGGCCCCTTGCTTCCTGAAAACGCCGGGGCCCGGAACCAGGATGGTTTCCGAAACCAGGATAAGGTGGTTGACAAACAGTGATAGTGTTACAGCTCTTTTTGACATTCGCCAAGATCGGCCTTTTCACGTTCGGCGGCGGGTACGCCATGATACCTCTCATCCAGAAGGAGATCATCCAGGCTCATGCGTGGCTCACAATGAAGGAGTTCATGGACATAATCGCCATAGCGGAAATGACGCCGGGGCCGGTCGCCGTCAATTCAGCCACATTCGTCGGCTACAAACTGGCAGGCGTGGCTGGGGCTGCGGCAGCGACGACCGGCGTGATATTCCCTTCGTTTGTGATCATCGTGCTGTTTGCCACGCTTTTCCTGAAGTACAAGGACGCGCCAGCCGTGAAAGCGGTGTTCAAAGGCCTTCGCCCGGCGGTTACGGCTCTGATAGCTGCCGCTGCCATCTCGCTTGTGAAAGCCGCTTTCGTGGACATCGCGGGGCCGGTGATCGCCATCGCTGTCCTCGTCGGCATGTTCAAGTTCGACCTCAATCCCATTCTCGCGATCGTCTTGGCTGCCGTGGCGGGAATGGTGATCTACCTTTGAGCGTCGAGTGAGCGTCGAGTTCACCTGTGGGTCCCGTGGAGTTCATGGCGCATCGCGCGACGCGACACGAGTCGTGGCCCGGCCACCGATTGGCCGTTGTTGGCCGCCGAAGGAGCATCATCATATGTCTCGTAGCAACTTGGTTGACCCCCGTTTGGCCCCGTTTGTAGACTTCCATGTTCATTCCACATTTTCTCCTGATGCGGAAGACACTGTGGAAGCGATGTGTGAGGCTGCCGCGCAAGCTGGTCTCGCCGCGATTTGCTTCACGGACCACGTCGACTTCGAACCGAGGGACGAGAGCCACGGGTACCTGCGTTTCGACGCGTACCGGAAAGCCGTGGAAGAGGCCGCAAGGAGATGGGAGGGCATCCTGGAGGTGAGGATTGGAGTCGAGGCCGACTACCAGGCTTGGTACACCAACGAGGTCCAGGAATTTCTCTCCGGCCGTCGTCTGGATTTCGTTCTCGGCTCCGTCCACTGGGTTGAGAGCCTGTCCGCGACCGGGGAGGTTTTCGATCGCTACGGGCTTGAGGAGTCTTGCCGCCGCTATTTGCAGAACGTGTTGGGGCTTGCCCGCTCAGGGTTGTACGATTCCCTCGCCCACCTCGATTTCATTAAGAGGTATGCTTTTGAAAGATATGGCAAGACTCCCCTGGAAGCGTTCCCCGATGAGATCGAGGCGATTCTGAAGGCGCTCATAGAGAACGGGACCGCGTTGGAGATCAATACCTCGGGCCTCAGGCGCCCCGTTCACGAGACCCTCCCGGGCGTGGAGACGCTTAGGCTCTACCGCAGGCTGGGAGGCGAGCTCGTGACGTTCGGGTCCGACGCTCACCGGGTGCAGCACGCCGGCTTCGCCATACCGTACGCGGTCGATCTCGCGAGGTCCATTGGTTTCCGGTACGTCACCATCTTTCGCGATAGAAATCCAGAATTTATCAGTCTAGAGTGACTGTGGTCAAGCACTCCCTTCTCTCCAGCACAGGGCAGCATAGGGCGGTAGAGGGCGGCATCCAGCACGACCCTTTCATAGCCCGCTTGAGAGCCGGGAATCATATGCGTGCCAGGTGAGAAGGGGGGACTTGCGATGCCGGCCAGAAAGAATCGGCCTGCCGCGAAGGGCGCGAAACGCCCGCTCGACGTGCTCAAGTATGAGATCGCGCGCGAGATGAACCTTCCTCAAGAGGTTTATCAGCATGGCTACTGGGGCAATCTTTCGTCCAGGGAATGCGGTGCTGTCGGGGGACGCATGGTCAAGAAAATGATCGAGGCCGCCGAGAAAGCCATCGCTGAGCAAGTGGCAGCCGAGGCAGTGGCCGGATTCCGGTCCGGCCTGGGGCTACCTCTGACTGGTAGCGGCGTGACCGACGCCGGTGAACCCGGCACCACCGACCGGGCGGGCGAAGCCGAAGAGGAAACCTCACCCGGGGTCTAAAGAGATCGCCATAAGCAACCGCCGGTTCCAGGGAGCGTACGCACCGTGTAGGGTTGCCGGTGTTGCACCCGGGGACGGCGCCCCAAGCGGAGCGCGCTTTGGCAAAATCCGGCGCGTCTGGCTAGTGGGCGGATTTTGACGCCCCTCGTGCAATCACCGGCAACCCAGGACCTCGCGCTTGCGCACCCCGCGGGCTCGGGTCATCCCGGCCCGTGCGTGCTGACGCGCACGGCCCTGCCCGGTGCGGGCGCGAAGAGCGGCGGAGACCGGCGGGAGTCGCGGCGGAGGGCCCGGTTTGCCGGATCTTGCGGCAAACATACGGGGCACGTGGGGTGCGTGCGACATGCGCACCCCACGCTGCAGTGGCGGGACTTATGCGGGACACCTGCGGCGTGCCCGCGGCCCGCCCCGCGGCGTGCCCGGCAGAGGGCCGGGTGGTGGTACCCGTGCCCCCGTACCGGCGCGGTGGAGAGGTTTTCCCGGCCTGGCGAGGGCGTCTCCATAGAGTAACCGAATTATGTCCTCTCCATGCATTCCCTCGTATGCGTTCTGCGTGTGGTGTGAGACTATAAGCAGAAAGCGCGAAGGGTGGTGAAGAGGAATGGCACGAGGCGCGGCCAGAAGGAATCGTCCGGTTGTCCCCAACGCCCTCGCGGCGCTTGACAGGTTCAAGTACGAGATAGCCAACGAGCTGAACCTGCCCAGCAACATCATCAACTCGGGTTACTGGGGTACGCTGCCCTCCGCTCAGTGCGGGGCTGTTGGCGGACACATGGTGCGCAGGATGATCGAGGCCGCCGAGCGATCCCTGGTTGAGGGAACGGCAGCCGGTGTGAGGGCCGGGTTCCAAGCCGGGCTCGCTCAGCCTACTGCTCAGCAGCCCACCCAAACCGGGTACGGCGTCGGGCAGGCTCAGGCGGGCTATAACCAGCCTCTACCGATGTAGGCGGTCCAAGTTGTGAGTGCGTCACGGAAAGCGCCCCTTCATAACACGAGGGGGCGCGCTCGTTTATTCTCGGCCGGCGTTCTCACCGCACCGTCTCCGCGTCCGCGTCGTCGACAACTGTCCGCAAGCTGTCTGCTCCGGGGGTCGGCGTAAGCCGTGTGCTCATGGGGAATACTGAGATCGCCGCGGGCTGCGGCCGTCCGCGCGCAGACCGCAGAAAGGACCGTGTAGACGCGCACGACTTTGAGATACATCAGGACGCGTTGAGATGCACCCGGGTTCTGGGTGCGGTGACCCGCAGGCGAATGAGGCGGCGCACGCGCCGCGGGCGACGCGCGAAAGTGAGCAGGCGACGTAAGCTGCGCGAATGGTGCCGAGCGGCGGCACGGGACCGGGACGTGGACGAGCCGTAGACAGTCGTGGCCCCGATTTCGGGGAATGCGAACGAGAAGGAAGGAGAACGCGAATGAAGAAAAACGACGAGCGAAAGTGTCCCAGGCTTCCAGACAATGCCGAGGAGAGCATCAAGTGCAAACAATGCGGGAATATGTTCGAGATCGGCGGCGCGTCTGTGGAGGAAATGGTTTCGTGTCCCGTCTGCGGGGCCGCCATGAGCGTCGCTGACTCCCTGCGCACGAGTGCTTCGAACGAGGACTATTAGGGGTTGTCGACGCAGAAGGCATCTATATGGGGGTTGAGAAACGTGGGGAAGCGGATCCTTGTGGTGGGCGGCGTGGCTGGCGGGGCAGGCGCGGCTGTGAAGGCGCGGCGAGTATCTGAAGAAGCGGACGTGGTGGTCTTCGAGCGCACGCCTTACGTCTCATGGGCGAATTGCGGCCTGCCCTACTACATAGGGGGGATCATCCGACAGCGGGAGGAGCTATTCATCGTCACCCCAGAGCGCCTGGCCTCCAGGTTCAATATCGACGTCCGGACACGCCACGAGGTCGTGGCGATCGACAAGGCGCGTAAGATGGTGTCCGTCCGCAACCTCGAGACGGGGGACGCATGGGAGGAGCGCTACGACGCTCTCATTCTGGCCACCGGCAGCGAGCCTGCCCGCCCGCCGATACGAGGCCTGGATGGCCCCAGGGTGTTCACCCTCGTATCGGTGGAGGACGGTGACAAGCTTCGAAGCTTTCTCGACGAGCGCAAACCGACGAACGCAGTGGTAATCGGGGGCGGATTCATCGGCCTCGAGGCTGCGGACGCGCTTCTCGAGCGGGGGCTCGGCGTTACGCTGGTGGAGATGATGGACCACTTGTTGCCGCCGGTGGACGGGGAGATGGCGGAACCCCTGGCGGCCCACCTCAGGGACAAGGGCGCTCGCGTGCTGCTTGGGGAGAAGGTCGCCGCGGTGACGCAACGCGATGGTACGGGCGCGGGCGGCCTCCAGCTGGAGTTGGCGAGCGGGGACACGGTTGCCTGCGACTTCGTGGTGTCCGCGGTGGGGGTCGCGCCTCGACTGGACCTCGCCAAGCAGACGGGACTGGCCATCGGCCAAGCCGGTGGCGTCGTTGTGAATGACAGGATGCAGACGAGCGATCCGAGCATATACGCGGCCGGGGATATATGTGAGATAAAGCACCTCGTGACCGGAAAACCAGTCCGCGTGCCGCTTGCCGGGCCGGCGAACAAGCAAGCCAGGGTAGCCGGGGCGAACGCCGCGGGAGGTAACATGCGCTACGCGGGCTCGCTTGGTACCATGGTTGTCAAAGTGGGCGACTTGACCATAGCGAAAACCGGCCTTTCCGAGAGAGAGGCATCTTCGGAAGGAATCCCGCATTACGTTTCGTATACGCACTCCCAGCACCACGCCGGATACTACCCCGGTGCGCGCATGATGACCATAAAACTCGTTGTGGACAGGTTCACCGGCCGGGTGTTGGGTGCGCAGATCGTGGGCGGCGCGGGCGTAGATAAGAGAATAGACGTCATCGCCACGGCGATCCACGCTCGCATGACCGTGGAGGACCTCGAGGACCTCGACCTCGCGTACTCGCCGCCGTACTCATCCGCGAAAGACCCGGTCAACGTGGCGGGGTTCGTGGCCGCGAACATCCACCGCGGCGAGGTGGATACCATCGAGCCCGATGATCTCGAGAACCTTCTCGCGCGCGAGGAGATCCAGCTTGTGGACGTCCGGACCCCAGGCGAACGCAACAGGTTGGGTGCGATCCCGGGGTCGCGCCTGATGCCCCTGGACGAGCTGCGGACGGTTGCCGGTGAGCTCGACCCGCGCAAAAAGACCGTGGTATACTGCGCCGTTGGGTACCGCTCGTACCTTGCGTACAGGATCCTGAAGCAACGCGGCTTCGACGACGTTTCCCATCTAGCGGGCGGGTTTGACGCGTGGAGGATGTTTACGGGGAAACGTCAGATCACCTGAGATTCATTCCAGCGTGTAGTCCTGGGAAACCGACCCACCAACGATGAAACGCGGGGGCGGTTCGAATCTGGCCACCCGGTGCTAACTAATTCGCCACGAGGCTGTTGAACTCTCCCCGGACGCGGCAGTTAGCCAGTTTAGCTGACCGCGTCCACAGCTTGGCGGGCTTCAGCCGAGCTGCTGTTGCGTAATGCGGGAATGTCGAACAGCCTCGTGGCGCCATACTCAGACGACGGACTCTCGTACCGTGGGACCTCCACTTTCTGTAAGGTCCCTGAAGAGCATAAGGTAGTCCGCGAGATGTCGGGTGGAAAGGAAACGCCGTCTCACGTGGTCCTTGCCTAACATGCCCATTTCCCGTGCTTTCGTGGGGTTTGCGAGAAGGTACGAGATCCTCTGCGCGCACTCCTCCACCGAGCCCACGAGGAAACCCGACTTGCCGTCCTCAACCTGCAACGGGATTCCGCCGACATTGCTGGCCACTACCGGGCGGGCCTTCCAGAGTCCTTCGGAGACGGTTAAACCGAAGCCCTCTCGGACTGATTTCTGTATCACTACGTCCGCGGCGGTCTGGAACGCGTTCACATCGGCGTTGCCGACGCCGTTCAAGTTGGACAGGACATGCACGTCCGGGTCTCCCGCGGCGTGCTCCACTGACATGCGGTAATACGCCATGCCCTCCGGGTCATCCGCCGCCATGGACCCGATGAGGGCGAGCTGCACCCCGGGGAGATCGCGCTTCACCATGCGGTAAGCGTCGATGACCCCGAGTGGGTCCTTCCATGGGTCGAAACGGGACACCTGCACCATGATGGGTCTGGAAGGGTCCAGGCCGTATCCGGCGACGATCTCTCTCGCGGTCTCCAGCGGCATCTCCACGTTCTTAGGGCTCAAAGGGTCGATGGACGGCGGGATCATGGCAAGCCGTGGCACGCGAAGGCCTTGCTTGGCGTACTCCGGCATTGTGAATATCGCCGCGTCATAGCGCTCTACGTACGGCCGCACGAGGCTCCACGCTTCTTCCGCGGGGCTCGAGAGATCGATGTGGCACCGCCAGATCCACTTCGTCTTCGGTCCGAACTTGTCTCGAAGGCGGGTTGCAAGAGGGGCCGGCTGGGGATCGTGCACGATCACGAAGTCCGGGCTGCCTAGGTCCGAGAATGACGCGGCCTCCCGCTCGTTTACGGCCAGGTACGTGTCCAGCCCAGACACGAGGTCCTGGCCTGCCATCCCTTGCAGTGAGTTGTGCAGGGCCTTGGTAAAATCGAAGAACTCGGGCGGCGCTTCGATGACTGACCACGTGGCCGCAAGGCCGATGTCCCTCATCAGAGGCACGATCGTGTTCAAGATCTCGGCCACGCCCCCGCCGTAGGCGGTGGAATTGATGTGAAGGACCTCCGCGCCCTTGAACGGCTCGGCGAGCGCCCTTATTTCCTCGAGCACGCTTTCTCCCGCGAGTTTCCCGTAATCACTCAGGGATTTGATTGCAGTCTTGATCGTTTTTGCCATTCCACATCGTCTCCGTATTCTTTTCGCGTATTCTGAAACAGCTTCCCAATTGCCACGGGTGTCCGGTCATTTAGACACCCATCCAACCATTCCCTTGACGTAATGCCGTTGCAGGAAGGCGAATACCAGAATGGGCGCGAGCATCACGATGATCGTGCCCGCGGTGAGGACCCCCCAATCGATGTGGTAAACTCCCCTCAGAAGCGGTATGCGTTGGGTGGCGAGAAGCTTCTCGGGCGAGTATATCAGGATGAGGGCCAGGAAGAAGTCATTCCAGACCCACATGAACTGGAGCACGGCTGAAGACACCAGCGCGGGCACGCACATGGGCAACACTATTTGGAAGAACACCCTGAAGTCTGACGCTCCGTCAACGCGCGCGGCTTCCTCGACCTCGATGGGGAGCGTGGAGAAGAAGTTCCTCATGAAAAAGAGGATCCACGGGATCCCCCACGCCGAGTGGACCAGAACCAGCCCGAGAGGCGTGTCGACAAGGCCGAGGTTCTTCATTATCTGGAAGATCGGGACGGCGATCATCTGCTGTGGGATGGTCATGAGCATAACGATGGTGAGGAACAGGTAGGTCTTCATGGCAAACCTGAACCTCGCGAATCCGTATGCTGCAATGGCCGCGACGAAAAGCGGGACGATGGTGCCCGGAACTGCGATCTTCACCGAGTTGACCACGCCTTGAGAGAGCGGGGCTGCGGGGTGGTTCCACGCTCCCACGAAGTTGCGCAGCGTGGGTGTGAACGACTCGAACCTCCACCATCCGTGGATTATCTCACTGAGCGGCCTTATCGAGGCCATGAGCACGCCGAGGAACGGGATGATCCACACGAGCCCGATGGCCCACGCTAGCGCATCCCTGGACAGCGCTGTGAGGGCTTTCCTTCGCACGTTCCCTTCACCTCGCTTCCCGCGCGGACCTTATCATCATCGGGGCCGCCACGAGAGTTGTCAGCAACATGAGCACACACGCCACCGCCGCCGCGTTATTCCAATTGAATTCGCGGAACGCATAGAAGTACATTTGAAGCGCGAGCACGTTGGACGCTCCGCCCGGGCCCCCCATAGTCGCGGCGTAAACCACATCGAAGATCTTGAGGTCCCAGAGGAAGGTCATTGTCACGACCACCTCGGTTATCGGCCGGAGGAGTGGGAAGGTTATCCTGAAAAACATGGAAAGGGGCGACGCCCCGTCTATCATTGCGGCCTCGTACACTTCCGAAGGGATCGTTTCCAGCCCCGCGGAATACAGCACCATGCCAAACGGGACCCAGAGCCACAGGGATCCCAGGATGAGCGACAGGAGGGCGGTCTCCGGATATGCAGTGAGCGTCTTCGGAGTGCCGCCGAACAGCCGCACAATGCCGGATACTATCCCTATGCTGCCGTCGAACATGAAGCGCAGGATGATCCCGCCCACTATCATTGGTGTGACCATGCCTAGGAACACTATGGACTTAATGATGGATCCGCCCCTCACGCCCCTTAGGACGACCGCGAGCGCAAGGCCCAGAAGCACCGTCAACGGAAGGTGAATCACGAGCCACATGAAATTGTGGATGAGCGCCCCGTAGGGGAACCCCCTCTGGAAGCCCCTTGGGTCCACCATCTCAGGCTGGCTCAGGACCTCGGCGTAGTTGTCGAGACCAACGAAATCGCCCTTTGGTGAGAGGAAACTCAGCCAGACGGTGTTCACCACGGGATACACCACGAACGCCGCGAGCAACACCAGGGCCGGCACAAAGAAAACCAGGCGGAGCAACCTCTCTCGCATGTTCAGCGCTCCTCTCCTCGCCCGCGGCACGGTGGGCACGCGTTACACGCATCTGCAGTTCCTTCGGCTGCTGCCAGCACGAACGCGGCGGGGCGCGGCCGGGCGAACGGCCGCGCCCGCGCCGCAGGCTGGCGTGCTGGAATCGAGTGCCCAACTCTCCAGCGCGGGGTTCATGAAACGCGCGCTTGTGTCACGGGGCTTTCTTTTCCAAAGTGTCGAGCACCTCAAGATACCTCTCCGGCCTTACCCACAACAGCTTGAGCTGGTCCCAGAATGTGGCCTGCCACTCCCCGCCGATGGTGTCGTCCATGTCGGCCAGCGCCACGCGGCCGGTGAGAAGCTCCGCCACCCCCCTGTCCACAGGCGGGTACGCATCGAGAGGTACCTTGACGTACGTGGCGATGTGTCCACCCTGGGCCACCTGAACCTCCTGCCCCTTAGTGGCGAGGAACTGGATGAGTTTCTTCGCTTCCTCGGGGTACTTCGTGTACTTGGGCACGAAGGCGTAGTCCGGGCCGAAGACTATGCCGCGCGCCCCGGGCAGTGAGAAGACGCCGAGGTCGCTCGGGTCCTTTACCATGCTGGTTATCCAGCTCCCCATGAAGTACAACGCATAGTCGCCCTGCCACCACAGTTCGACGGCCTGGGTCCACTCGATGGGTTCGCTGAAGTACTTCGCCTTGAGGAGCGGCACGATCCTTCCTTCGAAGATGCCTTTCACGACCGGATCGGTCCAGGCGATCTTGCCCTCCGTGAGCTCCTTATGCAGCTGCGGCCCGCCGAATGTTGCGATGAAATGCTCGGTCACGTCGGAGAGCGGCCAGCCAACGCTATCGCCGCTCACGATGGGCGCCTTGACCCCAGGGATCTTTGCTATCTTATTGAGGAGCGCCACAAACTCCTCCCATGTGGTGGGCGGGGTCAAGCCGTGCTTTTGGAAGAACGATTTGCGGTACCAGAAGCCGGGTTTCACCTTGCCAGTGTACGCTATGCCGTAGAGCTTGCCTCCCGCCTTGAGGCTATCCAGAGCACCCGGCAGGTAGTCGGAGTCCTTGATGAGGCCAGTGAGGTCCAACGCGTGGCCAGCCTCTCCCTGCTTGGCTATGAACCATGCCCACATGAAGATCACGTCGCCTGGGGTGGTCTTAGCGGAGAACTGTGCCGGCAGTTGCGCCGAGAGGTCCTCGCTGCGGTAAATGCGGTAATCGACCTTTATCCCCGTTTCCTTCTCGAATGCCTGAAGAACAGGCAGGAACGCTTCCATCTCCGCCCCGGACCAGGGGCCGATGCACGTCAGAGTCTTGGCGTCGGCGGCAAAAGCCCCACACGTAGCGACGAGGAACACCATGCAAACTACAAGCAGAACCTTCTTGAACACGCTCTCTCGCCCTCCTCCTTCGTTGAAACGCGGGTGTCGTAGTAACGACCACCGGCTCCGAGACTTATGACCCTGGCAAGTACACGCGCTTTCCCCAGCGTCACCTCCCTGAGTCAGGATGCTGCCACTTTTCTGCCCGCCGCCGTGCCTACCAGCGAGCCCCGGAAAGCCTTCGGGCCCGCCTGGTGGTAACTTGGGTGCCGTGCAACCGATTGCACAACACCGGAGCGCGCCATATTTGGTGGCGCACTGTATGTTGGCTTCACACAAGCTGCAGCCTGATACAACCGGTTGCACGCACTACAAAGCCATAATTCGTCACCGATCCCCGGAATCCTGCCTTCCGGACGTTCCCTGAGGATCTTTTTACGTAACGGGGGACATATCATGGGGTCATGCGCCCCCGCGTCTCCCACGCCCTTTGCTTACGGCGCGGTGACGCTGCGGACCGGCCACGGCCCGCGACCCGACGTGCGGGAGCCTGCGCTGGCCGGGCCGGTGGGGGGCCGTGGGGCGCCAGGTCGCGGGTCAGCGTGTTCGATGCTATGGTGGACCGGACCGGAGGGGCGGGAGCTGCTACGGTCATTCGCTCCTGTCGTAACACAGTGGCCCATGGGCCCGCCGCGAGACGTGGCCCCGCGACGCATCCCGCTGTCAGGGAATCCTGAGCAACCAGAACACGGTGCCGCGGTCCCAGCCGAGATCCCAGGGTACGTGGTACCGGTCGGCGGTATGGGAGTTGACCACGACGTAGCCGTGGGAGTCCGTGCCCGTCACAATGGCCAGGTGTTCGATGCGGCCGCGCTCCTCGTAAGCTATCACGTCACCGGGGTGGAGAGCGCCAATGGGCCCGTACGGGAATTCTGCCGAGGGGGTCACTACATCAGGGTACGTGCCACGAGCGATTCTCCGAGCCCGCCCGCTATTCATGAGGTACGCGACGAGCGCCTCCGCCTGTGCCCACGCGCGACTTGCGCCCGCTCCCGAACCCCTGAAGGTGTAGCGCCACGTCCAATCCATGGGGAGGCTCCCCGCTTCCGGATCCCCGAGCACCTGGGATACGAAGTTGGTGCAGTCTCCTCCCAGGCCTGTGAAGTCCTTGTATCTAGGGTTATACTCGCGGTTGTTGCCGCAGCCCCAGGCGCAGCCGCAGTACTCGTCCGCGTAGGCGACAGCCTTCTCTCTGTTGTACCAGGGTGTCGATGGACGACTCGGGCTCTGCGGTTCGTCGGGAGACGCGCTCGTGCCGGCCGGCACGAGCACGCTGCCAGGATTGCCGCTTTCCTCGTTCCCGCGGATCACCGCTGTGGGCGAGACCCCGGGTGGGGTCAGGGCCGGTCTCACGGTTCCGACGACGGAGTCCTCGTCGAGCGGGTCGGTGTACCAATCGCGCCTTATCAGCCACGTGCCGTCCCGCCGTACAAGCTCCACGAAGTGGCGGGTGCCGATGCCGAAATGGTCCGGTGGAGCCATGGGGTCCGAGTCATAGACGTACGCGAAATCCGCGCTTTGCTTGAGGCGAAGCCATGCTATGTCGCCTTTGATTTCCGCGGAATCCACGACGAGCTCCACCGCTGTGCCCACAAACCGCAGCCCGCGTGCCACGCTCCACGCGTCAATGTACCTGATGCGCCGCTCTTCGCGGTCGACCGCCCAGCGACCGTACCTGGACTCCAGGTCATAGTGGGTGGTGAGAGCCTCGGCGTCGCCGTGGATGACCGACTCGGCCCTGTCCGAGAATATCATGTTCAACCTCGCCACGAGCTCCCTGTCAAGCACCACTGGAGGCCCGCCCACGGGTTCGACCAGCACGGCGGCGGCCGCGGAAGCGCACGTCAGTATGGCCGCAAAGCATACCATGACGCGCCTGCGGCTGACCACGTAGAACCTCATGCGCCACACCCTCTCCTACCCGGGCGGCTGGCCCGGCTTCCTCCCTGCCCCCTTGGTTGGGCTTGTTTGCCAGGGCACCGGTCCCGTCGGATCTCTGTTGATGTATATGCCGGGCGGGCTACGAATAAAAGATTGACGGGGGACGAAACCACGATGTGGACGGTTCTCGTTGCGTTATTCGGGGCTCTGTGCTGGGGAATCGCACCGATCTTCGGGAAAATCGGCCTAGCGAGAGTTGACCCCGTTGCCGGGCTTTGTCTTCGCACCCTCATAGCGTCGGGCATCGTTGCAGGCTGGTTGCTGGTGGGCGGCGGGCTGAGAACGATCGAGACGGTATCGAGCAGGGCATCGCTTTTCATCGCGGTCGAGGCCGTCCTCGCAACGCTTGTGGGCGACCTGGCATACTATGCGGCCTTGAAGTGGGGAGGGGCGGCCCAGGTCGCCTTGGTGATGTCCGCCGCCCCTTTATTCACGCTGGTAATAGCGGTGCTATGCTTGCGCGAGGCCGCCACGTGGGCACAGGTGGTGGGTGCCGTGCTCATCGTGTGCGGGCTCTTTCTCGTGAGCCTCGGCCCGCCGGTCTAGGCTCAAGCGGCGGCGCGGATCGGCGCGGGCAGTCACGTCACCTCGCCCCGGCGTGCCACCCGCGGGCCGCGTGGAGCCTACCGGAGGGCCGCCACGATCCGCTTGTGTTGCTGGGGGCGCAGCTTGATGAGGCCCAGCTCGGCCTTGACTATCGTGTCCACGGGTATCCCTGTCCTCAGAGAAAGCTCCCTGGCGCTGATGCCCGCCTTTTCACGAAGCTTGAGCAGAGGCGTCACGGTACCACCTCCTTCCTCAGTCGGCGCCTCCTGCTATGGTTCCCGCTACCATTATAGGTAGGCCTTTCATAGGATATGCCTAGGCCTGTGAGATTAGACCAAGCGATCTACACATCCGGACGTCACCCGGGGACCGGGCGAAAGTCTGAGCCCTCCACGGGAAAGCTGGACGCACCACTTGACAACGGCCCTGCCGGGTTATAGAATGACCCCGAATACAGGCGATGTAAGGAAACCTCACATAAACGGCGGTGATCGAGAGAGGGGCGATGGGGAGTGGGCGTGCCACGCGACGCGCCTGTGTACACCATCGGAGCGGTTCGGCGTCTCACGGGCCTCACGGACCGTCAGATCCGGTACTACGACGAGACCGGTCTCGTTGTGCCGGCGCGGACCCCCGGAAACCAGCGTCTGTACTCCGAGGCGGACGTGGAGGCTCTGAGGGAGGTGAAGCGGCTACTGGCGCAGCGGTGGCGGATCGACGAAGTGCGAGCGATGCTTGCCGCCAGGCGCGGTGCGCAAGCGGCCGGCCGCGATGACCTTATCAAGTCCAGCGATGCTGCGATGCGCTTCGGGGAAGCTGTCTCGCTCAGGTCCGTTTACCCTCTCGCTAATCGACCCGAGCTTCTCAGGATGATCGATACCCGAAGAGATCCCGCTCCTAAACGCGGGGAATGAGGAGGAAGAGGAATGCCGAGTCTTACAAAGGAAGACGTGCTTAAAAAGGCGGAAGAGCTCAAAGTCAAGTTCGTCCATCTCCAGTTCACCGACATCCTCGGCGTCATCAAGAACGTGGCTATTCCCGTGGAGCAGCTCGACAGGGCGCTGGACGGCGAGATCATGTTCGACGGATCATCCATCGAGGGGTTCGTGCGCATAGAGGAATCCGACATGTACCTGCGCCCGGACCCTTCCACATTCGCGATATTCCCATGGAACGGCGAGGACGCGGTGACGGCCCGGCTCATCTGCGACATCTATAACCCCGACGGAACGCCGTTCCAGGGGTGTCCGAGGCATACTCTGAAGAAAGTGCTGGCCGAGGCAGAGAGCATGGGGTTTACATTTGTGGCTGGTCCCGAGCCGGAATTCTTCCTGTTCACGAGGGACGAGAATGGCACGCCGACCACGAAGACCCACGATCAGGCCAGTTATTTCGATCTCGCCCCCCTTGACCGGGGCGAGCGGGCGCGCCAGGACATGGTGGTGACCCTCCAGAAGATGGGATTCGAGATCGAGACGTCCCATCATGAGGTAGCGCCCGGGCAGCACGAGATCGACTTCAAGTACACGTACGGCCTTACCACCGCTGACAACGTCGCCACGTTCCGCTTTGTGGTGCGGACTGTCGCTCTCGCTCACAATCTCCACGCCACGTTCATGCCGAAGCCGGTGTTCGGCATCAATGGGTCGGGAATGCACACGCACCAGTCGCTTTTCAGGGGCGAGGAGAACGCGTTCTATGATCCGGACACACCGAACGGCCTCTCGGAGATCGCGCTTTTCTACATCGGTGGCCTCATGAAGCACGCCAGGGGGTTCACGGCCATCACCAACCCGCTCATCAACTCCTACAAGAGGTTGGTGCCGGGATACGAGGCGCCGGTTTACATCGCGTGGTCGGAAAGGAATCGCAGCCCACTCATCCGGGTCCCGGCCGCCCGAGGGAAACACACGAGGATAGAGCTCCGGAGCCCCGACCCGTCCTGCAACCCGTACCTGGCGCTTGCTGTGAGCCTGAAGGCCGGCCTCGATGGGATCAAGAACAGGATCCTTCCGCCCGACCCTGTGAACCTCAATGTCTACGGACTGTCTCCGGCGGAGCGTGAAGCCATGGGCATACAGAGCCTGCCCGGCAGCATCGTGGAGGCGATCGAGTGCCTCAAAGCCGATGAGGTCATAACGGACACGCTCGGACCGCACATAACCAGCAGGTTCATCGAGGCGAAGGAGATCGAGTGGGATATATACAGGACCCAGGTGCACCCGTGGGAGATCGAGCAGTACCTGAACGTGTTCTGACGGCTTCTCTTGGAGCTGCCGAAGCCGACGTGCGTTCGCGCGCGTGGACGCCTTGCCCGCTGAGCCGTCGATGGGGCGGGCGGGCAAGGCGTCCGGAAACGGGAAGACCTAGTTCAACTACGATGGCGGCGAACCCCAGGTGTCTCGAAAGGACTCGCCGGGTCGGTTTGGGCTCACCCTCTGCTGCTGGCGCCGCCGGAAGTCTGCGGTTCTTCCACCGCGATGACTTGCGTGTTCGCCCACCTGTCGCCGAGTCGCCGGCCCGCGGCATCGGTCAGCACCAGCACGATCTCTATGAGCCCGAGGACCCCACCGATGAGTGGAGCCGCGACGAGTCTTACGAGTGGTATCGCAGACAACAACGAGCCTACCGCGAGGGTGAGGTTGCGTTTCGCTGAGGCTGTTATGTCGATGTCTCCGCCGCCCAGTTCGACCACCTGGAGCCCCAGGATCTTCTTTCCCACGCTCTTGTTCTTCCACTGCGGATCCTTCGTCAACTGGAACATGAGAGCGTCCTTTGTAAGCGTGTAGGCGGCGCCGAGCAACCCGCCGAGAACCGGGATGACCAGAGCGAGGATCGCTGCGATGACGCCGTCAACAAGAGCCGCCACGAAGCGCTTCCCAAGGTCAGCTTTGGGATAGTTCACAGACACACCCCCACTTCCTTCCGTACTCTGTTGGTAATGAATATACGCTATTGACCATACGTTTCCTCTAATCCAAGAAACATCCGAGTACACGGACAGACGCTGCGCGGCGCTCCAGGTGGCGGCGGTGTCAGCGTGGTTGACGCAGGCAGCGCCGGGCAGGGTCGGACGAGACAAAAACGGTCAGCGTTCTTGTTTGAGTGTATAATCTGTCCAGAATGGGTATATTATGGAAGGGCAAACCGCATCGAACAGGAGAGGAAGGCCGGTCGAAGTGGAGAATTTGTAATGCTGCGTTTTTCTGCAGGTTACGGACGGATGTTTCGCGCGTGTTTGAGTGGATTGGGTTCCGAAGGGATGCTTTGCGAGGTGGTTGGAGAGATGTTGTTTTCTAGGGATCCACGGTCGGGAGGGCATCATCGAACGCGTTTTGTCTCAAGTCTTGCCGCGGCGCTCATTATGGCGTCCGCCGCGCTGGCGTTTGCGCCGATCTCCGCGAAGGCCGCCGCGCCCCCGGAGCTGAAGGCACGCTCAGCCGTGCTCACCAGCGCTGAGACGGGCCAGGTGCTGTACGAGAAGGAAGCTGATCTTCGTGTGGCGCCGGCGAGCATAACGAAGGTCATGACGATGCTTCTTACCATGGAGGCCGTGGATTCGAAGAGGGTGAGCTTGGATGATATGGTTACGACCAGTACCGAGGCCAGCCAAATCGGCGGTTCCCAGATCTGGCTCGCGGAAGGCGAGCAGATGAAGCTGGGTGACATGATGAAAGCCATCGCCGTCGTGTCCGCAAATGACGCCGCTTACGCGGTGTCCGAATTCATTGCCGGAAGCGCGGCGGATTTCGTGAACCAGATGAACGAGAAAGCAAAGGAGCTGGGAATGAACAACACACATTTCGAAAACCCCGACGGCCTCCCAGCTCCGAACCACTACAGCACGGCCAGGGACATTGCGATCATGTCCCGCGAGCTCGTCACGAAACACCCTAAAGTGCTCGAATGGACGAGCACCTGGACCGATACTTTGGCTCGGAAGGGCCCGCGGGTGCGGCAAGAGGAGTCCTTTCTGAGGAACACCAACGAGCTGATACTCCGGTACCCGGGGGCGGACGGCCTCAAGACCGGGATGACTGACGAGGCCGGCTACTGCCTCGCTGGCACGGCGAAGCAAGACGGCGTGAGGCTCATCTCGGTTGTCATGGGCCTGCCCACTGACGCGGACCGCATTCAGGACACGATAAAGCTCTTGAACTACGGTTTCCGCGAGTTCGACCGGGTGGCCGTGGCGAAAAAGGACGACGTGGTGGGGAAGATCCGCATTCCCAACGGACGGCGCGAGGAAGTCCCTGCCGCGGCGAGCACGGATTTCGTGGTGTTCGTGGAAAAGGGCAAGAAGGACCTTGTCGACACCACCATTGAATCGGCCGAGCGCCGCGCGCCCATCCGGAAGGGCGATAAGCTCGGCGCCGTCGTCGCGTCCCTGGACGGGCGCGAGCTTGCGCGCGTCGACCTGGTGGCCACGGAGGACGTGCCGAGGGCAAACATCGTCACCGTGATCATCCGCGCGATCCGCGACTTCTTCCGGGGGCTTTTCGGACTACGCAGGTAGGCGACCGGATCTCGCGACTGGTCTTGCGGCTGAGCGGCTTGCCGCCCTTGCGTGCGGCGTCCTGTCGAGGGCGAAGTTCCAACGAAGCAGGAATTCCCGGTGTTTCGCATAATTCATTAAAACGCAATGGCAAAAGCGGATGACAAAAGGCTTCTGATCGTCGCGCGGGCTAAGCTCAACCTCACCTTGGACATCGTGGGCCAGCGGCCCGACGGATACCACGAACTCGAGTCGGTGGTGCAGTCCATCGACCTGTACGATGGTGTAGCGCTCGGGTCCACGCCGGTGCATCCCGTGTCGGGGCGGGGCAGGGAGCTCGGGGTTACTCTCGCCTGCGATGACCCCCTCGTGCCCCTCGGCCACGAGAACCTTGCCTTCAAGGCCGCGTTGGCGCTGTCGCGCTTCGCCGGAGTCGGAGCCGCGGTGTGGGTGGACATAAGGAAAACGATCCCGGTGGGGGCGGGGCTTGGCGGGGGGAGCGCCGATGCGGCTGCTGTGCTCCTCGGCCTTAACGAGCTGTGGGGGCTTGGCCTCGATGAGGCGGAGCTTGCCAGGATCGGTGCGACCGTCGGTGCGGACGTGCCGTTTTGCCTCACTGGAGGGACCGGCGTGATCAGGGGCAAGGGGGAGCTGGTGGAGAAGCTCCCCGCCTTGGAGAACGTCTGGTTTGTCGTGGTCGTGCCGGGGCAGAGGATAAACACGGCCGAGGCCTACGCCGCCTACGACCAGCTTGCTGCGGACGAGGCGGCGGGAGGCCGCGGGGGGACCCCCGGAGGCGACGACAACGTCGCGCGCGCGACCCCGGCGATGCTGGAAGCCGTGTCCGCCCGCGACGTGCGCCGCATCGCGGCTGGGCTCGCGAACGACCTAGGGCGGGCCGCGGCGAACATGGTTCCCGAGATAGAAAGGGTAAAGCAGGCGCTGCTCGGCGCGGGGGCCCTGGGCGTGGGTATGTCGGGTTCCGGCCCTGCGGTGTTCGGTATAGCCGAGGACGAGAAAACCGCGAGGCAGATGAGACGGAGAGTCCGCGAAACGTACGACACGACGTTCGTGTGCTGTTCGGCTGCGAGCGGGCTTGAGCGTGTCCCGGTGCGGCGGTGGAAGCGCTATAATGAGTAGGGATAGGCCGCGCTCGTCCGGCGAGACTGGTCGCCCGCCGATGGCGGCGGCAACGACGTACACAGAGGTTACGCGGCAGTAACGCAAACGTGGGGTAACACGCTGGTGACCTCCGATAGGCCCCGCCCGCTGACGCTGACGGACTGCGGGGGCGTGAACTTGTGAGAGGCCACTCAGAGACCTGGAAAGGAAAGGAGACGGTGCGCATGGTAGACGCGGTGATCCTGGCGGGGGCGGACAACGATGGAAAGCTTGCAAGCTGTGATAGCGCGCGTTACGAGGCGCTCATCGACATAGCGGGAAAGCCGATGATCCATTACGTATTGCGCGCTGTCAAAGGGTGTTCGAGGATCGGTCGGGTCGTCGTGGTAGGTCCGAAGCAGGCTCTTCAGGAAGTCATATCGCCCAAAGAGGCCATTCTGGTGGAGCGAGCCGGCTCCATCGTCGAGAACCTTAACGCGGGCATCAAAGCTCTGGGGACGCGGGATAAGGTGCTCATCGTCACGGCGGACCTCCCCCTTCTCACGGCCGAGGCCCTGGACGACTTCTTCGAGAAAGCCGACGCGAACCCCGCGGAGATCCATTATCCGCTTCTCGGCAAGGAGACGAATGAGTCGAAGTTCCCAGGGATGAAGCGCACGTACCTCACCGTGGCCGAAGGGACGTTTACTGGCGGGAACGTGATCCTCGCTTCGCCTTCCGGGCTTGAGGCGTGCGGCAGGCTTCTGGAACAGGCCGTGGCCACGCGGAAGAAGCCATGGATGATGGCGGCCTTCCTCGGCCTCCGGTGCACCGTCAAGTTCATCCTGAAACGGCTGTCCATTCACGACGTTGAGAGGAGGCTCCAGGAGATCGCGGGCGTCAAGGGCGTGGCGATCATCTCGGAGTTTCCGGAGATCGCTGTGGACGTTGATAAGCCCAGCGATCTGGAGCTTGTCCGGAGGCTCGTGACCTCCCCGGCCTGAGGGCTTTCTCCGCTCGCCTCCGTGGACCGCTAGGGGACAACCCCCGTCATCCGCCAAAATAGACGAGATCATTGATAGCCATAAGCAGGAATCTCTGGCAGCATGTGGAATCCTTCTATGCAACCCATGATAAGTACTTGCTTATGGAAGGCGGTGACCGGGATTGAACATTACGGAAGTGAGAATCAGGCCGGTGAAGAGCGATGGGAAGACGCGGGCGATAGCGTCCATAACCTTCGACAACGCGTTCGTCGTCAAGGAACTCAAAATAGTCGAGGGGCCCACCGGTCTCTTCGTATCGATGCCGTGCCGCAAGGTGGGGACGAACGGTTACAGGGATATCGCGCACCCGATAACGAAGGAGGCGCGGGACGAGATCAACAAGGCAGTTATGGCGGCGTACCTGACCGAAACGGGCCTCCAGGCTGAGGCGAACTAGGCGCCGCACCCTTCGGGGATCACCAACTCGGGATGGCGCTCACCCCGCGGCCGGGGCCCGAGACCTCGCGTTCGTCTTGACGTCTCCTGCCTGGTTTGCTATACTCGTGATACCGGGAAACGCAAGCGACTTGCGATTTTGCTGGTTCGCGCTGGGGCGTAGCCAAGCGGTAAGGCACGGGACTTTGGATCCTGCATCCGGAGGTTCGAATCCTCCCGCCCCAGCCAAGTCATGTACTCCTCCGGGTCCCTCTCATCACGTTGTTAGGTCCCGCTCCGCACATCTTTCATTTTCATTTCCTGTAGAAGACTCAAGAGGTTTTCCCGCGAATTGAGTTCCGGCTTGTCCAGCACGGCGTCGAGAAGCCTCGCAAGCGCCTTCCCGACCTCGGGGCCTTCAGGCACGCCGAGCACCCTCATGACATCGTGCCCGCTCACTGCGAGGTCGTGCACTGAAAGCGCCGGGCCCTCGGCCATCACCTCTTTCACCCTCGCGAGGAAGGCCGCCATGTTGCTGCCGGGCCCTGGCCCCGCACCGAACGCGGCCCTGTCGGCCTCGCGCAGTTTAGCGAGATCCCAGATGGTGTCGATGCCGAGGGCCGCGACGATACGGCGGATGCCTTTGTCTTTGGTGGCCGGGTCGTAGGCAAACATGTGCTTCTCAACGAGCAACGCGACCTTTCGAACGAGCTCGCCCGGATACCGGAGTCTTTCAAGCGCTTGGCGCGCGAGCGAGGCGCCTACCTTGTCGTGGCCGAAGAACCTCAGAGCGCCGCCATGGTCCCGCGCCATGGTCAGGGGCTTTCCGATGTCGTGAAGGAGCGCCGCGAGACGCAGATGCAGAACGGGCTCTATGAGGTCGGTCACCTTGAGGCTGTGCTCGAACACGGTCTCGACGCAAGGTCCCGAGCGGGATCCCCCTCCTGCGGGCACGGCGAGGCAGGCCTCCAGCTCGGGGAGGATGTGTCGTAGGAGGCGCGTCCTTTCGGTAAGCCGCAAGGCGTTCCCGGCGTCCGTTGAGACGACCATCGCGGAGAGCTCGTCACGAATCCTCTCCCACGAGATTCTGGCGATGGATTCATGATTGTCCTCGATGGCCCCGAGAACCTCAGGGGCGACGGCGAACCCAAGCTCGGCCCCGAGTCGGATTGCCCGGAGCATCCTCAAAGCGTCCTCCCGGAAGCGGGCGTGGGGATTGCCGACGGTGCGGATGAGGCGCCCCTCGAGGTCTGCGAGGCCGTTGTAGCAATCGATGACGGCCCGGCGCTCGACGTCGTACGCCATGGCGTTCACTGTGAAGTCGCGGCGGGCGAGGTCTTCTTCGATGTTGGACGAGAACACGACCAGGTCGGGCCTGCGCCCGTCGCTGTACGCGCCGTCGCGGCGGAATGTCGTAACCTCAACCTCGTGCCGATCCGCAAGGACAGTGATGGTGCCGTAGCGCTTGCCTGTGGACACCGCGCTCCCTTTGAAGATATCCTCGACCTCGTCGGGGGTGGCGGATGTGCAGACGTCCCAGTCTTTCGGCGTCCTATTGAGGAGGGAGTCCCGCACGGCTCCGCCCACCACGTATGCGCGATGGCCTCGCGCCTCCAGCTCCCGGACCACTCGAGCGACGTGCTCCGGCACCTCGATGTTCGTACTGACCACGTGTTCGCGGGGCTCGCGGCCCTCGCCGCCGAAATGCATCGTGACCACGAGACAGAGTCGCTCCCCTCGACGCGACCGCTAGGACCATCCCAAGTATACCCAGGCCTCTCAAGCTCCGTCAACACGCTTCGTTAGCCCGCGCGACGTTCGGATTCCGGGGGCGGCACGCGGCACGGCAGGTGTGGCGAGGCTTGGGCTCGGGCCGGGAATAATACACTTGTACGGTTGTCAATTCAGCGGCTGGCGAAGGACGATGGCCGTCCCTGGCATTGGTAAGGGCCGGCTGCGAACGGAGGAAGGTCGATCCATGCACCGCCATTGGCTCACGCTAACGTTGGCGCTTGCCTTGACGCTTACGCTCGGCTGTCTCGTCGCGGCGCCCACCGGGCGATCGTCGGCAGCGCCTGAAACGCCGAAAGCGCAGGGCACGGCAAGGGAGCGGAATGAGATGGAAGAGACGCAAACCACACGCCAGGTGGAACGGGCGGAGGGAACCCCGTTTTACTCGTGTGCGTGCGAGCACGACGAGATCATCCGAGCCGTGCGCCCGTACCCTTCGGGTGCCGATATCGCGGGCCTGCAGACATATCTTGCGAGCTTCGGGTTCGATCCGGGCCCTGTGGACGGGGTGTACGGGCCTCTGACCGCTGCGGCCGTGGCTGCGTTTCAGATGACCAGGGGCCTCGAGCCGGATGGCGTCCTCGGTCCACGAACCTGGATCGCCCTGGGAAGGACCGCCGCCTCTCCAGTGGCACGGGCACCCGTTCCTCCTCCACCGGGGCGTGTGGAGATCGTCATAGACACGGTGGACCGGACGCTCACCGTGCTCTCCGACGGAAAACCGTACAGGCAGTTTCCTGTCGCGGTGGGCAAGCCGTCGACCCCTTCCCCGCAAGGGCAGTGGAAGGTCGTGTCGAAGGGCGCGTGGAGCGGCGGGTTCGGCACGAGGTGGATGGGCCTCGACGTGCCATGGGGCAAGTACGGCGTCCACGGCACCAACAAGCCATGGTACATCGGCGACGCGGTGAGCGGCGGATGCATCAGGATGTTCAATCATGATGTGGAACTCATTTTCGACTGGGTCCAAATCGGCACGCCGGTCGTGATATGTGGAAACCCGTTTGGGCCCCTCCGTAACCCCCGGCGCGAGCTCGGCCCTGGAGAGCGGGGAACGGACGTGCTAGCGGCGCAGAGGCGCCTGCGGATGCTGGGGTTCGATCCGGGGCCTGAAAACGGAATGTACGAGCAGCCCACCGTAAACGCGGTGAAGGCGTTCCAGCACTCAAGAGGCTTGCGCGTGACGGGGGTGGTGACCCCGGACACCTACGACGCTCTCGGGCTCTATCTCTTTGAGTGAGCCGGGGAGAGGCGGCCTCCCGCGTCGTGATGATATGCCGCACAAGCGCGAGAACCAGCAAGTGAGTGCAAAGGGATACGCATGGTTGCGTTTCTGCACGCATAGTCGTGCTGTGAGCGCGCATCCGGCTCCAAATCGAAGTTCTTCGAGATTTTCCACATTGTATCCTTGAATTCCGCCCAGAACTGTTATAGAATGGGAATGGGAACTCGTGCCATAAGCGGGCGGGGAAGGAGGGACAGGAGTTGAGTGAGAATGGGTTGCGGGTGGTCACGAACGTCTTGCCGGGGGGCACTATCGCCCTGCCGGAGGAGGTACGGAGGCGTCTTGGGCTCCAGCCCTTCGACGACCTGGCTTTCACAGTTGAGAACGGAGTAATCGTCGCCGCTAAGGTCAAGGAGATGTGCGGGCAGTACGGCACGAACAACTGATCAGTGTGTCTTAGTTCCTTTCTTCCGTGAGTTGCTGTTTCCAGGCGAGGGGGGTGGATGCCGACTCCTCTCGCCGCGTTTTATGTGCCGGTTCGGGAGGAAACCTTGTATTAGCGTTGAATATGTCTGCGGACTATACCCGGCTGAATTACCTTCGGGGGAGTGATTATGGAGAGATTCGTCGCAATCGTGCTTGCCGCCGGCCTCGGAACCCGGATGAGATCGCGGGTTCCAAAAGTGATGCACGAGATATGCGGACGCCCCATGCTGTCGTACGTGCTCGACGCGGTGGAGGCCGCCGGAGCTACGAGGGTCATAGTTGTGGTCGGTCACGGGGCCGATCTTGTGAAACAAACCGTGGGCTCGCGGGGGGAGTGTGTCCTCCAGGCCGAACAGCTCGGCACCGGGCACGCAGTCATGGCTGCGAGGAGCGCCCTTGGCGACTATGACGGCACCGTCGCGGTCGTTGCAGGTGACGCGGCTTTCCTTAGCGGGGATGACCTTGCCGCGCTCGTGCGCAAGCACAACGAGAGCGGGGCGGCAGCGACCGTGCTCTCCGCGGTGCTCGACGATCCCACCGGATACGGCCGGATCGTGCGGGGCGCGCGTGGCGAGATAGTGAGGGTCGTCGAGGAGAAAGACGCGTCGTCCGACGAAGCGGCGATCACCGAGGTCAACAGCTCCATCTACTGTTTTTCGGCGCCCGCTCTTTTCGACGCGCTCCGCGATGTGGCCCCCGACAACGCTCAGCGCGAGTACTACCTCACCGACGTGATCGGCATCATGATAGGAAAAGGCCTTCGCGTGGAGGTTGTGAAGGCCCGCGACCCTCTCTCGGCTCGCGGCATAAACACGCGGGTGCAGCTCGCCGAGGCGGAGCGCATATTCCGCGACCGGGTGCGCGAGCATGTCATGCTGGAAGGCGCGACGCTCGTAGACCCGCCGTCGACGTTCATCGATGCCGACGTGAGGGTGGGGCGGGACACCGTCATCCTTCCGTTCACGTTTCTGCATGGCAAGACGGTCATCGGCGAGGGATGCACCATCGGCCCGTTTGTGCGGATGGTGGACACCCAGGTGGCTGACGGGGCTTCCGTGTCGAACGCGGTGGTCGTCGAGTCCGTCATAGGGCCGGGTGCGACGGTGGGACCGTACAGCTACATACGTCCCGGGACCGTGCTCCAGGAGAAGGCGAAGGTCGGCACATTCGTGGAGATCAAGAAGTCCACCATAGGGAAAGGCAGCAAGGTGCCTCACCAGACGTACCTCGGGGATGCCACCGTCGGTGAAGGGGTTAACATCGGCGCGGGCACCATCACTTGTAACTACGACGGTTGGCAGAAGCATCCCACGATAATCGAAGACGGGGTGTTCATCGGCAGCAACTCGAATCTCGTGGCTCCTGTCAAGATCGCGAGGGGTGCGTACGTCGCTGCGGGGTCCACCATTACAAGGGATGTCCCGGAAGGCGCGCTTGGCATCGCGCGCGGCCTGCAGAAAGAGATCCCGGGCTGGGTACAAAAGCGCCTCGAACGGCGGAAGAACACATTCAGAAGGGAGTCAGGAGGTTTGCATGATGAGTGAGCTAGGCGGAATCCACATGATGCTTCCGTCCTACAAGAAAATGAAGATTTTCACGGGGCGTGCTCACCCCGCTCTCGCGGAGGCGATAGCGGCCCACCTCGGGGTAGGCCTCGCAGCCATGAAGGTGGACCGGTTCCGTGACGGCGAGATAAGGGTGGCGATAGAGGAAAGCGTCCGGGGCACGGACGTCTTTGTGGTCCAGCCCACCTGCCCGCCTGTCAACGAAAACCTGATGGAGCTCCTCATAATCGTCGATGCGATGCGGCGTGCTTCGGCCAAGACGGTCACCGCCGTGATCCCATATTATGGTTACGCGAGGCAGGACAGGAAGACGAAGGCCCGGGATCCGATAACCGCCAAGCTTGTGGCGAACCTGCTGGTTACGGCGGGATGCGACAGGATGCTCACGGTGGACCTCCATGCAGGCCAGGTCCAAGGGTTCTTCGACATCCCGGTGGACCCGCTTCTCGCCATGCCGATCCTGGCCAAGTACATCGAGGAAGCCGGGCTTGCCGACTGCGTGGTCGCGTCGCCCGACATCGGAGGGGTGGCGAGGGCGCGCGCAATGGCCGGGAAGCTTGGCGCGGACCTTGTAGTCATCGACAAGAGGCGGCCCGAGCCGAACGTGTCCGAAGTAATGAACATCATCGGGGATGTAAAAGGGAGAACGGTCATCCTCATTGATGATATAATAGACACCGGCGGTACGATAGTGCAGGCAGCCGACGCTCTCTACGACGCGGGGGCTCGCGAGGTTTACGCGGCCTGCACCCACGCGCTCCTGTCGGGGCCCGCCCGGGATATCCTGACGGCGTCGGGTATCAAGAAAACCATTGTGACGGACACGATACCCATCGACCCGAGCAGGCGCCCGGAGCGGATGGAGGTGCTCTCGGTCGCGCCCCTGTTGGCCGAGGCCATCCGCCGCATTTACGAGGAGCTTTCGGTGTCGATCCTGTTCGACTAGGTGAAGGAAGAGTTCGGAAGGAGCGGTTACGACGTGAAAGAAGTAGTTGTGAGAGCAGACCTGCGACGTGAGACCGGCAAGGGCGCGGCGCGCAAGGCGCGTGCCAGGGGTGAGGTGCCGGCGGTAATATACGGAAAAGAAAAGGGCTCGACTCCCATCACCCTGAACGAACGCGAGTTTCACAGGGCCGTGCAGGCGGGTCTTGGCGCCGGCAAGCTGGTCAAGCTGGTCATCGGCGCCGACGGGAACGGCGGTGTCGAGAAGACCGCTGTGCTCAAAGATATTCAGCGGGATTTCATAAAAGGTGACGTCATCCACGCAGACTTCCAGGAGGTGTCCCTCACCGAAGCCATAACCGCTACGATCCCGGTGGTGCTTGTGGGCGAGGACAAGCGCCCGAACGACGGCGGCGTGCTGGAGCACCTGCTTTGGCAGATCCAGCTTCACGCTTTGCCGACCGAGATGCCTGACAGGATCGAGGTCGATGTGTCCGGTCTGAAGATCGGGGACTCCATTAAAGTGGCCGATCTCAAGCTGCCCAATGGCGTTCGCGCCCTTGCGCACGGGGAAGAGGCTGTGGTGGCCGTGGCGGCGCCCACAAAGGCGGCGGAGGAGAAGCCTGCGGCTGAGACCGGCGAGGCGGCTGGTGCCGGCGGGGCTGGCGGGGCCGGCGCGCCTGGCGCGACCGGCGAGGCAAGCTGAGGGGAAAAGGCGGAGCAGGCTCGTGAAGCTTGTTGTCGGGCTCGGCAACCCGGGCAGCGAGTACGAGGGGTCCAGGCATAACGCCGGTTTCATGGTGATCGACCTCCTTGCAAGGAGGAAAGGCATCAGGGTCGCGCAGAGGCGATTCCACGCGCTCCTGGGGCAGGGAGAGATCTCCGGCGAAGAGGTGCTCCTCGCCAAGCCCATTACTTATATGAATCGCAGCGGCTATGCCGTCCGGGCCATCGCGGGTTGGTACGGGATCGGGCTTCCCGATATCCTGGTCGTTGTGGACGACATGGCGTTGGATCCGGGCCGTATACGCGTGCGGCCCAAAGGCAGCGACGGGGGGCACAACGGCCTGAAATCGATAATCGCCCTTCTTGGCAGCGAGGAGTTTCCGAGGCTAAGGGTGGGCATCGGGAAGCCGGGCCCTGCCGACGACGCCGTGAGCCATGTGCTTGGGCGGTTCACCCGCGATGAGCTTCCCACGATCTCAGAAGCGTTCGGCAGGGCCGCCGACGCCGTGGAAGTCTGGATCGGCTCTGGGATCGACGAGGCCATGAACAGGTTCAACGGATGATGGATGATGCCTGCCGCACGGCGGGTGAGGGAATCTCTGCTGCTCGATGGTGGTGGGGCAACGCATGTCCGTCATTGAGAAGGCGAAAGAGCTCGCGGATGCGCTCAAGCAGTGTCCGGAGTTCGTGCGGGTGCGAAACGCCAGGAACGAGATAGAGTCTCACGAGGCCGCGAGGATCATGTTCCGGGACTTCGAGAAAATGAGACGGGATATCGAGGCGCTCGCCCGGAAGGGGGAGCAGGTTCCGCAGGAGAAGCTAGACGCGTTCAACCGATCTCTCGAGATTATCTCGTATAATCCCTACATAAGGGAATTCCTGGATGCAGAGGTCGCGTTCGCCAAACTGTTCGCCGAGGTCCAAGAGACCATCGTACGCCCACTCGGAGACCTGAACCCTGATGCCGCAAGCCCGTCTCAGCCGGCTGGGGAGGCGCAGGGCTAAAATGAGAGCCCGCGCGGCCCGGCCATACCTCAGACATAACCGTCAGACATAACCGCAGGTCGAAGCCTACCCATGTTCTTTCCCGCCGCTTTTGAAGCACTTTCTTGAAGCTTGCAATACGAAGCATAAAGGAAGAGTAGGGGCGTTCGCCCCTATCTCCCGATCTGCCTGGCCATGAGCTCCTCGGCCTTCTGGATGAGGCCTCGGACTATGAGCCCGGCTTCTCGCGTGGTGATGTTGCCATAGTCGTACACGCCATTGTCCACGTGGATCTTCTCGGCGAAGCCGAGTTCCCGCGCGATCTCGTACTTCACCTCGTCCGAGACAATGCTGCGATTTCGACCCATAGCTCCACCTCCAGCGTTAGTGTCCCCCCGCTTCAATCGGAAGATGTCAGGGTCTATTTGGGGCGCTCGCCTTCAGCCACCGTCAGCCCGTCGGTCAAATCCGTCGGAACGGACCGCCTGCGCTCCGAGCTCGACCTCCCCGAAAGCCAGCAAAGCGCTCCCGCCGCCGACCCGATGACGAACGGTGTCCGTGGGTGCGGCGAAAGAAATACATGGATGTGAGCAAATTTTGCTCGTGCGGCGAAGGTGAGCGGCGACCGGCTCTCTCCATTTCCAATGTGCTGCGCGGTTCCTGTCGAACGGTGTCCTCGTTTGAACTGGCATCACAATTGCTAGTCAAGCAAGTGAGTCCATGTCTCTTCGTGTTCCCGCACGGCTGAGGCCGCGCGGAGACGGGAACTGGAGGGAGATCATGAAGCCCGTTCTTGGGGACAACACCCTGACGATGCTGTCGAAAGCCCTCGACGCGCTGTCTCTTCGACAGGAAGTGATAGCGGACAACATCGCCAACGTCAACACGCCTGGCTTCAAGGCCAAGTACGTGAGGTTTGAGGAAGAGCTCAAAGCGGCCGTTTCCCGCGGGGATCCCGCATCGTTTCAGCCGGTCATCGAAGAGGACCAGCTTGCGGTGAGGGCTGATGGCAACAGCGTGGATATCGACCTCGAAATGGCGCGCCTGGCCGAGACCAGCATCATGTACAGTGCCATCTCACAGCTGGTCTCGAGCCGATTCAGCTTGCTCAAGTATGTCATCAGTGAGGGGAGGCGGTAACGCATGGGCATCTTCTCCTCCTTCAGGATAAGCGCAACCGGGCTTGCCGCTGAGCGTCTGAGGATGGATGTGATTGCCAACAATATCGCGAACGTCAACACCACGCGCACGGAGGACGGACGCCCCTACAGAAGACACGAGGTTGTCTTCCGCGCGCTCGAGGCCGGGTCCGGCGGCGGGAACGAGGCGGCGGGCGTGAGCGGCCGTGTCGGGGCGGGACTGTCTGCTTCCGAAGCACCTGGCCGGGGCGTCGCCGTGGTTGCGATAGTGGAGGATCCGTCTCCGCCGCGGATGGTGTACGATCCGGGCCACCCGGATGCGGACGCCCAGGGCTACGTGGCGATGCCCAATGTTGACCCTGTGAGAGAGCTCGTGGACATGATATCGGCTACGAGAGCCTACGAGGCCAACGTTACCGCCCTCGACGCTGCGAAGACGATGGCCATGAAGGCGCTGGACATAGGCAGAGCTTAAGAGAACAGGGGTCGGCCCTGAAGACGGGGTGGTGCGATGGATATCAAGGTCAGCTCAACGCTGAGGAAGACCCTCGACGAGCTCAGCCGCAGCGGGGCGACGGGTGCCCAGGCTACCCTTGAGGACTTCAAGGAGATGCTCGATAGCGCGATCGATACCGTCAACAACCTTCAGAGGAACGCTGACAAGCTCACTCAGCAGCTTGCCACCGGCGAGCTCAAGGACCTCCACCAGGTCATGATCGCGGTCGAAGAGGTCAACGTCGCACTGCAGCTCACGATGCAGATAAGGAACAAGATCGTCGAAGCCTACCAGGAAGTCATGAGGATGCAGGTGTAAGCCATGGCAGCCATCGGGCAGAATCTCGGGCGCCAGACGCGCTCGCTGTGGGACCAGATGACATCCGGCCAGAAACTCATGGTCCTCCTGGCGGTCGCCCTCGGGGTGGTCGCCATGGTCCTTCTTTTGAGCAGGGCAGGCAAAACGGAGATGGTGGCGCTCTATACGAACCTTTCGGCGAGCGACGCTGCGGACATCGTGGCCAAGCTGCGGGAGATGAACGTTCCCTACGAGATCTCCGACGGCGGGACGACCATCATGGTGCCGGTCTCCGATGTGTACGAGACGCGCATGAGCCTGGCGAGCCAGGGATTGCCCAAAGGCGGCACCGTAGGATTCGAGATATTCGACAAGACGAGTTTCGGCGTTACCGAGTTCACCCAAAAGATGAATTACCAGCGGGCGCTCCAAGGCGAGCTTACCCGCACCATACTGCAGCTCCGGGAGGTCGAGGACGCGCGGGTTCACATCGCCATACCGGAGCCCGAACTGTACACCGACGAGCAAAAGCCGCCCACGGCCTCGGTCATGGTGAAACTGCGTAGCGGCGCAACGTTGACCAGGGGACAGGTACAGGGGATCGTGAGGCTGGTCTCGTCGAGCGTCGAAGGACTGAGCCCCAGCAACGTGACGGTGCTGGATGTGGACGGGAACATTCTTTACGCCGCGAGCGACGATTCCGACGCGGGGATGGCAACGTCGCTTACGCTCACCCAGCTTGAGGCGAAGAGGGCTTACGAAAAGGATCTCGAGAAGAGCGTTGAGAGCATGCTTACAGAGGTGCTCGGGCCGCGGAAAGTCGTGGTGCGCGTGAACGCCGAGATCAACTTCGACCGCCGGGAGCAGAACAGCGAGCTCTTCCAGCCCATGCCCACGGGGCTTGGGGTGATCCGCGAGCAGACGAAGGTTCACGAGGTTAGCTCGACCTCGTCCGCGGCGGCCGCCGGGGTGCCGGGCACCGCGTCCAACGTGGACGCGGCGGGCACATCCGGGGTCGCGCCCGGCACGCTCCAGAGCCAGACGCAAGTACAGACGGGCGCCCAAGCTCCGGCTGCCGGCGCCGGCGGAGTCTCCGCGGTTGGCGCGGTCGCTGGAGCGACGGCGGGTACATCCGACACCAGCGTGGCGCTTGACGGCACCCAGGCGGTTGCGGGCGGCGTTTACCGCACTGGGCAACGCCCCGGCGAGGTGAGCGGCGAGGAGAGGTCCGAGGAGACCACGCGGTACGAGATATCACGGGTGGTCGAACACACGGTCAAGGCTCCCGGCGAGGTGAAGAGGCTGTCGGTGGCGGCCATAGTGGCCGCCCCGTTAAGCGACGCTCAACTGCAGGCCATCACAAGATCGGTGGGCGCGGCGGTGGGAATCGACCCTGCCAGGGGCGACTCGCTTATCGTGGAGCCCATGGAGTTCGGGGCGCCGCTCGCCGCAGAGGCCGAGGCAACGGGGGCCGCGGGCGAGAAGGGGGCGAAGGCGCCTCTCAACGTCGGCGAGGTGCTCATGGCCAACATAGAGTACATCCTCGCGGGGATAATCGCGCTTTTCCTCATCGGGTTCGTGATATCCGTGGTGCGTGAGAGAAGGCCTGCCCAGCCTACTTCAGTGCCCGTCGCGGCGACGCCCACCCTCGCGCCTGTGCCTGGGGTCGGAGGAGCCGGGCCTGCGGCACCGCCGCTGGCGGCCGCGGGCGAAGAGACGGAGGGTCAGAGGGCGAGCCAGCCTGCGCGGACGTCGCAGGAGCTTCCCTTGCGCCCCGCGCCAGCGGCTGAGACGGCCGCAAGGGTGATATCCGGGTGGATGGACGAGGACAAGAGGTGACCGGCCTTGGCGCCAGCCACTGAACTCAGCGGAAAGAGAAAGGCAGCCATAGCTCTCGTGGCTCTTGGGTCGGAGATGTCGGCGGAGGTGTTCAAGTACCTCGACGAGGCCAAGATCGAGCAGCTTACTCTCGAGATCGCGAGCCTCGGCAACGTGCCGCCCGAGATCCGCAGGCAAGTTCTGGATGAATTCTACGAGAAATGTGAAGCTCAAGAGTATGCCACAGGCGGCATCGATTACGTGAAGCAGGTACTGGAGCGTGCCCTCGGCCCGCACCGCGCCGCCGAGATCATCGAGAAGATAACCGCGTCGCTCCAGGAGAAGCCGTTCAGCTTCGCCCGACAAGTTGATCCGGCCCAGCTCGTGAACTTCATCGAGAACGAGCACCCTCAGACCATCGCGCTCATCCTGGCTTACCTTCGTCCAGAGCAGGCTGCGGTGGTGCTCTCAGCGCTCCCCCAGGGGCTTCAGACCGAGGTGGCCGTGCGGCTCGCCGAGATGGACAGGACCGCTCCGGAGGTAGTCGCCCAGGTGGAGAAGGTCCTCGAGAGCCGGCTCTATTCCATCGGCGGCCAGAGCTACAATTTCGCGGGGGGCACGAAGGCCCTCGTGGACGTGCTGAACCGCGTGGACCGGGGAACTGAGAAGACCATCCTCGAGGAATTGGAGGAACAAAACCCGGCGCTGGCTGAGGAGGTCAAGAACCTCATGTTCGTGTTCGAGGACATCACTCTCCTCGACGACCGGGCGATACAGACGTTCCTCAAGGAGATCGACACGAAAGACCTCGCGCTCGCACTCAAAGCCGCAAGCGAAGAGGTCAAAAAGAGAATCTTCAGCAACATGTCGGAGCGCGCCGCGGAGATGCTGCGCGAGGATATGGAGTTTATGGGGCCCGTGCGCCTGAGAGTGGTGGAAGAGGCCCAGCAACGGATAGTCACCGTCATCCGCAGGCTCGAGGAAGCGGGTGATATCGTCATCGCTAGAAGCGCGGAGGACGAGGTCCTTGTCTAGGATCATCAAGGCACAGGAAGTTCGGAAAAACCCGGCCCTCATTGGCGACAAAAGGCTGGAAGCCTTCCTCGGCACGCTGTCTGGGCCCAAGGCCTCTGCGCGGGGAGGCGGGCGCACGCCGGAGGACGCGGAGGACGATCCCGCCATGCTTGCCCGCTCCATCATCGAGCGGGCGGAGCTGGCCGCCAGGGCCAGGCTTGAGGAGGCGGAGCGCGAGCGCGCCCGGATCCTGAAAGAGGCGTACGACAAGGGCTACGAGGAAGGGCGCGCGGAAGGCGCGGCGAGGGTGACCGAGCACGCGCGGGACCTTCTAGAGTACCTGGAGACCCTTGCGCGAGGGGTGGCACAGGCTACGGAGAGCGCCGTCAGAGCGGCGGAGGACACGGTGGCGCAGCTCGCCATCGAGGTGGCTGAGAAAATCCTGAAACACGAGGTGTCGCTGGATGGGTCGGTCGTCCTCGGGATGGTGCGGGAGTCCGTGGAGAAGGCGAAGGCCGGGGGTCCTATCAAGATCAGGGTGAGCGCGTGGGACCTCGACCGGGTGAAGGACTTCCGCGATGAGATCATGAGGATCGCTGATGACGTCACGTCCATCGAGATCGTGGAGGATCCCAGGGTGGAGCCTGGCGGATGCATCGTGGAGACGGATTTCGGGTCGGTGGACGCGCGGCTTGGAACTCAGCTGCGCGAGGTGAGGAGGGCTTTCTTTGGCAACGGCGATGCCGCTCCTAACTGAACCCGCCGTGCCTTGCGTTACGCCCTACGAGGGCGGAGTTGGAACCGGCGTGGATATATCGAGATTCCAGGCGGCCATCAGGGCGTGCGACCCGCTCAGGGTGAGCGGCAGGGTCGTGCAGGTCATTGGGCTTGTGGTGGAGTCCATGGGCCCGCCCGCGCACGTGGGCGAGGTCTGCCGAATCTACACGAGAAGACAAAGGATGCCGGTCGAGGCGGAGGTCGTGGGCTTCAGGGAGGGCAAGACGCTCCTTATGGTCCTCGGCGATAGGAATGGCATCGAACCGGGGAGCGAGGTCGTGGCGAGCGGGCGTGAGGCCATGGCTCCGGTGGGCGAGGGGCTTCTCGGGCGCGTCATCGATGGCCTCGGCCGGCCGATAGACGGGAAACCTCCTATAAACGCGGAGGCTGAGTACCCTCTCGTCAACTCGCCTCCCCCGCCGCTCCAGCGGGCGAGGATCTCGGAGCCTCTCGCGCTGGGCGTGCGGGCGGTCGATTCGGCGATCACGTGCGGCAAAGGGCAGAGGCTCGGGATCTTCGCGGGGAGCGGCGTCGGCAAGAGCACGCTGCTGGGCATGTTCGCCAGGAACACCTCCGCCGACGTGAACGTGATAGCGCTGGTCGGGGAGAGGGGTCGTGAGGTCCGCGAGTTCATCGAGAAGGACCTGGGCTCCGAGGGCCTCAGGCGGTCGGTGGTGGTCGTTGCCACGTCGGATCAGGCAAGCCTCGTGCGGCTCAAGGGAGCCTTGCTTGCAACCGCCATCGCGGAATACTTCCGCGACAGCGGGCGGGACGTGCTGCTAATGATGGATTCCCTGACTCGCCTTGCCATGGCCCAGCGCGAGGTGGGCCTGGCCATCGGAGAGCCGCCGACGACCCGGGGTTACACCCCGTCGGTGTTCTCCATGATGCCGAGATTGCTGGAACGCGCTGGGAACTCGTCGTCGGGCAGCATCACAGGCCTCTATACGGTTCTAGTGGAGGCCGACGATATGAACGAGCCCGTGGCCGACGCGGCGCGGAGCATTCTCGACGGCCACATCGTCCTGTCGCGGGAACTCGCGACGCTGAACCACTATCCGGCGATAGACGTGCTCGCCAGCGTGAGCAGGGTGATGGTTGATGTCGCCGACGAGGCGCACGTAAGAGCGGCTGCGAAGATGCGCGAGGCACTCAGCATATACAGGGAAGCCGCGGACCTCATAAACATCGGGGCCTACGTGCCCGGGAGCAACCCGAAGATCGACTGGGCCATGACGATGATCGACAACATAAACGCCTTCCTGAAACAGGGGATCAACGAGAAGGCGGATTATAAAGAGACCGTTTCGAGACTGCGAAGCATGTTCGAACGATGAAGAGATTCAAGTTTCGCCTGCAGAAATTGCTGGAAGTGAGGCGGCTGAAGGAGGACGCGCTCCGGCAGGAGCTCGCGCGAGCTCAGGAAGCGGTCCGGCGCGAGAAGGCCGTCCTCGAAAGGCTCACGGCCGCTCGTGGCGCAACCATTGATGCTCTGCGGGCGAACGTCGGCGGCGCTCTGGACGTCCAATGGATCGCCGCTTACCACGGTTATCTCGGGTTTCTGGCCCGTCGCATCGAGGAGCAACGGGCGGTCGTAGACCGCGCGGCCCGGGAGGAGGCCCGAAAGCGGGAGGCGCTCATCGCCGCGCGGTGCGCGCGCAAAGTCGTCGAGAAGCTGAGAGAGCGAGCGTACGCGCGCTACCGTGAGGAGGTCGCCCGGGCGGAGCAGGCATTCCTCGATGAGGTGGGGACCATGAGATACGCGAGGAAAGGAGGTGAGGATCTGAGTGGACATGCTGTTTTCCATATGCTTGGACGAGGCGCAGGTGATCGGTCCTGAGCTGCGCCCGACCGCCGCGGGCAGGCTCGTGACAAGCGGGCAGGGCCCGGCAGGAGCGGCGGACGGAGCGGCGAACGCGGACCCGGAGATGGGGGAATCGATCGATGGTCCCGCGGACTTCGCGGCCGAGCTGGCGGCGAGGCTCGAAACCCGCGCCCGGGAGCGCCTGCTCACGGGCTTGACGGTGCCCGCACCCGGGGATGCACTGGATTCCACAGACCCGCGTGCTGCCGAAGCTGACGGTGACGCTGGTTCCAGCGTGTGCCGCTCCTCTGCCTCCGAGGCGGGCGAACCGCGCGACGCTGGCGAGGCGCCCGAGGCCGGCGAAGCGCGTGAGCGTGGGGCGGCCCGGGGGAAGGGCCGCGCGCAGGAGAATCCGCACGGTGACGCCGGCCTTGCCCTGCACCAAGAGCTGGTGAAAGCCCTGCCAGCGGCGGCTAACGATGGACCAGCCCAGGGGCAGGGCCATGAGCGTGGGCAGGGACAGGCGCAGGAGGCGAGAGCCATGGAAGCGGCCACGGGTGTCCGTCCGGCGCCTCCGGCTGCGGTGGGCCCGGAAACCGCGCCTGGGGGCTCTGTGGCGTGGTCTGCCGAGAGCGGGCGAGCCGAGCCGCTTCCCAGGCGCGTGGCTGGGCGCCCTGCGTCTGTGGCGATGCCGTTGTCAGGGTCCGAGCGCGTGCCGGCAGCGCGGGCGCTGCAGAGCGGCGCGGAGCCCGCGGAGGAACTGGACGCGGGAGAAGCGACTTCGCCGCTGCCGCAGGCGCATGCGGAGGGGGCATTCCCTGAAGGTGAACGTGGGGATGCCGTAAGCGGCGCGCCTCTAGCGCCACTTGAAGAGGTGGACGCGGCGGTGGCGCGCGAGACGCCGTCCCGGCTGGCACCAACGGATGAGCCGAGGGAGGCAAGTATGGCGGCCACGCAGCGGGCGCGAGGGGACGGGTCCGCCCGGGGCGATGGCGCAGGCGCAACGTGTTGCGCTCTGCCCGATGAGCGTGGGCAGGCAGCGGTGCAGGCTGCCCCGCTGGCTCCCACGGGCGGCGGAGCTCGGCAGGCTGCGTCTCCAGATCGCGGCAAGACGGTCCATCGACTAACTGTCCGTGAGAGTCCCGACACGGGGAAGCCGGCGACTGCTGGAAGCGCGGGCGCGGGGGAAAGCCGCCACACAACCACTGATCTGAGGTCGGCTGAGGTGGCTTCCGACACCATAGGTAGCGCTCGGGACTATCAACGCAGCCCGGAAGCCGGGATCAGGCTCGAGATCGTTCCGTCAGATGACGCGCCAGCGTGGTTGGCACAGCCTGGACGGCGAGGGGTGTCCGCGCCAACAAGCGGCCCTTCCGGCGGCCTTTCCGGCAACGTGAAAGCCGCTTCTGAGGATGGTTCGACCACTCGGGGCGCACAAAGAACGGCCTTTTCTGCGTCCCGAGAGATGCCGCTTGCAACCGACGGCTTGGCTGCAGAGTCGGTCTCGCGTCCGCCGCGAGCGGAGGCGGCACTGGATGGTGCCACCCCTGCGGCATTGGCCGAAGGCAAGGGTGTCCATGTCACGCCGGCCGGCGTGGTGTTCGCGCAGGCTCAGGCTGAACCGAGTAATGGCGGGGCCGGCGCGGAGACTGTGGACGCTAAGCCTTGTGGTGTGCGGGACATGATTGTCCAACACGTGACTGCCCAGCACGTCACCGTTCGCGACGCGGCTGTCTGGCGTGGAGCTCGCGCCGAGGAAGCCATGGTGAGTGCGGAGTGGAGGGATGAGGCGACCCGCGGGAAGGCTGACGTTGGTGACGGGGGCCATGAGGAAGCCACCTCCTGCGAAATGCCCGGGGAGTCCCGCACGGAAACGAAAGTGGTGGAGGTCGGTCAAGCGTCTGATACGCGACTTCGTCCTCCAGGGGAGACTCCAGCGGAGAGTCCGCGCTATCCGCAGGCCCCGGCCGGGGAGCGTTCAGTGCTGGCAATCCGGAAGGAGCACGGGAAGGTTCCGCGTACTGACGCGGTCCCCCGCCAGGAGCCTGCTGCTGAGCGAGGGCCGGCCGTTCCCGAGGCAAAGACGCCAAACGTTGAAGAGCCTGCGTCCGGGTGTTTCGGGGCATCCCGGCAGAGGGGGTGCGACGAGTCAACGGGCGCGGCCCCAAAGCGGTGCACGGAGCGCGAGAACGCTGAGATAGCGTTGGACAAGCCATCCGCGGCACCCCTGAGTTCGAACTCATCCGCGCCGCACGAGGCTAAGGAGACAAGCGGTCAGGCACCTCACGGTGCCGCCGCGCACGAGCGGCAGGCACCGATCACGGCGCGGGCCATCATCGACCAGATCGTCCAGCGGGCCCAACTGCGCCTCGCCAGGTCCGAGGCGGAGATGGTGATAGACCTCAAACCCGATGTCCTCGGCAAGGTGCACCTTAAGATAACCGCTGAGCAAGGGCGGGTGGTGGCAGAGATCAGGGCCGAAAGCGCAGCGACGAGGCAGCTCATCGAGGCGGGACTCGGCGATCTGAAGGCTGCGCTTGCCGAGAAGGGGCTCGACCTTGGAGCGGTCGCCGTCTCCAGCGGCTTCGGAACAGGGGTTGCGTGGAACGGCGGCGGTTCGCGGTGGCCTGGGGACAGCGCGGGGCACGGGCTCGCGGAGGCAGCGCCGAGAGCGGGGAGGTCAGGCGCGCTGCGCGGAGCGACGTCTTTCGCCACCTCGAGGCCGTCTGCGGGAAGCGTCCACCTTGTGGACTGCGTGGCATAGGGGAACTCGAGGCGCGCTGCTTGGCTTGACGATGGGAGTCTGCGAGAGGCGCAGGCCGCGCCGGACAGTCGATTTCCAGAGCGAAAGGAGGGTTTCTGATGAACGTTGCAGCTACGTCCAGTACGCGAGTGTATGATGCCCAGGGACAGACCTCTTCAGATGGAAGCAGCCGGACCAAGCTAGGGAAGGACGCGTTCCTGGAGCTGCTCCTCACCGAACTGCGTTATCAAGACGCGTTCCAGCCGGTGGACGACAAGGAGATGGTAGCCCAGATGGCGCAGTTCTCCACGCTGGAACAGATGGAGAACCTGAGCCTCGCCATGGAGGGCCTCGCGAAGATGCAGCACGCCACGCAGGCCACGGCGCTCATCGGCAGGAAAGTGACTGCCACGGTGGACGACGAGGTCATCACGGGCACGGTCTCCGGCGTGAAGTTCAAGGATGGTGTGGCGTACCTCGTTGTCGAGGGGAAAGAAGTCCTCGTGACCGACGTGACGGAGATATCGTAGACGCGAGAGACGTTGCCGCGAGGAGTGGTTGCCTTGGTTGAAAGAATACCGCCCGAGTTCCAGGTGCGCGCCGGGGTGACGGCGCCCGCCGAGGGCGTGGAGAGGGTTCGAAACGAAGCTGTTCGCGATCGGGGGACGGCCGCGGCCCCGTCCTTCGGAGAGGTCCTCCGGAAGGAGATCGAAGGGCAGGGCGTGAGATTCTCCGGCCACGCTCAGATGCGCATGAGGACCAGGAACATCTCGCTTTCCGAGACCGATATGGTGAAGCTCGCCCAGGCGGTAGACAGGGCTTCCGCCAAGGGAGCGAGGGAGTCGCTCATCCTCATGGACAATCTCGCCCTCGTTGTGAGCATCAGGAACCGCACCGTCATCACGGCGGTGGACGGCGAGCACATCAAGGAGAACGTGTTCACCAACATCGATAGCGCGGTGATAGTGTGAAAGCGGCGAACCGCGCCATGGGGCTGGACCTCTTCCGAGGGGGCCCCGGGGCCGCCGGCGACACCGGCGGCCACAGAAGGAAGGAGGTCAAGTAAGACAATGCTACGGTCGATGTTTGCCGGAGTGTCCGGCTCGAGGTCTCACCAGGTCTGGATGGACGTGATCGGCGACAACATCGCCAACATCAATACCCCCGGCTATAAAGCTGGCAGGGTGACGTTCCACGAGCTTCTGGTGCAGACGATTCGCGGCGGCGGCGCGCCGGTCAAGGGTGGAAGGGGAGGCATAAACCCGATGCAGGTGGGTCTCGGGACAAGCCTCAGGAGCATCGATACCTGGCATACTCAGGGCAACATCCAAGTGACCGAGGTGCCGAGCGACCTCGCCATTGATGGTATCGGATTCTTTGTGTTGAGCGACGGGCTCAGGACTTACTTCACCCGGGATGGCAGCTTCCAGATCGGCGCTGATGGTGTCCTCGTGAGCCCCGCGACGGGCTACAGGGTGCAGGGAAAGCCGGTTGACCCCGCTACCGGGGAGATCGACAGCACCCAACCACCTACCGATATCAAGATCCTCATAGGCCAGGTCATGGAGGCCGCGGCCACCAAGAACGCGATCCTGCGCGGGAACCTCGATTCCCAGGCTGACCCGTGGGACGAGGCCACGGGCACCGGTGGCAAGTTCTCCGGTCTGCTTCAGGTGTACGATTCCCTCGGCTTGCTGCACAAGCTGCCCATTACCTTCGAGAAGCTCGATCCCAATACGGATCCCGCTACAGGGCTACCCGGCGACCCGAGTGATCCCACCGACGACATCGGCGAGCGGGCCTGGAAGTGGGAGGTAACGGATCCTCTCGCGGCCCCGGGGGACAACCCTGTAGGCGAGGGGTATCTGATCTTCACCGACACCGGCAAGTTCGACCCTGTCGCGACCGAGACCGCATGCGCCACCTACAACACAGCACACCCAGGTGCATACAACTACCCACCGCAGTTCGACATCATGCCAACTGACGGCTCTGCCCCGCAGACCGTCAGCCTTGACCTCGAGAGCCTGACCCAGTACGCCGAACCATCGTCGGTGTCCATGAGCTTCCAGGACGGTTTCCCGGCCGGGACTCTGGAGACATTCGCCGTGGACGCGGACGGGATAATCACCGGCATCTACTCTAATGGTCAGTATCGGACGTTGGCGCAGATCGTGCTCGCGAACTTCGCGAACCCAGGCGGCCTTCTCCGCATGGGTGGAGGGTTCTACCAGGTGTCGCCTAACTCGGGCGCCCCGATAATCGGCGAGCCGATGAAGGACGGCAAGGGTAAGATCATCGGCGGCGCCATCGAGATGTCCAACGTGGACCTTGCCAAGCAGTTCACTGACATGATTATCGCTCAGCGCGGGTTCCAGGCGAACTCAAGGGTGATCACCACAGCGGACGAGATGTTGCAGGATCTCTTGAGTCTCAAGCGTTAGCACGGCTTGAGGTGGGGCCCGCCCGGCTCCCCCGAGTGGTGTAGGGCGGGGCGGGCCCGCGGGCCGCCCACTTGGGCACGTGTGGTTGCGTATGTGAAGTAACCCTGGTGTCTAGCGGCACGTCCCGTCACCCGGATGGTTGCGGGCGCGGCGCGCTCGAGCCGGCCGGTGCCGGCTCGCGGCAAGACGGGCTTTTGAGCAAGCGGCCTCGTAGGAGCGGAGGACCGGACGGCAAATCCGAAGACAGCATTTGCGAGAGGAAAGGCGGCGCTTGCGATGATCAGAGTGCACCGGCTTGACGGATCGGAACTTGTGGTTAACGCGGACCTGATAGAGACGGTCGAGGCAACGCCCGACACCATCATCACGCTCACCACGGGCAAGAAGCTTGTCGTGAGGGACACCGTGGATGAGGTGGTGGCGGCGGTGGTCGGATACAAGAAAGCGATCGCGCTCGGGCCCCAGGCTCCTGCCGGCGGAGGCGACCTGGCCACATAAGTGTGTGAGAGGACGGGAAAGCGCCGGCCTTGATCGCGACGCGACGCGCCAGTGTGTCTTATGCCACGGCACGCAGAGCGGGCGCGGCATGCACCTTACAACGGCACCGCGACGCGAGTGCCATACGACTTGCGGGGGCGTAACATGGACCTTACCACTTTCATCGGGATCGTTGCGGGACTCACGCTTGTTGGTACGGCCATCCAGATGGGTGGGTCGATCAGGAGCTTCATCGACATCTCCTCGGTGATGATCACCATAGGTGGGACCATTGCCGCAACGTTCGTCAACTTTCGGCTGGACGACATCAAGAATGTGCTGCGCGTCACGAAGATCGCGTTCACGCGGCGTCCCGCGGAGCTTACAGCCACGATCATGCAGATCATATCCCTCGCCGAGCTTGCGCGGCGCGAGGGGCTCCTCGCCCTCGACAACAGCCTCGACAAGGTCAAGGACGACTTTTTGAGGCACGGCCTTCAGCTCGTGGTGGATGGCGTGGACGCGACGGTGATACGGGAGATCCTCGAGACCGACCTTGACGCCATCGAGGAGCGCCACAAGATGGGACGGAAACTGTTCGACCAAATGGCGCTCTTCGCACCCGCGTTCGGCATGATCGGGACCCTTATCGGGCTCATCCAGATGCTCCGGAACATAAACGACCCGAGCTCCATCGGTCCCGGCATGGCCGTGGCCCTAGTTACGACGTTCTATGGGGCGATCCTTGCTTATCTAGTATTCATCCCTATCTCGGGGAAACTGGGGGTCCGGGCACTGGAGGAGGCACTGGAGAAACAGATCCTCATCGAGGGCATTCTCGCGATCCAGTCAGGAGACAACCCGAGGATCGTCGAAGAGAAGCTCAGGGCGTTCCTGCCGCCTGCAACCAGGACCAAGGTGGTATATAAGAAAGGAGCGCAGGCGACGGCGGCAGGTGCCGCGGGAGCTGGAGGCGCGGCTAGTAAGGAAACGGCTGGTGCGAAAACATGAGGCGCAAAAGATCAGACGATGACGGGCCCTCCGGGTCTCCGCCGTGGATAACGTCATATGCCGATATGACCCAGTTGCTGCTGACTTTCTTCGTGCTCCTGTTCGCGTTCTCATCCATCGACGCGATCAAGTTCCGGCAAGCGGTCATATCGCTTCAGGGCGCGCTCGGCGTGCTCACAGGAGGGCCTCAAGTCCTAAATCCAGGTGAGATGCCGGTTCCGAAGCCTCCAAGCGATCTTCGGCCCTCGGGGAAGTCCGAGATCGACCTTGAGGGGGTCATGCAGGAGTTCCAGTCTTTCCTTGAGGATCAGGCTCTCACGAACGATGTACACCTTGAGGTCACGGAGCGGGGCCTTGTGGTCAGCTTCATGGACAAGGTCCTTTTCGACATCGGCCAGGCCGACCTGCGCCCCGAGGCACGGCGCGTCCTTTCGGAGGTAGCGGTAATCTTGCGCAAGATCCCGAACGACATCAGGATCGAGGGGCACACGTGCGACCTGCCGATACGGACGCCGAAATTCCCGTCGAACTGGGAGCTATCGACGTCGAGGGCGTGTACGGTGCTAAGGTATTTCATCGAGGCCGCGGGCCTCGCCCCGGACAGGTTCACCGCCATGGGCTACGGCGAGTACAGGCCGAAGGTGCCTAATACGAGCGAGGCCAATAGGGCCTTGAACCGCAGGGTGGACGTCGTGATCTTGAAAGAAAAAGAGAAAACGGTGCTTCCAGGGGAATCGCCCAAGGAATAGGGGGATGAGCTTGCCAACAGGTATCGTGAGCTATCAGAGATCTGGACCGAGCCCGGCGGCGCCCGGCAACGCGCCGGGCCGTACGCCTGCCGCGAGGGCTGCCGGTGGTGCGACGAACCCAGGGAGAGCAGGCTCCGGAGTGCGAAGCCAGGCCGGGATGGCTGCCGCCGGGCCTCAGCCTCCGATGAGGGATGGTTGGGAAGTGCCCGATCGGCCTGCGACCACGCTATCGGCGCGCGACCTTCGCGCCATGCAAGAGCAACAGGGAAGAGCAACCGGCCGGAGGCGGAGGATTTCCCCGCTTGTGGTCGCCGGTGTTTTGGCTTTCTGCCTTGCAGCGGCCGCTGGAGCGCTTTTCTATACGCGTAGCCTGCACGGGCAGGCGGGGACAGGGTCGAGAGGCGCAGAGGCTCCGGAGCCGGCGACGAAGCCAGGTCCCACTTACGCGTTTGAACCGTTCATAGTCAACGTCGCGGGCACCAACGGCACGCGTTACCTGAAGGCTTCGATCAGTGTCGAGTGCGCTGACAAAAGGGCCAGCGCCGAGATCGGAGCAGTGGAGTACAAGGTGAGGGATGCCATCCTCGCGGTCCTATCTTCCTACAACCTGGAGGACCTGAGCGATGTGTCCAAAAGGGACGCGATACGACGCCGTGTAGCCGACGCCATAGAGCGGTCGCTCTCAGGCGACGGGGGGAAGTCGCCTCGTGTGAGAGGCGTGTACTTCCTTGAGTTCGTCATTCAATAACCTTAAGTAACCCGTGATGCGGGGGCGGGAGCTTGGACGAGATCCTTTCGCAAGAAGAGATAAACGCGCTGCTTTCATCCTTCGCGAAGCAAGAAGAGCAGCCGGCCGTGAAAGGTACGGGCGGCAAGGCGAAGCAGGTGAGGCCTTACGACTTCCGCCGGCCTGACAAGCTGTCGAAAGACCAGCTTCGCACCATCGAGATAATCCACGAGACCTTTGCACGGTCGCTTTCGACGTGGATGTCCACATACCTGAGGCTTCCGGTCAGGGTCAACCTGGCCTCGTGCGAGCAGCTGTCCTTCGATGAGTTTTCGTCGTCCTTGCCGAGCCCCGGCGTCATTGCGGTTTTCAATGTGAGCCCGCCCGACGGCGAAGCCATCCTGGCGCTCGAGCCCCTCCTGGCCTTCGCGATCCTCGACAGGGTGCTTGGGGGACCCGGGCAGGCGAAGGGCAAGCCCCGCGAGCTTACCGACATCGAGCAGCGGCTCATGCAGGACCTTGCAGGCAGGGTGCTGGACATCCTGGCCCGCTCCTGGGCCGACGTAACGGCTTTTTCGACGCGACTGGAGAATATCGTTGCAAGCGCGCAGTTCGCTCAAGTCACGGCGGAGACCGAGACTGTCGCGGCCGTGTCGTTGCAGGTCGCGTTGGGGGATGTTGCGGGGAACGTGACTCTGTGCCTGCCTTACCCTGTGCTCCAGCCGGCGTTGCCAAAGCTCGTGGCGACGCGGTGGTTCAAGAAGCAAGTCGGGCGTGGAGGAGAAGCTGCGTCCGCCGAGGCCATCCGTCAGCGTCTTGCGACCGTCCAGGTGCCCGTCACCGCTGAGTTGGGTCAGGCCACCATTCTCGTGGGCGACTTCCTCGACCTTGCGCCGGGCGACATCATCAGGCTTGACTCCAGGCGCGGTGAGGATCTCATGGTGCGCGTGGGCGGCGGAGCCAAGTTCCTTGCGCGGCCCGGGGTGATCGGCAAGAGGCTGGCTTTTCAGGTATCACGCGTGCTGCACGACAGGGGAGGGACATTGTGATGACCGACGATCTCTTTGACGAGGACCTCGACGCCCTATCTGACCCGGACGCACCGGGGCCTGCGGACGCGGCGGACGCGGGAAGCGTTGACGCTGCTGTAGCCGGAAAAGACGCGGGAAGCGGCGAAGGCGGTGCCGGGATTAGGACCGACCCCGGTGTTGGTGGTGTCGCAGGAGCCGCGGCGCCGGGTTTTACCGGCGATGACGCCAGGCGGAACCTGGAAAGGGCGTTTGAAAAGGCGGAGTTCGCGCCTTTCGGGGAGAAGCCCCGCCAGGGAGGCCACAGCAACATCGATCTGCTGCTTGATGTGCCTCTTCCCATCACGGTGGAACTGGGCAGGACCAGCATGACCATACGTGACGTCCTCGACCTTGGCCCCGGCTCGGTGGTGGAGCTCGACAGGGTGGCCGGCGAGCCTGTGGACATCCTGGTCAACGGGAAGCTGGTCGCAAAAGGGGAGGTTGTGGTCATCGACGAGAACTTCGGTGTCCGCGTGGTGGACATAGTGGCTCCTGCGGACAGGCTGAGCAGCCCGAAGAGTTGAAAAGCCTGATAGGAGATGCCTGAAAGGGGATGGCGGCGGCAGTGAACCCGATCGTTCTAGGAATCCGGCTCGTAGTGGGCCTCGCTGTGGTCATCGCGCTCATATACCTCACCGGCCTGGCCCTGCGCTCTCTGCAGCAGCGGCGAATGGGCGTGCGCGGTCGTCCGGCCATGGAGCTGCGGGAATCTCTGCCGCTCGGACCGGGCAAGGGGTTGCACCTCGTGCGGATCGGGAAGAGGCTGCTCGTGCTCGGTGCCACAGGCACGCAAATCTCGGTGGTGGCAGAGGTCGACGCGGGATCGCTGGAGGACGCGGGTCGAAAGGACCGCGCCTCGCAGGCCGACTCGAACGAGAGGCGCAGGTTCAACGAGATTCTCGAAGCCTACAGGCGTCGTTTCGAAGGTGCAAGACCCCGAGGAGAGGACACGGATGACGAAGGTATCGACTTGTAGCAAGACAAGCGCGCAAAGCTTGGATGGGCACACCCGCGGGGCGCGCCGCTACCGGGCAGGCAGAAGGCACGGCTCGTTGCGCCGCCCGGGTGCAGTTGCGCTCCGGGGGGCCGCCGCGCCCAAGAAGGGAGCGCTGACGCTTGTGCTGGTGCTGGGCGCGGCACTGGGCGCCGTTGTCCTTCTCGTCGCAGGGGCCGGATGCGTGTCCTTTGGTGAAGGGGTGGTCCACGCTGCGGAGGGGCCCGTTCAGGTCCTGGCGCAGGCTCTGCAAACTCCCAGTGAGCCGCAGGCGCAGACGGGGCCACGGGCGCCCGCGGCACCGGTCCCTTCGGTAGACGTCGGAGGCTTGCTGCCGCTCCCGCGAGTCGACATCGGAGTCGAGCCCGCGACGAGCCCGAAAGACGTGTCCAGCTCACTTCAGATCCTGGTGCTCTTGACGGTGCTTACTCTCGCGCCGGCCATTCTCATCATGCTCACCTCGTTCACGAGGATCGTCATCGTGCTTTCGTTTGTCAGGAGCGCCTTGGGATCGCAGCAGGTGCCACCGAACCAAGTCCTCATCGGTCTCGCGCTCTTTCTCACGTTCTTCGTCATGGCGCCCGCGCTGGGGACCGCCAACGAGCAGGCGCTTCAGCCCTACCTGCGCGGCGAGATCTCGCAGCAGGTCGCGCTCGATCGGGCGGCGGTGCCGTTTCGCGAGTTCATGCTGAAGCAGACGAGGGAGCAAGATCTCGCGCTCTTTACCACGCTGGCGAAGGCGAAAAGGCCGGCGAACCCGTCGGAAGTGCCGATGCTCGTGCTCATACCCGCGTTCACCATCAGCGAACTCAAGACGGCGTTCGAGATCGGGTTTCTGATATACGTGCCGTTTCTGGTCATCGATATGGTGGTCGCGAGCGTCCTTATGTCCATGGGCATGTTGATGTTGCCGCCTGTGATGATCTCGCTGCCGTTCAAATTGTTGCTATTCGTGATGGTTGATGGATGGAACCTGGTCATCGGCTCGTTGTTGCGCAGCTTCCACTGAGTGAGGAGTCAACGGGTTTTCGGGGGTGAGGGGAAGTGACGGAAGGAGTCATAGCGGGGATCGGTCAGCGCGCCATACTTGTGGCGCTGGAGGTGGCGGCGCCCGTGCTCGTGCTGGCGCTCGTGGCGGGCCTCGTCGTGAGCGTCTTCCAAGCGGTGACGCAGATCCAGGAGATGACCTTGGCTCTGGTGCCGAAGGTCCTCGCGGTCATCGTGGCGCTCGTGGTGTTTGGCCCGTGGATGATGCGCACGCTCGTGGAGTTCACGCGCGAGCTGTTCACCAACCTTCCCAATTACGTGCCGTGAGTGGGGCACCGAGGGGCAAGGCGCGGCCGTGGCCGTAGCGTTTGTTTGCTTGCGGAGGTGCGTGTTTGTGAGCGTCGTCGACGCGGCCGTTACCAACGTGCAAACATATCTCCTGGTGCTCGCGAGGATAGGCGGGGTCTTTGGGTTCGCGCCAGTCTTCGGGAGCCGTAACGTGCCGCTTCAGGTGAAAGCGGGCTTATCCGCGCTGTTTGCCCTGGTGACGTTCCCGTTGGTGCAAGCACCCGCGGCAGGCTATCCGGCGGACGTGGTCGCATACGCGGTATGCGTGGGCCGCGAGATCCTGGTCGGGGCAGTCACGGGCTACGTAGCATCGCTTGTTATGGTAGGAGTGCAGCTCGCCGGGCAGCTCGTAGACATCCAAGTCGGCTTCGGCCTCGTAAACGTGGTGGATCCTGTGGCGAATACGCAGGTCACGGTCATGGGCCAGTTTCAGTACCTGCTCGCTATGTTGCTCTTTCTCGTGTTCAATGGCCACCACATGGTCCTGTCAGGGCTTGTGGAGAGCTACGCGGTCGTGCCCATCTCAGGCTTCACTCTCACGGCAAGACTCGAGGGCGGTGTGATCAGGCTCTTCTGTGACACCTTGGTCGTGGCTCTCAAGATAGCAGCTCCGGTCACATGCACGCTGCTCCTGACAGACGTGGTCATGGCCATGCTCGCGAGGACCGTACCGCAGATGAACATCTTCATCGTGGGCTTCCCGCTCAAAATCGGGGTGGGGCTGCTCACTCTGGTGGTTGCGCTGCCCCTCTTCGTCCTCGTCATGAGGGGCTCGTTCAGCGGGCTCGAACGGAGCATCCTCGCAGTGTTGGGAGGTGCGAAATAAGCGGTGCCACGCGATGACCGCACGGAGGCCGCAACGCCAAGACGGCGCCAGGAGGCGCGAAAACACGGACAGGTGGCGAGGAGCGTCGAAGTGAACTCCGTGGCGATTCTCCTCGCAACGCTCGGGGTCCTCGGCGCGTCGGGAGGGGCCATCTACACCGGGCTCGGAGGCTTCATGAGGCAGCTTCTCGGCGATACGCTGGCACACCCGGATGTCTCCGAGGAGGGTCTTCACGTGCTTGCACTGAACGTCCTCCTGACCATCGGGAAGGCCGCTGGGCCCGCCATCGCCACCGGCTTCGTGGTCGGACTCGTTGCGAACCTGGCTCAGGTCGGGTTGGTCTTGTCCCTGGAGCCGCTTGCCCCGCGGCTCTCGCGGCTCGACCCGGCCGCGGGAATGGCCCGGATTTTCTCGGGGCGGGCGCTCGCGGAACTCGTCAAGTCATGCGCCAAGATGCTCATCGTCGGGTACTACGGCTACGTGACGCTGCGGCAGGACTATCCCACGCTTGTCGCCACCGGAGCCATGGAGCCCGGCCAGATACTCGTGACCGTGGGCAACCTCGCTTTCAAGCTCGGCCTTCGTGTGGCGGTGGCGCTCGCGGTGCTGGCCGCGCTCGACTACATCTACCAAAGATGGGAGTTCGAGAAAAGCATCAGGATGACGAAGCAGGAGGTAAAAGAGGAGTTGCGGCAGACCGAAGGCGACCCGTTGCTGAGGGCGCGGATCCGCGCGCGGCAGCGCCAGATCGCGACACACAGAATGATGCAGGAGGTGCCGAAGGCGGACGTCGTGGTCACGAACCCGGTGCGACTCGCCGTGGCGCTGAGGTACGACCCCGGCACGATGAAGGCGCCGAAAGTCGTGGCCAAGGGCGCGAGACTGATTGCCCAGAGGATCCGGGACATCGCGGCCGCCAACGGCGTGCCGGTCGTGGAGAACAAGCCCCTTGCGCAGGCATTGTATAAGGCCGTGGACGTCGGCAAGGAGATCCCTGCGCATCTCTACAAGGCGGTCGCCGAGATCCTCGCGTACGTTTATTACCTCAACAAGAGAGCCGGGCGCGCGGGAAGCTGGAGGTGACAGCGTTAAGTGTCGGTAGGCCGGGTTGAGGGCGTGAGCATGAATAGGCTGTCGAAACACAGCGACGTGTTGGTGGCGGTGGCCGTGGTCGTCATCCTCGTGATGATGATAGTGCCGGTGCCCACGTTCGTCCTTGACGTGCTTCTCACGTTCAACATCACGTTTTCCCTCGTGGTGCTCTTGCTCACCATGTACACCCGCGACGCCCTTGACTTCTCTTCGTTTCCGTCGCTTCTCCTTGTCGCCACGCTCTTCCGCCTTGCGCTCAACGTTTCGTCGACCCGCCTGATCCTGCTTCACGGGTATGCCGGCAGAGTCATCGAGGCGTTCGGCAATTTCGTCGTCGGCGGCAACTACGTGGTGGGCATGGTCGTCTTCATAATCCTCGTGATCATCCAGTTCGTGGTCATCACGAACGGCGCGGGCCGCGTCGCCGAGGTAGCCGCGAGGTTTACCTTGGACGCCATGCCGGGCAAGCAGATGTCCATCGATGCGGACCTCAACGCCGGCCTCATCGACGAGCAGACCGCGAGGGCCAGGAGGCGGGCGATCGAGCTCGAGGCCGACTTCTACGGCGCCATGGACGGCGCGAGCAAGTTCGTGCGGGGCGACGCCATCGCTAGCGTTATAATCACCCTCGTTAACATCATCGGCGGCATCATAATCGGCATGGTCCAGCTAGGCATGCCGGTGATGCAGGCGCTTCAGACCTTCGCCCTCCTCACCGTGGGTGATGGCCTCGTGTCGCAGATCCCGGCGCTCCTCATCTCCACGGCCACAGGCATCATTGTGACCCGCGCTGCGGCGCAATCGAATTTCGGCCAGGAGGTTGCGACCCAGCTTCTCGCGCAACCGAGGGCCGTGGCCATCGCCGCGGGCATGTTGGTGCTGTTCGGCATAGTGCCAGGCCTTCCGAAAGTGCCGTTCTTCTTGATAGCGGCCGCGGCGGGCGCGCTTTCGTACGCGATGGCTGGCGCGGAGCGTGCGCGGGCGAAAGCCGAGGCGGAGGAGGCCGAAAAGACCCCGCCTGCGCCTAAACAGCCTGAAAACGTCATGTCCCTCCTGGCGGTGGATCCCCTCGAGCTCGAGATCGGGTACGGCCTCGTTTCCCTCGCCGACGAAAGCCAGGGTGGAAACCTGCTCGAGCGGGTCACGATGGTGAGGCGCCAAGTCGCGGTGGATCTGGGACTCGTGCTGCCCCACATTCGCATCAGAGACAACATCCAGCTCCGGCCCACGGGGTACGCCATCAAGATCCGCGGTGTAGAGGTGGCGCGGGGCGAGGTCATGATGGGGTATTACCTTGCCATGAATCCCGGAATCGTGGTGGAGCCGGTATCAGGCATCGAGACGACCGAGCCCGCTTTCGGGCTTCCCGCGCTTTGGATACCTGAGCAAGACAAGGAGAGGGCCGAGATGGCGGGCTACACGGTGGTCGACCCCACATCCGTCATCGTGACCCACCTTACAGAGGTCATCAGGAGGCATGCCGCGGAGATCCTCAGCAGGCAGGATACGGCGAACCTCATAGACAACGTGAAGAAAACGGAGCCGGCCGTGGTCGAGGAGCTCATTCCCAGCCTCATGACGGTGGGCGAGGTCCAAAAGGTGCTCCAAAACCTCCTTCGGGAGGGGGTGCCGATCCGGAACGTGGCCACGATTCTCGAGGCATTGGGCGACCACGCGCGGGAGACGCGCGATGTGGATGTCCTCACGGAACACGCAAGAGCGGCCCTGGCCCGGGTGATATGCAGGCAGTATCGCAACGCCGACGGAGAGCTTGTGGTGTCCACGGTCGATCCGGAGGTCGAGGAGGAAATAGCGAGGTCTATCGAGGGGCGCGGCGCAGGCGCGGGCGAGCCGCCGGCGCTCGAGCCCGGGCTTGTGCAATCCATCGTTCGGGCCGCCTCTCGCGCGGTGGAGAAGATGGCGACCGAGGGATACCAGCCGATACTTCTTACGCGTCCAGGGGTGCGCCCGTACCTGAAGAGGATCGTGGAAAGGGTGCTGCCGGACGTGGCGGTTCTCTCCTATAACGAGATCACCAGGGACCAAAAGGTTAGGTCTGTCGGGACGGTGAGCCTGAATGAGAATTAAACGGTACGTGGCCCGCACGATACAGGAAGCACTCGACACCGTGCGCGAGGACCTTGGGCCCGACGCGGTGATACTCCATACCCGGAAGGCTCGCAGAGGGAAGCTCGCGGGGCTCTTTGGCGGGGAGCGGTTCGAGGTCATCGCGGCGCTCGATGTGAACGTGCCCGAAGCGGGCGGGGTGGGGGGAAGAGGCCGCGCGAGCACTGCGACCGGAAACGGACTCGGAACCGGCACTGGCGCTGCCGTCCAGGCATACGCGCGTGCCATGCCTGCGCGCGGCGACGCGGCGGCCGGAGAGCGGCGCGCGGTGCGCGCGGCGGGTCCAGGGCGTGCGATCACGATGTGCCATCCGGCCGGTGGCGGCGGCGACAGGGGCTGGGCGGAGCTGGCCGCGGCCGGCGGCGCGCTCCGCGGCGCAGACCTCGCCGGCGAGCAGGAGAGCGCCGACGCGGGATTGCCCCAGCTCCGGCCTGAGGTACAGCCTGCACCGGCTGCCGCCGTTGCCGCCGGGCGAGCCTACGAGAGCACGCCCGCGGCACGCCTCGTGGAAATCCACGAACGCCTCCTCGACATGGACGTTGACCCTGACCTCGCGCAGGCACTCATTCAGGCCGCGAAAATGAAATGGCGTGAGGCGCAGGTGGCGGGAAAGTCCCCGTACGAGCTTGTACAGGACCTAATCACCGCCACGCTTCCGGTGGCGGGGGGAGTCGCGCTCGCCTCCGGATCGCGCAAGGTGATCGCCCTGGTCGGGCCCACGGGTGTGGGCAAGACCACGACCCTCGCGAAGATAGCAGCGCTCACCGCGCTCTTCGGGAAGAAGAAAGTGGCGTTCGTCACGGCCGACACATACAGAATAGCTGCGGTCGAGCAACTCCGCACGTACGCGGAGATAATCGGGGTGCCGTGCGAGGTGGTATACACGCCCGCCGAGATGCGCCAGGCTCTCGCGTCCCACGAAGGGTGCGACCTCGTGCTCATCGATACGGCCGGGAGAAGCCCGAGGAGCGGCATGCACATGGCGGAACTTCGGGCGTTTCTCGAGGCCGCGCAGGTGGACGAGACGCATCTCGTTCTCAGCATGACCACGAGGCCCCGTGACCTTCTCGACATAGTGGAAAGGTTCAGCCCGTGCGGCGTCAACAGGCTCATTTTCTCCAAGCTCGACGAGACCTCGCGGCTTGGCCCAATACTCGGCGTGACGAGCGCCGTAAAGGTGCCGATCTCATACGTGACTTACGGGCAGAACGTGCCGGAGGACATCGAGGTGGCCGACGCCTTCAGGCTGGCGAAGTGGATCCTCAGCGGCGGAGTAGAGGACGCTGAGGCGGACGGCGAAATGGCGGTGAAGACCGGCGGCGGAGATAGACTCAAGGGAACGGGTGGGAGATGACATGAACGACCAGGCGAGCGGCCTTCGCAGCATGACACGGGATGGAGCGCGGAACGGAGGCTTCGTGCCCGGGAACCCGGGCTGGGACGGCGCGTGGGATGACATGGCCCCGCGGCCGCGGGTCATCGCGGTCACGAGCGGCAAGGGCGGGGTCGGCAAGACGAGCATAGTGCTCAACACGTCAATCGCCCTCGCTTCGGGAGGCGCGAGGGTAGTTGTCCTTGATGCGGACCTGGGTCTTGGCAACATCGACGTCATGCTCGGCATCGTCCCCAGATACAACCTGGCCCACGTAGCTGCCGGAGAGGTGAGCCTCGCCGACATCGAGGTGTCGGGTCCGGCAGGGGTAAGGATAATCCCGTGCGGGTCGGGAGCGACTTCTCTCCTGCGCCTGCCTGAGTCGGAGCGGGCGGTGCTGGTCTCCGCGCTTGCCGCTCTCGAGAACGAAGCGGACTTCATCATCGTCGATACAGGGGCTGGGCTTTCGTCAGGTGTGGTGGGGTTTCTCGCGGCTGTCGAGGAGGTCGTCGTGGTGACAACGCCCGAACCGACCTCCATCGCTGATGCGTACGCCACTATCAAAGTGGTGTCCTATGAAAACCCCGCGGCGCCGGTGATGCTCATAGTGAATATGGCGAGGGATCTGAAGGAAGCGGAAGACGCGGCCGAGAAGATAACCCTCGTCGCTGGGCGGTTTCTTTCGGTCGACCTCAAGCTTCTGGGATTCGTGCCGCGCGACCCGCTCGTAGCTAAGGCGGTGATGCAGCAGGCGCCATTTGTGGTGAGGTATCCGTCGAGCCCTGCTTCACGCGCCGTTGGCGAGATCGCGGAGAGGCTGCAAGCGAGGCGCCGGGAAGGCACATCGCTTCGGGGCTTCGCTGGCCATGGTCTTGCGGGATTTCTCGGGAGGATCGCTGCACGCTCATAAACCTCGCCGTGACGGCAGCGCGCTCGTACGGCTTGTTACAGCGGCGAGAGGATGAGCCCGGGAGGATAACCGTCGTGGAAGTCGAGGACGTGCTCAGGGTGAACCAGAAGATCACCCTCGTTGTGCTCGAGGGACGCAACGCAGGCAGTTACCCAAGCCGGGTGGAAGACATCGGGCTTGACGCGGTGATCGTGGCGGCGCCCACGCACAGGGGCGCGGTGCTCAGGCTTGGCGAGGGGGACCCCGTACGTATCCAGCTGGTGAGGCAGGACGGGGTGTACAAGCTGGACACTGTTGTGGAGTCCGTGATCGTGTATCCGTTTCCAATGCTGCAGTTGGCAAGGCCCACGGAGGTCGTCCGCGACCAGAGACGGCGGTACGCGCGGGTTAACGTGTTGCTTCCGGCGCGGTACCGGTGTCTTGACCGCAAGGGCAAGGCCAAGGGGCGGCTTGTTCCGCACAAGGGAACGGTCACGAACGTGTCCGGGGGCGGCGCGCTCATCGTGACTTGGCAGTCCAGGCCCGAGTTGGAGATCGGCTCCGAAGTCGATGTGGAGCTGGAGCTTCCGTGCGGCAAGTTCTCCGTCAAAGGCGTGGTGGTGAGGTTGTCGACCGGACAGACCGAGAACGGCAGGGTCCAAGAGATAGCAGTGGAGTTTAAGGAGATCGACGAGCGGCAGCGGGACATGCTGGCGAAGTATGTGTTGCAGCGGCAAATCGAACTCCGCCGCAAGGGGTTGCTGTAACGCCGTGGCTATCGAGGAACTATGGGATAGGTATAAGTCGGGGGGGGACCCCGGAGCCAAAGACGAACTCATCGCCCGTTACCTGCCGATGGTTCCGGTGCTCGCCGGAAGGATGGCGATGAAGCTTTCGGCGGTGGTCGGATACGAGGATCTGGTGGGGTGGGGTGTCATCGGGCTCATCGAGGCCCTTGAGAAGTTCGATCCCGGCAGGGGCGTGAAGTTCGAGACCTACGCGACGACGCGCATCAAGGGCGCCATGGCCGACGGCATGAGGGAAGCGGACTGGGTCCCGAGGTCTGTGCGTCAGAACGCCAGGCGAATCGCGCGAGCGTACGCAGCCCTCGAAAGGCGGCTCGGACGGCCTGCCACCGATGAGGAGGCCGCGGCGCAACTCCGTGTGAGTCTGGGAGAGTTCCAGAGGATGGTAGCGGACGCCTCGCGCGGCGCCGTGCTCTCCCTTGATGAGATGATACAGATGAGCGAGGACGGGCGCCACGTTACCCTGCTGGACGCCATCCCGGACCTGGAAAGCCCCGACCCGCTGGCCGTGTGTGAGGTCGAGGACCTCAAGGCGCGGCTCGCTAAGGCTATCGAGGAGCTGCCCGAGCGCGAGAAGCTCGTAGTGACCCTGCACTACTACGATGAGCTGACCGTGAGGGAGATAGCGGAGATACTGGGGGTTTCGGAGGGGCGAGTCTCGCAACTCCATACCCGCGCGGTGTTAAGGCTCAGGTCGAGGTTGTTGCCGGATGAGGTGGGCAATGTGAAGGCTGCGCGCAGGGCCGAATGAAGGCATACTGTGAGTTTGCCACGACGTCGCGACCGAGGGGAGTGACGAAGATGTCCGTGCGTTCCGTTGACGTCCAGAACGCTGTGGCCCGGGCTACGGAGGCCGAACGGGTCCAGCGAGTCCAGAACGAGGCGGGTGCCACGGGGCAGCAGGCGTTTGCGGCGGAGCTTTCGAAGCGCGCCGAGGAGAGGTCAACACAGGTGACGTCGTCGCCCAAGGCGGAAGACGAGGTGATCCGGGACGAGAAGGAGCGGCGCCGCAAGGGTTCAGGCGAAGCCGGTTCCGGGCAGGCACGGGCACGCGGGGGGCGTGGTGCCGGAGGCGGCGCGCCGGATGGGGCGTCCGGAGCCGGCGCGGCCGAAACTCCTGCGGCTGGAAGCGGCCCGGCCGGGACGGTCGGCGAATCCCCGCTGCCCGGGCGCATAATCGATGTGGAGGTCTAGAGCGTGGACAGTTTAGTGCTATCTCAGGTGCCCTGGGACGTCCTAGCAGCGGTGGCCGTCATCGTGGCGGGCATCTTGTTCATAGTGTTCTCTCTGGGGATGACGCTCGGCGAGCGACGTGCGGCGCAGGCCGTCCCCGCCCCGAATGGACGTGACGGACGCGGGGGCCGCGGCAAGCGCGGCGGGCGCGACCGTGCCGCGAACGCGGAGGATCCAGCGCGGCTTGGCGACGCCGCGGGGGAAGTGACCCGTGCGATCGAGGAGGCCGCGGCAAGGGCAATCCAGGACCTCGAGGCGAAGGCTGGGGCCGCCACCCGGCTCCTTGCCGAGGCGGAGGCCAGAATCATGCAGCTAACGGAGGCTGTGGCCGCGCTCGAGCGCGAAGCCAAGCCCGCCGATAGGCCGGAGCCGGCAGCGAGTACGACGCCGGAGGCCGCCCGGGCGGAGGTGGGAGGAGCAGGAGCGGGGCAGGATGCGGCAGGCGGTCTCCGGGTTACTGAGAAACACGCTCTCGTGCTCCGCCTTGCCGACCAGGGCCTGACTCTGTCCGAGATCGCGAGACGGGCCGGGATCGGCCGCGGCGAGGCGCAGCTCATTCTCGACCTTTATGGAAAGCAGTGCCTGACGAACCCATCCGGGACTTGCGCGGGCCCACGGGACGAACAACCACATTAGCTTCTCGCGTTCATTCTCGCTGTCCCTGCTCCGGATCGGCCACCTCTACCCGCTCGCGCGGCGGCGCGGTCCCGGCGGCGGCTCGCGGTCTACCTACAGCCTTACGTACAGGTCGTCGATGGAGCCTACCTTGCCCTCGGCGAGCTTCGGCGGCAGCGCAAACGCCTTCTTGGAATGACGCAGGTTCGACCCGACGAGAGCCTCGGTGACCTTCAACGCGACCTTGGACGGGTTCACTACCGGTACGCCCAGCGCGGCCTGGATGTCCTCCGCGACGTTCAGGAACCCCATGGACATGCACCCAAGAACCAGCACATGCGCCCCGTCTTCCTCGATAGCCCGGCGCCCCACGGCGATTATCTTCTCGAGGGTTGCGTGTCTGTTGCAGGCAAGCTCCAGGACGGGGACGTTGACCGCCCGGACGGAGGCCAGCTTGGCTGCCACGCCTGCCTTGTGCACCAGTTCATAGCTGCTCGGGATCATGCTGTCCATGACGGTAAGGAGCGAGAAACGGTAGCCGAGCATCGCCGCGACGACGAAGCTCGCTTCCGCGGGGCCGACTACCAGCATTTTCGACGTAATCTCCCGCATGGCGTCGAGCCCGGGATCCCCTGCGCACCCGAGGATGGCGGCGTCGTACCCCTCTTGTTCCAGCTCGAAGATCTTTTTTGCAGTGGCCGGTATGCTAAGGTATTCCTCATACATTGATTCGATGGACGCGGGCCCTTCCGTCACCCCGGTGATGTCCACCTGAACGCCGGGAGCGGCCCATTCCCGTAACAGTCCGCCTCTCCTTGCCATTTCCTTCTCGTCCATTGTGCCCGGCACGACGTAAACGATCCTCATCTTGAACTCCTCCTCTCTGATTCCAAGCAGTGCGACGTCTACGTTTCTTGACTCGTGGGATCACCGGCAGCCCCGGCATGTCGCTCCTCCGGCACCTCCCCGTGTGCCCGCATCAACTGCCGCATATGTCGCTTGCACCGCGCGGCACGCAGAGGGTGGTGAGACTTGCGCACGCGTCCTTATGCCGTGCTCACCGCCTCTATGGCTTTACTTACCATGTGGCACCTCACCGCGTGGCCAGCCCCACGCTCGAGGAGGTCTGGCTGCGCCTGCCTGCAGATGGACTCGACGTAAGGACAACGGTCCTGGAACAGGCACCCGTGGGGCAGGTCGACCGGGCTTGGCACGTGGCTCGTTATCTTCAGTTTGCCTCCTTTGAAATCCGGGTCGGGGGAAGGCACCGCCGAGATCAGCGCCTGAGTATAGGGGTGCTCTGGCTCGCTCAGCACCTTCTCGGTCGGCCCAATCTCCACGATCTGGCCGAGGTACATGATCGCCGTGTAATCACACAGGTATCGGATGAGCGAGAGATCGTGTGAAATGTACACCGTGGTGAGCAGCATGCTCCGCGCGATCTCACCCATGAGGTTCAGCACGCCCGCTCTTATGGAGACGTCCAGCATTGAAACGGGCTCGTCCGCCACGATGAACATTGGCTTGACCACGAGCGCGCGGGCCAGGACGACCCGTTGAAGCTGCCCACCGCTCATCTGGTGCGGGTATTTGTCGAAGAACGCCTCGGCAGGCTTGAGGTTGACCATCTCCAGCGCCTCTCTTACCAGGTCCGCCCGTTCGTTCTTGCTTCCTATGTTATGGATGATGAGCGGCTCGGCTATGGAACGGAACACCGTGAACCTCGGGTTCAAGGCCTCGAAGGGGTTTTGAAACACGAGCTGAGCCTGCTTCCTGAACTCCTTGAGTTCGTGGCCGCGCTTTATGTCTGTGACATCTTTGCCGTTGAAGAAGTACTTGCCGCCTGTAGGCTCACACAACTTCAGGAGGATTCTCCCTGTTGTGGTCTTGCCGCAGCCGCTCTCTCCGGCAAGACCCAAGGATTCGCCCCGCTTCAGCCTGAAGCTCACGCCGTTCACCGCTCGGAGGACGTCGCCCTTCTGCCTGCTGAGAAACAATCCCTGCCGGACGGGGAAGTATTTCGTGATGTCCCGCACGTCTACGACATAGCCGCCTTCTGCCACGTTTCCACCTCCTCTGCCTTCCGCCGCAGCGAGTCGATGTCGTCCAGACGGAAGCAGGCGGAATAATGGCCGGAAGACACCTCAACCAATTCCGGGGCTCGTTCTGTACACGAGGCTTCTCTGAACGGACACCTTGCGGCGAACCTGCAGCCCTCCGGCGCATCTATCAAATCGGGAGGCGACCCTTCGATCGATATGAGAGACCTTGGTGGATTTCGCAGGTCGGGAAAGGCGTTCCTCAATCCCATCGTGTAAGGATGGGCGGGGCTCTTGAGCACATCCCTGACCGTTCCCTTTTCCACGACTTTACCTGCGTACATGACCACTACGGACTCGCAGATGTCTGCCACCACCGAGACGTCGTGCGTGATCATTATCAACGAGACTCCCAAGTCTCTGCGCAGTCTCTTCAGCTCCCGCAAGATCTGGCTTTGCACTATGACATCGAGCGCGGTCACGGGTTCGTCGGCGATGACCAGCTTGGGGTTCAACGCAAGGGCTAGGGCGATCACGGCGCGCTGCTTCATGCCTCCCGAAAACTCGTGGGGATAGTAGCTCAAGCGCTCTCCGTCGAGGCCCACCATGCGGAACAGTTCCTTTGCCCGCTCGCGCGCCTGCCGCCGGCTCATGCCGCCCTTTAAGCACAGCACCTCTACGAACTGATCCACCATCGGGTACACCGGGTTGAGCGAGTTCATGGCGGCCTGCGGGATGAGAGAGAGCTTGTTCCAACGGATCTTGCGCATCCGGCTCTCCGGCAACTGGACGAGGTCTTCGCCGTCGAAAACCACCTCGCCGCCGGCTATATAGGCGTTGCGTGGCATGACCCGGATGATTCCCCTCGCTGACGTGCTCTTGCCACAGCCGCTCTCTCCCACGAGCCCAATGCTTTCTCCCTCGTCCAGACTGAAAGAGACGCCGTCGACGGCCTTGTTGCACCCCCGGGTCGTCCTGTAGTAGATCTTGAGGTCCTTGACTTCTAGCAAAGGCATTTCGTCCATCTCCGCTCGAATTCTCCGCTGGTCGGGTGTTTCACACGTTCTTTAGCCTTGGGTGGAGGATCTCTTCCGAGCCGCGTCCGAGGTAGAACCCGGCCATTACCGTAAGCATGATGCATACGCCCGGCGGCACGAACCAGTAAAACGCGCCCCGGGACAACGCCTGCGACACGTACGCGTCGTGCAACATGTATCCCCAGCTTATCACGTTGGGGTCACCGAACCCCAGGAAACTCACGGCGGCCTCGGTCAGGATGGCCCAGCCGACCGCGAGAGAGCCGTAGAGGAGCGAGAGTGGGAGAATATTCGGCGCTATGTACACGAACATGATACGCAGGTGAGACGCACCGGACGCTCTCGCGGCCTCGACGAAGCTTCGCTCCCGGATCGTCAGAACCTGAGACCTGATGACCCTCGCGGTGTCCCGCCAGAGCAGAAGCGCCATGGCCAGGACTATGTTCCAAGTGCTTGGCCCGAGGAACCCGACTAGGACTATGACGAAGGGCTCGAACGGCACTCCGAAGGCGACGTCCGCCAGCCTCATCAAGACGGTGTCGACCCATCCCCTGAAGTATCCTGCGAGGAGCCCCACGAGGGTCCCCAGCACCACGACGAAGAACGCGGCGCTGAACCCGACGGTAAGGGCGGGACGGGCCCCATACACGAGCTGGGAGAAAATGTCCCTCGCCATGTTGGTTGTCCCGAGCAAGTGCTGCGCAGACGGCGGGCGGTCTGACGCCAGGTCGCTGCCCTCTATGATCAGCTCGTGAGGGTCGTAAGGCGCGATGTATGGCGCGAACACGGCAACCAGGATGAAAAAGAGGTAGATCATAGCGCCGGCCATCGCAAACTTGTCTCGCCTCAAAAACCCATAGGTATCAGCTAGAGCCTTTTTCAAGAAAGCAAGTCGACGTGCCCTCACAAGCTCGCCCCCTTGCTCTCGAGGCTTACCCGTGGATCGAGCACACTGTAAAGAATGTCAGCCACGAAGTTCATGAGCACCATCACCGCGGCGATAAGCAGGAAAGCCCCCTGGGAGAGCGGATAGTCGCTGGCCGACACCGCTTTTATCAGCAGCCTCCCCAGTCCCGGCCAGCTGAAGACGGTCTCTACGACCACGTTCCCGCCGATAGCGTAGCCCACACCAACGGCCATCGCGGTTACCACCGGCAAGGCGGCGTTTCTCGCGGCGTACTTGAACATGATGCGCCTGTCGCTCAGGCCCTTCATCCGCGCCATGTCTACGTACGCTTCGCCCAAGGCGTCCAGCATGCTGGAACGCATAAGGAGGAGCGGAAGGCCGAGCAGGTACAAAGCGAGCGTGAGCGCCGGCAGGAACATGTGATGCCAGAACGACGGCGAGAGCAGTTTCTCAAGCTCGGAGCCGTAGACGATGCCAGCAGGCGAAGATCCCCCAGACGGGAACCAGTGTAGCTTGAACGAGAAGACCGCCAGAAGGATCATCCCTACCCAAAACTCCGGGCTGGACCTGGTGAGAAGGGTCAAGACGATCCCAACCGTCTCGGACCTCTGCCCGCGCCGCCACGCCAGGGCAATGCCTCCGAGCACCCCGATGACATACGCGATCACGAGGGAAAGGAGCATTAGATAGACTGTGTTCGGTAAGACCTTCCACACCACGTTGACGACAGAGTCCTTGTAGAAGAACGAGTCACCGAGTTCTCCCTTGAGGAGGTTGCCCAGGTAAACAAAGTACTGTTGCCATAGCGGCTTGTCCAACCCGAACTGGCGTATGAGGATCTCCTGCTGTTCTTGAGTGAACGTCGGATCTATGTATGCTACCAGAGGGTTGCCGGGCATCAGACGGAACAGGAAAAACAAAATGGTGACGATGATCCACAGGGTAAGAAGCATTTGGGCGAATCTCTGCGCGAAGAACTTCCAGTTAAACCTCATGACGTATCCCTCTCTGCCAGCGTCTCCCAGCGCCTCGAGGAACCCGGAAGGTTCAAAGCCTCCACAGGCTCTTCCAGCCGGGGTTGCCGGTGTTGCACTCGCGGGCGGCGCCCCCGCGCTGCTCCTAGGTGGGCGGGCGCCCTGCCAAAACCCGGCCCATCGCCCATCAGGCCAGCGGCCGGATATTGACGCTACTCGCGCAACCGCCGGCAACCCCGACATCCTTGACAGCCTGATGCGTCCGACATCCTCTGCGTCAACGGCAAAGGCTCGCGGCCCCGGCCCTGCGCTCAAGGCGAGGGCCGCGGCAGGCGGCAGCAAGACCCCGAATGAGCGTCAGGACGCTGGAGGCGTTTCTTCCTTTCTGCCCTTCGGATAGAGCAGCCTGCCCTTGTTGTCCCACTCGTAACCCGCGGACTTCAGGATCTCCTTCGCGGTTTTCACTCCGCCCTGCGGATAGTTGAGGTTCTTGTTCTTCCAGAAGCCCAACGCGGGGGACACCACGGAGTCGGCCGGCACGGCGAACCCCTTCCACACGGCGTTCACGATCAGCTGCCGGTCGGTCAGAGCCAGAATTGCTCTCCGGAACGCGGCGTCGTCGAACGGCGGTCGCCGCAGGTTCATAGCGAAGAACCTGAACCCGAGGTCCACAGCGTATACGATCGTCAGGTTCGGATTCGCCTTGACCTTCTGCTCCAGAATCTGCGGGTCACCCACGTAGGTGGCGAGGAAATTGATCTCTCCCGTCTGGAGCATGCCGAGGGTTGCCTCCATATTGGGGATGAAGCGGCAGATCCATTTCTCGATCTTCGGAGGCTGGAAGTAGTCGCGGTTGGCCTCGAGAACGATCTCCTCCGAGAATTTCCAGCTGCCGAACTTGAACGGCCCGGACCCGATGGGCACCTTCTCCTGGTAGCTCTCGGCGGTCTCCGGTTTGTTAGCAAGATCCTTGAAGATAGGTTCCCATATGTGCTTCGGAACCAGATTGACCTTGGCGAAACAGGCGGTCTCGAACGTGGCCGAAGGCTGCTTAAGCTTGAAAATGAGCGTGTTCGGGTCTACTATCTCGATCTTGTCTATGTTGCTGACAAATGGCTTGTACATGGGCACCTTGTCGCCCATGGGAGCCTCGAAGGAGAACTTGACGTCTTCCGCGGTCACTGGCTTGCCGTCGTGCCACTTCATGCCCTTGCGGAGGACCACCTTGACTTGGGTGTCGGACAGCCACTTAACGGACTCCGCCGCCCACGGCTTCGGGAGCCCGTCCGTGCCCATGCGCATCAGACGGTCCCAAATCAGCTCAGTCACCCACGAGTCGACGGTGCCGCTGATGTAGAACGGGTTGACTGCCTGCACCGTATCGTTGCTGTTTAGGATCATGTTTTTCTGCGCGCCAATGGGCGTGGCGTAGATGTATGTCCAGAAGTTCTTGATGCCGAGGCCTGCCATGTTCTTGATTGAGTCACGCGCAAACACCTTGTTGTTGTAGACGAAGCCGATCTTTTGGTGCACAAGGAAATCGTACACGGCATCGTCCGCCAGCATCTGTTGAGCCTTTAGCACCAGTTGCCTGCGCTTCTCGGGGTCCATGGTGACCCGCTGCTGCTCGGCGACCTTGTCGTACGCTGGGTTTATGTAGCCTATGAAGTTGTAGCCATCCTGCGCCGTGCTGGAATGGAACAGGTTGTAGATGACCTCGTCCGGGTCCAGCCTTTCTGGACGGGCGGTCATCTGCCAGCCAGTCATGTCCCACTTATCCCGCTGGTACCACACAACATCGGCCATCTGCTCCCATGGTACTACCTTTACGCGGGCATCGATCCCTACCTGTTTCATGGCGTTCGCGATGAGCGTCGCGCTCTCGAACTCGTCCGGCGAGGACGACTGCGGCCTTGTCAGAATGTAAATCGGGCGGATGACCCTCTCGGCGGTGTCACTCGCGCTGCCGCCGCCTGCCGCGAAGGCGGCCGTTCCGGCTGTGGTCGCAACGCAAATGATTGTCAGCATGATCCACTTGACCCATCTCATCCGTGCTCTGCTTCTCACAATCTCTCAACCCCTTCTGCTTCCTCAATTCGTGAATTCGTGTGTGCGTAGCACACACCGTGCTATGAGCCGTGCTTACGAGTGCCCTATGGGTGGCCAAATGGCCTTCTAGGTGGCAAAGGAACACCAGGAGCCTTGGTTAGCAAGACTCGCGGGGCATCGAGGCGCTCGCGAGCGCGCCGCGATGTCGGTTACATAAGGGCCCGCGGGAATAAAAAGACGCGTCCCTAGGTTACGAGAACGATGCGGGCTGCTCCCGGGAGCGAGCGCCCCAGCTCCGGGGCAGTCGATGAAGGCGCGACGCAAGGAATCTTGAACGGCAGTAGCTGTATACTGCGTATGATCAACTCTTCTCCCTCCTCGAGTGCTTCGCGTTCCACAATCAGGCTGCAGATGTGGGCTGAAAAGCTGCTGTAGCCACGCTATGCCATGCCATCAACGAAAAGAGATCGTGACCCAAGTCGAACCCGTTACTACAGCTGTATAGGATCACCTCACTCGCCTCAAAGTCCCTTGAAGATGTATTTTTAACGATGCTATTACGAGTGTCCAGGTTTGTCAAGGGGAGGCAGGCGTATTTCCAGTGATTTCATCGGCATCCTCGATCCTCGTCGCCGTGGTCGGCCCTGTCGCTCACTCGCTGCCGCCCTTGTTGAGCTCCGCCGTGAGCGCGGGCACCACCTCGAAGAGGTCTCCCACGATACCGTAAGTCGCCACATTGAATATGGGTGCGGACGGGTCCTTGTTGATGGCCACGATGATATCGGAGGACCCCATGCCGGCTAAATGCTGGATCGCACCGGAGATGCCACACGCGATGTATAGCTTCGGGCACACGGTCTTGCCGGTCTGCCCGACCTGGTGCGCGTATGGTATCCACCCGGCGTCCACCGCGGCGCGGGACGCCCCTACGGCGGCGCCAAGGACGCGCGCTAGGTCCTCGATGAGCTTGAAGTTCTCCGCCTTTCCGAGACCACGGCCCCCGGAGACGATGATGTCGGCCTCGGCGAGGTTCACCATCTGCTGGGTTTCCTCGACCACCTTGACCAGCCTCGCCTTGGGCGACAGGATCTCCTTGACCAGCTTGATGATGTCGCCGCGCCTGGCGTTGTCGCGTGCCGCGCGTTTCATCACCTTGTGCCTCACTGTCGCCATCTGCGGGCGGCTGTCCGGACAGATGATGGTGGCCATGATGTTCCCACCGAAGGCGGGACGCGTCTGAAGGAGCAAGCGCCTCTCCTTATCGATGGAAAGCCCCGTGCAGTCGGCGGTGAGACCGGTCCTGAGCCTTGCCGCCACCCTTGGGCCTAGCGACCTCCCTATGGTAGTCGCGCCAAGGAGGAAGATGGATGGCCTGTACTCCTTGACGAGCTCGGCTATGACCTGCGCGTAAGGTTCATCCTGGAAATCGGCGAGGGCCGGGTCGTCGACCACGTACACCTTCTCCGCTCCGTGCGTGATCAGATCATTTGCGGCCTCGTCCACGTCGTGGCCGAGGAGCACCGCACAAAGCTCCTCGCCCAGATCGTCGGCGAGCTTTCGGCCTTCGCCAAGGAGCTCGTACACGACGCTCGAAGGCTTTCCCTTGCGCTGCTCCGCGAACACCCAAACGCCGCGCCACTTGTCGCAGCTATCGCCAAACTCTTCACCGCTGGCGGGCCGTGCCGCCCGGCTGTCCCTCTGCCCGGCGGCATCGGGCCGGGTGCCGGGGCTCATCTCATCGATCTCGATGGCCTCGGCCGGGCACGCCCCGGCGCACGCCCCGCACTGGATGCAGTTCTCGAGCATGACAGCAACGCCGTCCTGCACCGCAATGGCCCCGTACGGGCACGAGGCGACGCACGCCTCGCATCCCGTGCATCTATCTGAAACAACACGAACAGCCACTTCCACCGCTCCTCTCCAAACGCGCGTCAAAGAGCCGGTATGGGCTCCGGTACGGGCTCAGGCAACAACCACAAAACTACGCAGCGTGTACATATATACATACACAGTGTGAGCTGGCCAAGCGTGGCCAGGGCTAGGGCCACACCCCCCCCAGCCACCCGCGGCATGGCGCCGCGACGCGCCGCAGGCCGCCGCCACTCGCGGACCGCGTCATTACACCAGGTGGGTTTCCTTCAGCTTCGCCACGAGGTTTCTCACTTTCTCCTGGACCGTTGCACCCTCGATTATCTCGCCCCGGCGTCTTTGCTCGGGCGTGAAAACCCGGATGACGCGCGTAGGTGAGCCCACAAGGCCCACGCGGCCTGGGTCGACGCCGAGGTCCGCCGCGGTCCAGGTCGTGATGGCCGCCTTCTTCGCCCTGAGCATGCCCCTTATCGAGGGCATCCTGGGCTCATTTATCTCCTTGACCACGGTGATGAGCGCCGGGAGGGGCGACTCGATGACCTCGTAGCCTTCCTCCGTCATGCGTTGGACCCGGATGAAGCCCCGGGCGCCGTCGGAGCCGCAAGGACCGGGGCAAAGCTCCTCGATCTTGCGGACGTACGTCACGTGGGGGAGGTCCAGGTTTTCCGCGACCTCCGGGCCGACCTGGGCGGTGTCGCCGTCGGCGGCCTGCTTGCCGCATATGACGAGGTCGAACCCGCCCAGCTTCTCGATGGCCTTCGCCAGAGTGTAGGACGTGGCCAGGGTGTCTGCCCCGGCGAACGCCCGGTCCGTGAGGAGCACGGCCTCGTCCGCGCCGAGGGCGAGCCCCTCTCGCAGCGCTTGTTCGGCCTGCGGCGGGCCCATGGTGATGACGGTGACCTTGCCGCCGTGCTTCTCTCGGATTCGTAGCGCTTCTTCAATGGCATACATGTCGAACGGGTTGATGATGGAGGCTACGCCCTCGCGCATCAGGGTGTTGGTTTCCCGGTTTATCTTCACGTCGGTGGTCTCGGGGACTTGCTTGATGAGAACGGCGACGTTCATCTCCGCCTCATAGCCTCCTTGATCACGGCGCTCCCGATTATGGAGCGCTGGATCTGGTTGGTGCCTTCGTAGATCTGGGTTATCTTGGCGTCGCGCATCATCTTTTCCACGGGGTAGTCGCGCATGTAGCCGTAGCCCCCGAATATCTGGACCGCGTCGGTGGTTACGCGCATGGCGACGTCGGACGCGAAGACCTTCGCCATCGATGCTTCCTTGGAGAAATCGCGCTCGCCCGCGTCTATCATGCGCGCCGTCGCGTAGACAAGGGCGCGTGCCGCCTCAACCTGCGTCGCCATGTCCGCGAGCATGTGCTCGATGGCCTGGAACTCGGCGATCTTCTTCCCGAACTGGACGCGCTCCGTGGCGTACCTCGCGGCCTTGTCGAGGGCGCCCTGGGCTATGCCGACGGCCTGGGCCGCGACGCCCGGACGAGTGCGGTCGAAGGTTCGCATCGCGACTATGAACCCCTTGCCCTCGCGGTCGAGGATGTTTGCTGCGGGGACGCGGCAGTCGCGGAAGATGAGTTCGCGCGTGGCGGAGGCCCTTATGCCCATCTTCTTCTCCTTCTTGCCGAACTCAAAGCCGGGCGTGCCCTTCTCCACGATGAACGCGGTCATGCCCCGCGCGCCTTTGGATGGGTCGACCGTGGTGATGACCGTGTATATCTCAGCCTCGCCGCCGCTCGTGATCCATTGCTTTGTGCCGTTCAGTATGTAGTAGTCCCCGTCGCGCGTCGCGGTGGTGCGGATGCTCGACGCGTCAGATCCCGCGCCGGGCTCCGTGAGAGCGAAGGCCGCGAGCCTTGCGCCGGACGCGATGTCCGGCATGTACTTTCGCTTCTGCTCGTCAGTCCCGAAGAGCAAGATGGGGAAGCCCCCGAGCGCGCTCGCGGCGTACGAAACGGCTACGGCGCCGCACGCCCGCGAAAGCTCCTCGACCACGAGGCACTGCTCGAACACACCGCCCCCGAGGCCGCCATACTCTTCGGGAACCCAGACACCGAAAAGGCCCGCCTCAGCCAGGACTTTGATGAGGTCCCAGGGGAACTCCTCGGCCTCGTCGAACTCCGCCGCACGCGGGGCGACCTTTTCTTCTGCGATCTTCCTCGCAAGGTCGCGGATCATTTGCTGCTCTTCCGTGAGGAAGTAATTCATCGCTCCTGCCTCCTCCTTAGGGCGCCACTCCCTAAGTGAGGGTGCATTAGTCCTCGCCCCTCTTCCACTAGTTGCCGGGTTGCCGGTGTTGCACTCGGGGACGGCGCCCCAAGCGGGGCGCCTTGACAAAATCCGGCCCGACTGGCTGGTGGCCGGATTTTGACACCCCTCGTGCAATCACCGACAACGCCTCCCAAGAGTCGAGAGTATTTTGCACCCTCACTTAGCAATCCCGATGTCCTGACGCGACCCCCGGCCTCTCGATGCGAGGGCGCCGGCCCGCGTCACCACCGGGCGCGGCGCTCGCGCAGCGCGACGCCGGGAGGGATAAGTTATTGAACCCCATACGGTGCGGTGCCGCGTGCGAGTGGCACCAAGCAGGGGATGATTAGCACCTGCTCCTAATATGAGCTGCTAATCGCAGTGTAGCACGCAACGGGGGACGTGTCAAGGCGAGTGAGTTGCGCGTCTCAGAAGCTTTCCTCCTCGTGTTCCAGCGACGCGACTATGCTGGCGATGTTGTGCAGGGCGCGGCGGAGCCGCCTGTAGTAGGTGGTGCGCGGGAGGCCGAGCCGTTCTACCACGCGCTCGTGAGACCCGGCCTGATCGATGTAGACCAGGCAAATGAGCTTCGCCTGGTCCGCTCCGGAACGGAAGGCGAAGCGCCCCGTGCCTTGCGCCAGCAACGCTAGGGAGTCTCTGAGCACCGAACGGATGGCGTCCGGGAAGGCGGCGGCAGGCGTAGCTGTCGCGGTCTCGCCGGTCTTCGCCAGCATGTCCCTGCTGGCGAGGCGGCCGGTCACCACACGCAGGCGTGACATCTTGCTGTGCTCGAGCTTTTCATCGTTCCAGAAATGCCGCAGGCAGAAGATGGTCCCTTGAACGATCTCCGCGTAAGAGAAGACTGCTCCCGGCGGACCTTGTTCCTGTCCGACCACCTCGCTCAACCAGGTCTGAACGGACTTCTCAGTGAGATCGAGCCGGTAATAAGAGATAGGCATGCCGGGCCCGTACGCCGCCGTGCAAACAGGCTCTTGAAGCCGCTTGAAGCCGAGCTTCTCCGCCCTTGAGGCGGCCGTTTCTTCGTGGACCCACGTCGTGACAACAACGTGTGCGCCGTGCTCGGTCTGCCACTCAAAGACCGCCTGCACAAGAGGGGCTCTGGCCTGGTAAGCGCGGGCGGTCCTAATGATGAACGGGAAGAGAAGGATGTGAGACGCGCCGCGCGGGCCCGGCAAGTGGTCAACGCAGAGCCTCGTTACCTCTGACATCCGCAGAACGGGCAGGGAGTGCTTTTCTACCGGGATGAGACAAGTGAAGCCCGCGAGACGACCGTCGCGTTCCCTTACCGCCATGAACCTATCCGGATAGAGCTCGAAGAGCCTCGACATCTGGTCGATCTCTTCCGGGCGATCGCCCTCCTGACCGTGGTAGTCGCGTAGCCACTCTCTGTAGACGCTTGTCAGTTCCTCGAGCCTGGGCGCGCTGGCAGCGCGGGACAGGCTGGCATCGTCCCATATCGGCGGCCAGGACGACTGCCAGCGGGAAGCCCCCGGCGAAAAGAACAATGCGGTCGAGGGTGCCCTGTCCTGCAATCCCGAGCTGCTGCAGGAGCTCTTCAGCTTCTTGGGGCTTGAGGCATCGCAGGTCCAGGCACCGGGTGGCTCCGAGGCTTGCGGGGTCGCTTTCCCAGAGCCAGCTGAGAGGGTGCCACGACGCGATGACAACGAGGATTCTCCGGTCCAGCGAGGACAAGACCGACTGGCGGAAGAGATCATCAAGGAGCGGCGCGGCTTCGTACTCATCGATGACAACCACGGTTTGCCTGACCCTCACTACCGCATTGAGGAGACCGAGAGCGCCTTTGAGAGTCGTGCCGCCGCGGCGGTGTGCGCCTTTCGCAAGGAGCTGTGGCCTTGCTGTCCGGGAATCCGCGCGGAAACGACGGCTGGTGCGGGCGACTGAGGCGCTGTCGATTCGCCCGCACGCACCGCTGAGGGCAGACAGGATCGTCAGGGTCACCGTGGAGAACTCGACCGTTCACGGCACACTGCCCGTGGCCCAGTCCGACCTTCGGTGCATGGTGACTACGATACACTATTCTTCCTTCTCGTTCCCATGGGGCCCAGAGGACATCGGTTCGGGTTGGGGCAGCGGGCCGGCTGGGGTGCTTGCGGCCACGGATGGACGGCTCACCCGTGCTCACCCCGGGACAGCGGGCGGAGTACGCCGTGTCTGCGTACAACCGTGTTGGCGAGGGTCCAAAGAGCGCGTCAGTGTCGCGTACTCGCATAGCGCCGCTGAGCGGGGTTTCATTTGGGGGGTCATGGCTGTGAGCCTGGAGCCGAACCTGCCGCCTGGCGACCCGCTCGACATGGAGGGGTTTGAGCCGGAAGCCTTCTCCATGTCTGCGTCCGAGGTGTGGGATTTCACGGTCTCCGCCGATTAAGTACGATGTCATTAGTCATCTCTTGTTGTCCGAGGTCTTGGGTTGCCGGTGTTGCACTCGGGGACGGCACCCCAAGCGGGGTGCCTTGACAAAATCCGGCCCGTCTGACAAGTGACCGGATTCTGACACCCCTCGCGCAATCACGGGCAACCCTGGACGGCGCGTGTGCTCCCTGGAACCGGCGATTACTCATGGCGATGTACCGAGAAAGGGCGGAAGCTAAGTTGCCACGGAGCGTTCGCCACGGAGCACGGTAGCAAGGTAGGATGGAAGCTCGAGGAAAGGGAGGGACCCCAGGAAGGGGAGCGCCTCGTAATACGCCGCCCTGTCGCTTGCGGACAGGGCGGCCGGCGTGTACGGGACGGATTCGGGAGTGCCGCAGGTACAGGCGCGTGGTGCGACAGGGGGAGGCACGCACGGCAAAGCTACGGTGGCAGGCCCATGGCGCGGGCGGCGGCAGTACCCGAGACTCTCCTTCGAGGAGAGGCGAGGTCCAGGCAGCGCAACCAGGCATGGCAGGTGAGCCAACATTTGCTTGAATGGATCGAGTGCATGTTGTCGAATGACCAAGCATGAGCACGAACACGATTTCGCTGATTCTGCTTCTAGTCTTGGTCTTCGCCGCGGTAAGCGCGACTGGTCAGCCAGTCACGGCTCCGGGGGACGACCCGGGTCTCGCACCGGAACCGGCACCTTCACCGGAGCCGGGACCCGGCGCGTCGCCTCCCCCGTCCGAGCCCGCCCCGTCCCCGTCACCGTCTCCCGAGCCGTCTCCCGAACCATCACCCCAGCCATCTCCGCCGGGGCAAAGTTACGAGGCCAGCCCCGAGGAACGCCTTCTCCTCGCCCGCCTGATCCGCGCGGAGGCGGAGGCCGAGCCGTTCGAAGGGCAGGTGGCCGTGGGAGCCGTGGTGCTCAACCGAGTCGAGAGCCCGGATTACCCCGACACCATCACGGACGTGATCTACCAGGTCGATCAGGGCTACGTGCAGTTCACGCCCGTAGCGAACGGCACCATCAACCTTCCTCCCACGGAACAAGCGATCGAAGCGGCAGACAGGGCGCTGGCCGGTGAAGACCCGTCGCTCGGCGCGGTTGGCTTCTACAATCCCTCCAAGAGCTACGACCCATGGGTTCGGACGAGGCCTGTGACCGCCTTCATCGGCAACCACGTTTTCTTCAAGTGAAGAATGATCAGCACCCCGCTTTGAAAGCCTTGCTAATTCTTCTTGACACACCGCGTGCGGACGCCGTATACTATACCCGGCAGGGTAATACAGGCGATGCGAGGTGTGCCGGATGGCTGAGGACGTGTCCGAGAAGCCGATGGACTGGGAAGCGAAGCCGACGAACCTGGATCCACGCGGTGAGCCTGATGTTGAGGAGTCTGATGGGCCCGATGAAGGAGGGCTCGGAGCCTCCGCTGGCTGGGAGAGCAGGGGAGCCGACGCGCTAGACCTCGACGCTCTGACGCTCAGCGAGAACGCTCGCAATGACATCCTCTCGCGGTTGAAGCGTATAGAGGGCCAGGCGAGAGGCATCCGAAGGATGATCGAAGACGGCAGGAGCTGTGACGAGGTGGTCATCCAGGTGGCCGCGCTGAAGGCGGCGGTGGCGCAAGTCGGCATAGCGATAGCCGGGTCCCACCTCGTTGACTGCGTGGCACGGGACATGGGAGCAAGCCCGGCAAGCCGCGCCGCGCTCGCGAGATTCGTCAAGATCTTCAGCAAACTGTCGTGACCTTTGGCCGTGGGCTTGCGGATCGTGGTCAGTCCTGTCTAGCTCGTCGCGAGCCTGTCGCCGGTGCACACCGTGGTAGTCGGATGCTGGCGGGTCGCCCCGGGTGGGCGCGCGCGTTGCGGGTGGTCGGTCCGCATCTGGGACCCGCCGAGCCACGGCACTCATTCCTGAACTCAAGGCATAGGTTTGGGTTCCCCCTGTGACCCTATACACAGCGGATCCTGATTAAGATGAGATCGTGAAGACACTGCGGATGCCGGATGGCAGATCACAGAAAGGAAGGGTTTGACATGGCAAAGGGAGTCATTGAAGTCAGCGATGCCACTTTTGCTCAGGAAGTGCTCAAGTCGGAGGAGCCTGTGCTCGTCGACTTCTGGGCGGAGTGGTGCGGTCCGTGCAGGATGATGGCGCCCGTGGTCGAGGATATCGCCGCGGACTATGCGGGCAGGATGAAGGTCGCGAAGTTGAACGTGGATGAAAACAGGATATCCGCGACCACCTACGGAATAATGAGCATCCCCACGTTGGGGCTGTTCAAGGGAGGCCAGCTCGTTCAGAAATTCGTGGGATTCATGCCCAAGCACGAGCTTGCCCGGAGGATAGACGCGGTCCTATAGGCCGCGGGACTGCGGCGCTCCTAACCCGTGTGACTGTGACCCGCGTGACTCGTGCCGGCCCGTGTAGGCCGAGTAGCCTGTGTAGCCTGTCACCGCTGTTGCCCACAAGACCTGCACGGCACGGGCGCGAGCCGATGGCGAGAGAGGGTCGGCCCCGGCCGCAGCTGCAGCCGCAGTGCGGCTAAGTGAGGGTGCGTTAGTTCTCGCCACTCTTGCAGTAGTTGCCGGGTTGCCGGTGTCGCACTCTCTCTTTGAGTCACCGGCAACCCCTCCCAGAAGGTGGGAGCATTTTTGCACCCTCACTTAGATGCCGGCCCTGTCTTTCCATCACATCCCATGCCCCATGCCCATGCCCGATGCTCGATCCTCCACCTGTGGCGATTTAGACTGATTTCAGAATCTGTTCATGGCCTGTTCAGATCGCCGCTATAGAATCGTCTTGCAAGCGAACCGGCGGGAGGCCGACAGATCCCGAGGCGATCCGCCGATTTGCAGAAGCTGGCGGAAGGTATCCCAGGATTTCAGCGAGCATAAACGCATAAAGGGTTGGCAGTACCGGGCTTGCAGCCGGCGCGTATGCGAGAGGTGTCCGTCCGTTGGACAAAGCCTGACGATCTCCTCCCGCGATTGCCGGGAAGAAGGGGGAGTCTGCTGTGAAGAACGATTTTCCGTATGTGGGTCTGTTCCTGATCCTGGGCGTTGGCATTGGCGGGGTGGTCTACACCGTGACTAAACAAGCATGGCATATTGGGGCTGGAGCTGGGGTAGGCATCGCGTTAGGCGCCATAGTGCAGTCTATGGTGGGTCGCAGGAGGCCGTAACGGCGCTGGAGGCCTGCTTCAAAACCGGGGCTTCCGGGCACATGTGAGGAGCGGATGGGGGGGGGGACCTACGCATCGCCAAGCCAGCGGTTTTCGGGCTGCACGTGCTGGCGCCTGGCCGGGGCACACGTTTCGGAGAACGTCTCCAGAGGATTTCGAAAGGGGATGGTGGTCGTGAAATGGCCTCGGGCTGTTCTCGGCGCTGGGATTGCGCTCATCGGGGTATGGCTGCTCCTCTTTAACATCGGGGTCGTGTCCTGGCTGCCCTGATTCTGGTGGCCACTTGTGCCGCTGGGGCTCGGCGTGCTCTTGCACTAGATCGCGTTTGCGGAGAAGGGGTCGGAAGGCCTCTTCGTCCTGGGCGGGCTCCTCACTACCCTGGGGGCGCTCTTCCTCGCGTGCCAGCTTCTTGGGTGGGGCATCCTCGAATACCTTTGGCCCGTCTTTCCGCTGTCGGTGGGCGTGGGGTTCCTCGAGTTGTACCTTTTCGGGGGGCGACGTGTGGAATTCCTCATACCCGCCGTGCCGACGTTGGGAGTGGGGATCGTCGGGCTTTCGGCGACGCTAGGCCGGGAGGTCGGGAGGTGGATCTTGCCGGCCGCGATGATAGTAGCCGGACTCCTCGTGCTGTTGGCCTCGGGGGCTAGGCGGCGGGAATGGTCTCGTGCGCAATGAGGCCGAACTGGGCCAGACCACCATCAGACCGCAACGTGAAGCCGCTTACGCTGGGTCTTTCAACAGGGCCGAAAGGACCGGAACAACGAGTTGGGAACCGCTGCCCTCAACATTGGGCCAGTTCAGCCAGCCGCCATGGCGAACTCCCAGCCCAGCAGCTCGGCTTGCTCAAGCACTGTTTGGGTGGCTTTCTCCTGCTTGTCAGGGGGGTAACCGTGCTTGCGGAGGATGCGCTTCACGAGCACACGGAGGTGGGCGCGCACGTTCTCGCGCACTGTCCAGTCAATCGTGACGTTGGCGCGCACGGCCGCCACGAGCTCGCGGGCGATGGCGCGCAGCGTCTCGTCGCCGAGGATTTTAACTGCACTGTCGTTGGTATAGAGCGCGTCGTAGAAGGCCAGTTCCTCTTCGCTGAGACCGAGTCGCTCGCCGCGCCGGTCCGCCTCCCGCATCTCTCGGGCCAGCGCGATCAGTTCCTCGAGGACCTGCGCCGCCTCGATGGCACGGTTTTGATAGCGGCGGATCGCCTGCTCCAGCAGCTCGGCGAACGAACGGGCCTGGACAATGTTCTTCTGCCGACGGGTGCGGATCTCGCCGCTCAGCAGCTTGCGCAGCAGCTCCACCGCCAGATTCTTCTGCGGCATCCCGCGCACCTCGGCCAGGAACTCCTCGGAGAGGATCGAGATGTCTGGCTTCTTGAGGCCCGCCGCTGCGAAGATGTCTACTACTCCCTCGGAGGCGACGGCGCGCGAGACGATCTGCCGGATGGCGTGGTCCAGTTCCTCCTCTGTCCTCGCCTCGCCCGGCGCGTGCTTGGCCAGGCCCGCCCGCACCGCCTGGAAGAAGGCCACGTCGTCGCGGATGGCGAGCGCCTCCTCATGCGGCACGGCCAGTGCGAAGGCCTGGGACAGCTCGTGTACGGCGCACATGAGGCGGTCCTTGCCGTCTTCCTGCGCGAGGATGTGCTCCTGGGCCGAGGGCAGGAGCGAGAGCCGCTCCTCGGGCGAGCCGGTCACCCACCGCGACCAGTCGAAGCCGTGGAAGAGGTTGCAGCAGACCTCGTACTTCTCCAGCATTACCGCCACCGCCTCCTGCTGGTCGATGGCTGTTCTCCCCCTGCCGCCGCTCTCGGTGTAAGTGGCGAGCGCCGCCTTGAGCTCGTGCGCAAGCCCGAGGTAGTCGACTACAAGCCCGCCCGGCTTGTCGCGGAACACGCGGTTCACCCGGGCGATGGCCTGCATGAGCCCGTGGCCGCGCATGGGCTTGTCCAGGTAGATCGTATGCAGGCTCGGGCAGTCAAAGCCGGTGAGCCACATGTCGCGCACGATGACCATCCGGAAGGGATCGTTCGGGTCGCGGAAGCGATTGGCTAGTAGCTCGCGCCGCGCTTTGTTGCGGGCGTGTTGCGCTACGCGGGGGCCTTCTGAGGCGTTGCCCGTCATCACCACTTTGAGCAGCCCCTTGTCGTCGTCCTCGTGAAACCAGTCCGGCCGGAGCCTCACGATCTCGTCGTGCAGGTCCATGCAGATGCGCCGGCTCATGCAGACCACCATTGCTTTACCGTCCAAAGCCTCGAGCCGTCGCTCGAAATGATCCACGATGTCCTG